>NZ_JAHKSP010000041.1:0-97591 GCF_021733735.1 Mycetohabitans sp. B2
CCCACCCCGAAGAGCCGGAAATTTCCACTTTAGAACGGCACTGATTTGGGGGTAGCCTCAGTCTATTTTTTCAGTTTTAGTTGTGCCAATTCGTAATATGGCGCGGCCCCCACGTGAGGTCACTATAATGAACATCCTGAGCGCGCAAGCACGCGCCTGCCGTCTACGAATCCCACCATGCAAAGCGTCATTTTGCCGTTCATTGCCGGCTTTCTCGCCGTACTGTTTTTTCATGAGGCAACGATCGCGTTGCTGCACGCGGCCGAATTGACCGACCAATTGCCGTTCTCGACCACGCCGTTCGCGCCCCTCGGCGTCCCTGAGTTCCTGCTCACCGCGCTGCTCGGCGCGCTATGGGGCATCGTACTGGCGTGGCTGCTGCGCGTAGGTCCGCAACGGCCTGCGCCGTGGCTCGGCTCATTCGTGTTCGGTGGCGTCGTGCTGACCGCAACGACGGTGTTCGTGCTCGATCCAATCCGCGGTATCTGGCCAAGCGGCAACATGCTGCCACGCCTCGCGTTTAGTTTCGTCGTCAACGCGATATGGGGATTCGGCACGCTGGTGTTCATGCGCGCGTTCATGACGGACAGTGACAAGCCGTCATAAACCGCCTGCGGCACACAAGCACGCGCAAGCAAGGCCGAAACGCCGTCGCCACCGCACAGCACGACGATGCGACGGGCCGCGACAGCGACACGGCGAATCGTCCGGAGCGGATCGTCCAGAGCCAGCGGGGCCAACGTGCGGCCCGCCGGTTCGCGCTGGTCAGCCCCGTGACACGTCACCAGGACGGAAATGACCGCTCTTGAGCAGTATCGGGTGTCCGTCGCAGCGCTTCAAATGCTCGCGCGCTGTGTCGAGGATACGCGCGCGGCCCCGGTCGAACGCGCGGATCCAACCGTCGCGATCGTTCGATACAACACCGAAGTGATCCTCCAGGGCTTCAACGGAGATGGCGCAGCGTACCCGTTCGCCATTGACAATGGCATCGAACTCCACGGTTAGGTTGTTGTCGCGGTACGCTCCGGCTTCAGCGGGAAAATCAATCTGCATGCCAGCCTCGGGAATCGGACGTGGATTCCTATTTTAGCGAGCCACGGCATGGCCAGCCAAGTCGGCCGATAGCGGGACGCCAATTCAGTCGTGCGGCAACGCTAATCCGCTGTAATCGTGCCCGAGCAGCGCACACAGCGCTTCCACCACGAGTTCGTGGTCCTGGCGTTGTGCAAGGCCCGACACGGTCACCGAACCGATCACGCCCGCGCCATGCACGGCCAATGGAAACGCGCCGCCGTGCGAGGCGTAATCGGCACACGACAGGCCATACTTGTCGGCCAGCGTGGCGCCAGACTGTGCAAGGCGCAGGCCCACCGCGTAAGAACTACGCCGGAAATGCTCCACCGTATTGCTCTTGCGGCGCACCCACCGCGCATTGTCCGGTGTCGCCCCCTGCAACGCGCAGTAAAACACCGGATGGCCGAAGGTGCGCACGTCGATCGCGACCGCATGCGCCCTCGCCTTGGCGAGCTCATGCAAGTATGCGCCGAGCTGCCATCCAAAATCCGTGTCAAAGCGTGGCGCGACGAGCGTCTTTTCCTGAAGGACAATGTGCTGCAGGTCTCGAGTGATGTCCATGGGCAATGAGTCCGGCCAGCCACGCCGCCGGTAAATAAGAAGTCGGCAAGGCCGGCCAAGATGAAGCCGATGAAGTCGCAGGCTCTCGCATAAGCCATCATTCTAGCGGCATGGCGGCGCTGCGCGGTGCATTCGCGAACCAGGCAGTCTGATGCTGCACTGACATTGCGCGCTGCACATCCTTGCACCGCAGAACGGACCTGTGTATAATTTAATTCTTCGACGGACGCGGGGTGGAGCAGTCTGGCAGCTCGTCGGGCTCATAACCCGAAGGTCGTAGGTTCAAATCCTACCCCCGCAACCAAATCATTTTTTCGAAAATCCCGGATTTCGCACGAAACCCGGGATTTTTGCTTTCTTCATCTTGGCGAGGACCAACTCGCCGATGCTGGATTCGGCAAGCCATTGCGCCAATCTGATGCCGCAAAAGCAGTTCGGGCGCGTTTGATCAAAAACCGTATCCGTTTCCGCAGTGACATAAGGTTTTCCAGCCATAGAACCATCCCCACTGCCTGTCGACGATCAGCAGGGCACGGCGGATGGAATACGATTGCATTGAGTTTTCCTGCCAAGCCGGCGATGAACGGAGAAGCGACAAGGCCCTGTCCATCGCTGATGGGACCTTGGAATGAATACCGCTATATCTCAGTCACGCGCGCCGATCTGATGACCCGCCATAGGCGGCCCCGTGGTCACGGTGGTGGTCATTGTCTTGAGCGTAACGAAGTTCATGCGACGCATCATCATGAGCCGCATTCAAAACATCGTTTACCCAGCAGCACCTATCTCTAGATATTTTTTCATCACCCAAGCCGCAGTCTAATCGATACGGCTCGGATCACAATCCGATGATGGGATGCTCGCGCCCATTCATGGTGCCAACGCCAGCCGTGCGACATTCGTCGCGCCTTTATTTGTGCCGCAGGCGAGCCGATCACGGGCGCGCTAGCGCGTCGGCGATGCAAAAACGCCAAATGTCGGCCACGCGCCCGATGTTAAACTGCGCACCATTGTCCCACCGACCCTCGATCGATGAAATTTTGTTCTGTCTGCGGCCACGTGGTGAGTCTGCGCGTGCCTCCCGGCGACAACCGCGAGCGCTTCGTGTGCGACAACTGCAATACAATTCACTATCAGAACCCACGTAACGTGGTCGGAACGGTCCCGGTCTGGGACAACAAGGTGCTACTGTGCCGCCGCGCGATCGAACCGCGCTATGGCTACTGGACATTGCCGGCTGGCTTCATGGAAATCGGCGAGACGACAGCGGAGGGGGCCGCACGCGAGACGCTGGAAGAAGCGGGCGCGCGCGTCGAGGTTCAAACACTGTTCACGCTGCTCAATGTGCCGCATGTGCACCAGGTTCACCTGTTCTACCTCGCGCGGTTGCTCGACATCGACGTGCAGGCCGGCGAGGAAAGCCTGGAGGTACGGCTATTCGATGAAGCGGATATCCCTTGGGATAAAATCGCGTTCCCGACCGTTGGGCAAACGCTGCGCTTTTACTTCGCCGATCGCGTCGCGGGCGGCTTCGGCCTACACACCGGCGACATCTTCCGCCCACTGCGCGACAGCTAGTCCCGCGCGCGGGTCACACGTCGCGCAGCGTCGCGGCGCAACGCCCGTGCCGACACGCCAATCTCACTATGGTCCCCTGGCTCAGCCCCGACGATCCGTTCCCGCCACTTGAGCGCGCGCTGGACGAAGCCAGCGGCGCACCCGGCCTACTCGCCGCGAGTGCCGAACTGGATCCGCGACAACTACTCGATGCGTACCAGCACGGCATCTTCCCATGGTACTCGAAGGGCCAGCCCGTGCTGTGGTGGAGTCCCGATCCGCGCATGATCCTGGTGCCCAGCGAATTCAAGGTGTCGATTTCGCTGCGCAAGAGCCTGAAAAAAGTCCTGCGCGAACCTTCTTGGGAGATCCGCGTGGACGCTGGCTTTGCCGATGTGATGCACGCGTGTGGAAACGCGAACCGGCATGGGCAGCATGGCACGTGGATCACGCCCGAAGTGATCGCCGCCTATGAGGCGTTGCACCGCGCCGGCTTGGCCCATAGCGTCGAAACCTGGGTCGAGGGCCAACGCGTCGGCGGTCTGTACGGCGTGAGCTTGGGTCGCATGTTCTACGGCGAGTCGATGTTCGCACACCGTACGGACGCGTCGAAGGTTGCCCTCGCCGCGCTCATTGCGCATTTGCGTGAGCACCGGGTTGACATGGTCGATTGCCAACAAAACACCGCTCACCTTGCCTCGCTGGGCGCGCGTGAAGTATCGCGTCGCACGTTTATCGCCCATATGCGCGCCGCGATACGGCACTCGCCAATCCCGTGGCAATTCGACAAGCACGTGCTGCATCGATACTGGAACAACAGTCGCAACTAACGCGCCCGGACCGCGCGACGGGTCCTGCCGCTGGAGTCGAAAGCCATTTGCAAGCTGCGCGCCCAACGCAACGCGGTGCGCGGGCCCACACTGTCCGATAAGCTTATTGAAATGGCGGCCTTATAAGGGACACCCTGCTGCTTGGCAAGAACTTGCGTACGGTGGAAACCTTCGACTATGCCGCTCGGGGGACCTGCGCCACAACCTGCCATCATTTCGTGATACCGTTGTTACAGCCTCGTGTGCTGGCTTGATTTGGCTGCCGCAAACATGCCATCAGCACCGAAGCGATCTGATGTCGCCACATATTGGGCAAACGATTGCTGTGTGAAGGGCTGACGTGACCTACCTTAACGAACTGCCGATATCGCCGCTGTCAGCGCTGCAATTCTATGCGACAGCGCCCTACCCCTGCAGCTACCTGGAGGGACGCATTGCGCGTTCACAGGTCGCCACACCAAGCCACCTGATCAACTCAGATGTCTACACCGAATTGGTCAAGGCAGGCTTCCGGCGCTCTGGGGTCTTCACTTACCGGCCCTATTGCGACGGCTGTCGCGCCTGCGTGCCGGTGCGTGTGCCCGTCGAGCGCTTCGATGCAAGCCGGACCCAGCGCAAGGTGTGGCGCCGTCATCATGAGTTGATCGCGTCGGTCTCGCCGCTGCAATATGATGAGGAACACTACGCATTGTATATACGCTACCAAGCCGCACGGCATGCCGGTGGTGGAATGGATTGTGACAGCCGCGATCAGTACGAGCAGTTCCTACTGCAAAGCCGCATTAACTCGCGGCTGGTCGAGTTCCGCGAGCCGTACGAGCCACGCGGCACGACGCGCTCACGTGCAGTGCGCGAAGCTGCGAGCCCCCGCAAGGGCAAACTGCGCATGGTCAGCATGATTGACATCCTCGGCGATGGCTTATCCTCGGTCTATGCGTTCTACGAACCTGATGTCGAGCGCTCGAGCTTCGGTACCTACAACATCCTGTGGCAGATCGAGCAGGCACGCAGTCTGAAGTTGCCGTACGTGTACTTGGGCTACTGGATTCGCGAAAGCAGCAAGATGGCGTACAAGGCGAATTTCAGGCCGCTCGAGGGACTGGTCGAAGGTCAATGGCGCGATCTGGAGTCTGCAGGAGCCGACACGCCGCCGCTCGATGCCGCCATCGAACGGCTTGCGCGCCCGGTAAAATAACGGGTTTTCGACTCAGGGCCGTCGGCCCAGCCCACTTCCGTGCTCAGTTCCCTTTATCCGCTCGCACGGGCGCACCTGTTCCGCATGGATGCGGAGGACGCCCATCACTTGACACTGCGCCTGCTGAGCGCGGCCGCCCGCGCCGGCCTCGCGCGTTGCCTCGCCCCGCACGCACCCGATGCGCCGCGCACCGTGATGGGCTTGACATTTCGTAACCCGGTGGGGCTTGCCGCTGGCCTGGACAAGGACGGCGCTTGCATCGACGGTTTGGCGGCGCTCGGCTTTGGCTTTATCGAGGTCGGCACGGTAACGCCGCGCCCACAACCGGGCAATCCACGCCCGCGCCTGTTCCGGCTGCCCCAGGCCGATGCGTTGATCAACCGGATGGGCTTCAACAACCATGGCGTGGACGCGTTCGTCGCCAATGTGCGAGCCGCACGCTATCGTGGCGTGTTGGGGCTAAACATTGGCAAGAATGCCGATACGCCAATCGAGCGCGCGCTTGACGACTACCTGTACTGCCTGGAGCGCGTCTATCCGTTCGCCAGCTATGTGGCGATCAATATCTCGTCGCCGAATACAAAGAACCTGCGCCAGTTGCAAGCCGCCGGCGAACTGGATGCGCTACTGGGCGCGCTCAAGGACAAACAACAGCGGCTGGCGGACCTGCACGGCAAGCAGGTGCCACTGGCGCTGAAAATCGCGCCAGATCTCGACGACGAGCAGATCAAGTCAATTGCGCACACGCTACTGCGGCACCGTATCGATGGCGTGATTGCGACCAATACCACACTGTCGCGCACCGCGGTGCAGGGCCTGCGCGATAGTGACGAAGCTGGCGGCCTATCCGGGCGACCGGTGTTCGACCCGTCCAACCGGGTAATCCAGCAATTGCACGCGCAATTAGGCGACGCGGTGCCGATTATCGGCGTAGGCGGAATTTTTAGTGGCGAGGACGCGAACGCAAAGCTTGCAGCCGGTGCCTCGTTGGTGCAGCTTTATACCGGCCTGATCTACCGCGGCCCAACGCTGGTGGCCGAATGCGTGCGTGCCACCGCTGGCCATCGCGATTCATGCGTAATATAGCCATCTGAAATTGATAGTTAAGTTTTAATGACGGTTTTATTATGATGACCGCCATCTGTCACTACCCGCCAAGAGGGGAAAACGATGAAACTTTCGCTGCTCAGGAAATGGCTCGCCGCGGCGCTGGTCGGCGGCGCACTCGGCACGGCCGCCGTGGCCGCACCAGCCGCCGACCTACTCGACCAGGTCAAAGAGCACGGCACGCTGCGCATCGGTCTCGAAGGGACTTATCCGCCATTCAACTTCCGCGACGCCCATGGCGAACTTGTCGGCTACGACGTGGACGTGGCCAAGGCGATCGCGCTGCGGCTCGGCGTGAAGCCCAAGTTCATCACCACTGAATGGAGCGGCATCATCGCCGGACTGCAGGCCGGCAAGTTCGACGTGATCGTGAACCAGGTCGGTATCACGCCCGTGCGACAGCAGACGTTCGACTTTTCTCAGCCCTATACGTACTCGGTCGCGCAACTGATCCAGCGCAAGGACGATTCGCGCCAGTTCAAATCACTCGACAACCTGAAAGGCAAGAAGCTTGGCGTGAGCTTAGGGTCGAACTACAACGACCTGGCCAAGTCGGTGCCTGGCATTGAGGTGAAGACCTACCCGGGTGCGCCCGAGTATCTGCGCGATCTGGCGGCGGGCCGCATCGACGCGGCGCTCAACGACCGGCTGATGCTCGCATACTTGATCAAGACCAACGCGCTACCATTGCGTCCGAGCAGCACGCTGGGCCAGCAGGAAAAGGTGGGTATCCCATTCAAGAAAGGCAACCCGAAGTTCGCCAAAGCCATCGACGACGCCATTGCTCAACTCAAGGCCGACGGGACGCTGCCGAAGATCTCCGACAAGTGGTTCGGCCTCGACGTGACCCGACCACTGAAGTAAGCTGCCACCTCGATGTCACCGTTGACGTTGTTGCTGCAGTCCGCCCCCGCGCTCGCCGCGGGTGCGTTGCTAACGATCAAGTTTGCGCTGCTATCGATGGCATTCGGGCTAGCCGGCGGCATGTCCATCGCGCTGATGAGCATCAGCGAGCGGCGTTGGCCGGTGAGCGCCGCACGCGCATACGTCAGCATCATGCGCGGCACGCCGCTGCTGGTGCAGATCTTCGTCGTCTACTACGGCCTGCCGAGCGTGGGCATCGAGTTGGATCCGACGCCGGCCGGCGTGCTGGCGTTGTCCGCGAACGTCTCCGCGTACCTGTCCGAGAGTATGCGCGGCGCAATCCTGGGCATCGCACGCGGCTAATGGCTCGCCGCGTACAGCCTAGGCCTGTCGCGCCAGCAGACGCTGCGCTACGTAGTCGGGCCCCAAGCGCTGCGTATCGCAGTGCCGAGCCTGTCCAATAGCCTAATCAGCCTGGTCAAGGACACCTCGCTGGTGTCGGTGATCACCGTGACCGAACTGCTGCACAGCGCGCAGGAAGTGATCGCGGCCACCTACCAGCCGCTGCCGCTTTATGTCGGCGCAGCAAGTGTGTACTGGGTACTGTGCCACCTGCTTGAGGGGCTCCAGCACCGGCTCGAACGCTACCTCGCACTGCCCACGCGGCACTGAGCGGCCATGCGCTCAGCCTGCTCCGCGCGGTATGCGGGCGGCGAGCGCACTTCACGCACTGTGTGCCCGGTGCGCATCATTGTGCGCCCCCGTACATAGATAACGCTGAGTGCTGCCGATAATGGCCCGAGTGGCCATGATGCGCAGGGCGCACACGGCGTCAACACCGCGTCAGCCGCAAGGCCGAAACCTAATCCGAGAGGACCCACGCTTGAAGGTAGCGATTGTTCACGACTGGCTGGTCGTCCATGGCGGCGCCGAACGGGTGCTCGCCCAGATGATCGACTGTTTCCCGCAAGCGGACATCTTCAGCCTGGTCGACTTCCTGGAAGACCGCTCGTGCCTGCGCGGCAAGCCGGTCCACACTTCGTTTATTCAGAAGCTGCCCATGGCCCGGCGCAAGTACCGCGGCTACCTACCGCTATTTCCACTGGCGATCGAGCAATTTGATCTGTCCGGCTACGACGTGATCCTGTCCAGCTCGTACGCCGTGGCCAAGGGCGTGCTGAACGGGCCCGACCAGCTACACGTGAGCTATGTGCATTCGCCAGTGCGCTACGCATGGGATTTGCAGCACCAGTACCTGAGCGAGGCGGGGCTCACGCGCGGCGTGAAATCCGTGCTCGCGCGCGCGCTGCTGCACTACATCCGCAACTGGGACGCGCGTTCAGCCAACGGCGTGGACCTAATCGCAGCAAACTCGCGTTTTGTCGCGCGGCGCATCCGCAAGGTCTATCGTCGCGAATCGACGGTCATTTATCCGCCAGTGGACGTTGAGCACCTGCAGTTGAATACTGCCAAAGAGGACTTCTATCTGACCGCGTCCAGAATGGTGCCCTATAAGCGCATTGACCTGATCGTGGACGCCTTTTCCCGGATGCCACAGCGCAAGCTGGTCGTCATCGGCGATGGCCCGGAGATGGCCAAGATCCGCGCGTTGGCAGGCCCGAACGTGACGCTGCTCGGCTATCAACCCTTCGACGTGTTGCATTCACACCTGCAGCGTGCCAAGGCCTTCGTGTTTGCCGCCGAGGAAGACTTTGGCATTTCACCAGTCGAAGCACAGGCATGTGGCACGCCCGTCATCGCCTACGGTAAGGGCGGCGCGCTCGAATCGGTGCGCGCCCATACCGACGCACAACCCACCGGCCTGTTCTTCGATGCGCAAACCACGCCCGCGTTGATCGATGCCATCGAGCGGTTCGAGGCGCTGCCCCACGGCACGTTCGAGCCGCTCGCGTGCCGCGCCAACGCGCAACGCTTTTCTGCGGATCGCTTCCGCGCCGCGTTTTCCAACTTGGTTATGGAAGGCTACCAGCGGCTGCAGGCTGAATTGGCGTCGCCAGTCAACGATCCAGCGCGCAACGACGTGCCGTCGTATGCGATCATGCCAGACCAGCCGGCTGTCGCCACCACGCTGGCGTGCGCGCCGTCCAGTCGCGTAAGCTGCTGCGCACCGCGCCCGATACGCATCCCCAGTTTGTGATCTTCAAAGGCACGGAGGACAGCTTCGCGCATTCCGAAGGATGCCTGACTGATACATCGCCATCTTGACTACGCCGCAATCCCGCTCGATATGGAGCACGTGGACACCACCGCGCTGCTCGATGTCGCGAAACGTGACGCGGCGACCATACAGCGAATGCCAATGATGATGGCACTCGACTTCCTGTCTGATATAGGCGCAATGAACGAGAACGTGCGAACGGCCTGATTGCATCTCGCCCACGTCGCTCGAGATCGCCACGCGTTGGACTTAATGTAACGATTTAATTTTTGTCGTTCATTTTGTAGATATTACAGCGCTATCCCAAAGCGCTTTGCGGCTACATCGTGCGTAACTGACGCAAACACCGTCCCTCAATTGTCTCGATGATCAAACGCGTCATTAACGACATCAGCCAAATTTGCTTCCCTGCTCTCAAGCGCAGCATTTAGAGCTATGTCAAACCGCCAATACGCTTAGGATTTAAGCACATGGCTTTTGCAATGTACTATTCTCTTACTAAGCTGAATTCAGCCATGTCGTTCATAAATGACATCGGCCTCGGGGCCACTCATAATGTTGGTGGCGTTTTTAAGCTATGAAAAAGGAGATTCTCATGGATCAGTCCCAAAGCATGAATTATCAAGCATTGGATTTGCCGCTGGATGACGAATCACTGATGGAACTGTGCGCTTCCGAGTCGACGCTAGGTGGCTCAGGGCAATATAGGGAGGCTGGTGTTGGCCGCTTCCTATAATCATTAGTTTGGTATAAAAGCTTACGCTAAGCAATACGCCGAGCACTGGCCTACATGGATGTATATGCGTGGCAGGCGTTGTGAGGGATTGCTTAGCGTCGCGACGCTGTGCTGGTCGCGCCATCAATACGCCGAACTCGTGTTTGGTCCCCTTCCGTTCCCGCTATAGCATCGCCTCCTCAGACGGCAGCGTCGGCGTAGCTGCCAGCACATGCGCGTGCTCGTAAGACGCAGGAGCGAGCCCGGCGCGCAGCGATGGACGAGCCTGCCGCTCATCGAGCACGTCGGCGAAAAGCTCCGTGAGGAACGCCTCGCACAATGCCGCGACGCGCTCGCGTGCTGCCGGATTCAGCACCTCATGATCCATGTTGGGTATCACGCGGGCATGCACACCGCCGATCCGTGCAAGCCGTTGGCCACCATGACCGAAATGAACCTCGAGTTCGTCCAGGCCACGGTCCAGCGGACTGAACAGCAATTGCACGCGAACCCCGCGCGCGGCCAACTCTTTCATCTGGCGACGCGCTCGCTGGCTGCTGCCCGGCGCATCTCGCATGTCTTGCGTCCAGGCGGCCGCGAGGCCCCGCGTGCGCGCCACCGCATAGCGGCACAGCGTGCCGATGACCGGCCGCAGGCTGACCTCGCCGCGCAACACCTGGGCCCACTTCTGCGCGCGCCACATCGAGCGGAAATGCGCGCGGGTCGATCCGGCACCCACCCGGCCGGCGTCATGCATCGTAAATCCATCGGGAAACGAAAAGCCGAGCAGGTTCACCAGCATCAAGCCCCGGATCGCCGCATTGTCGAGCGCGGCGCGCAAGCCCAGGTATGCACCGGAGCAAATACCGAACACCGCAATGCCCGGATGGCCGCGCGAGCGCGCCCAATCGACCGCATCGGACGTGTCGGCGGCCAGCGCGTCGAAACTCAACGAGCCCGGATCGATCTGCGTAGCCGCCGCCGCGCTGTCGCCCAGCCCGCTCGCATCAAGCCGCAGCGAAGCAAACCCCGCACGCGCGAATTGGCGCGCCAACTCGACGTTAAAGCGTCCGTCCCCGACATGGTGCGTGGCGGCCGTGTTGGGGATCACAATAAGCGGCGCACGGCCCAATCTGCCCGCCGGTTCGCAGAGGATGCCGAACAATCGGCCCTGATCCAACTTGACCGGCTGCTCCACCATCCAGTCAGTCTGAAGCGGCGCATCGTCACACATCGGCATCGGCGATGCGGGACGCGATGCGCCCGCCGAAGCGGCCTGAGACGTCACCTCTTCGTTCACCAGCCACTGTGTGACGGCATCGAGCGTAGCCTGCGGGACTTCGGCGAGCCAAGATGGCTGCATCGCGCCCGGGTATTCGGCGAACCAGCCAGCGTCCACACGTGCGCCCTGCGACCGGTACACATCGGCGAGCGCATGGCTCGGATCGTGCGGGTCGACATGCATGATCAGCACTGACGCCGCGGGCGGTGCCTGGACGCGGCGCAAGTCGTGCTTCGCCACCTGCTCCATCGCGGCCAGCTCGAACCGATGCCCGAGCACATCGAATGCGCCAGCCGGTGGTGCGTCGGTGCGCACGTGCGAGCCCGTCTTCTCCCGCCATGTCTGCTGCAACACCTTGAGTTCGCGAACGAACTGCCGGCCCGAGACGACGGGCGCCATTAATACGACGCGCTGCGCGCCGACCTGGGGCGCGGCCTGTGCGGCCACCATCGCGCCGTAGCGCGCCCCGACCAGCGCAATGCGTTGCACCCCCGTCACACGACGCAAATGTTCGACGGCGCTCACCACTTCGCCCGTCCATCGGGTCGGCTCGACCAGCGTGTCACGATCCAGCGAATCGCCGGTGCCTGCATAGTCAAAGCGCAACACCGGAATGCGCCGCGACGCCAACCGCTCGGCCAGTTGCCGCATCGTCTGGTGCAACCATAATGCTTCATGCCCGAGCGGGCTGCACAGCACCACGCCCCAACCCACGTCGCCCGGATCGCCAGCCTGCGCACCATGAAGCCAGCCGAAATGCCCATCAAACGAGACAGGCCGCATCGTCGCGTTCATTCTCTAACCCTCTTTGTTCTTCCACCCGGCGCCTGCGTGCCATGCGCACGGGCCATCCGGCCGTCCCCCCTCCATGACAACGCGTCCACGGCACGGATGCGCCGGTTAGTAGGCGGCATCCGCACGGGTGGGGTCGGTACGCTGACACACCCAATCGAACCATGCTCGTCGCCGTGCGTGTGCCGCCTTCGCGCTGCCCCCCGCGCCGAAGACGGGTATCGGGTTTAATCACGGGCTTTCTCCCGACGAAATAGGGGAAAATCCGGCCATTTTGTTTGTCTGTCACCCCTGGGACGTTCTTCTAGATTGGCGCATACTAGACGTAAGGGGACTCCTTAATTTTCGCGCAGTGCTGCCGATAGGCAACGATGATGGCCAACAGTGCAGCGGTGCGCATCTTGCCGGACTTCGCGCTGTCGGGCTTGGGGGACGCGCCGGACGAGGCGGTGCGCTTGAAGGGATAAAATCATGAATAACATGCTGCATATTGTAATCATCGTGCTCGCGATCCAAGCCGTCGCGCTATTTGTTGCCATGGCATTCGGACGCGCGGCCAAGAGCGGAGATCGTTTCGAAAGACTGAACGAATTCGACGACGCGCGCGCCACCAAGACAACGCTACTCGCGCGTCGCGAAGCCTCCCGGGTGGCACAGCCGGCGCAGGTACAACAACCGAGCCATTGAGCGCTCCAGGACGGCGCGCGTAACACGACGGGCGAACCGCTTTGCGCGTCTCACCCGCCACTGTGCAGCCCCGCTCGGGCCGTATTCCGCCGCTCGCACGCTTCTTCGCGCGGCTACTGGCCGCATGGCGACTTCCATAGGGTCTGCCGCACCCGCTGCGGCCAGGCGGCGATATCGAAACCATGCAACTTGAATAGCGACAGCGCAATCCGTTCAAGCCCAAAGCCGCAGCACCCAGTGTGCACGATTTCACCGGTTTCGCTACGGATGTCCCATGTCTTGCCGAAGTTGTCCATATGGTAGTTGAAGCTGCCACACGCGGTCGGCTTATGCGGATTCAGCACGGTCACCGCCGCCTCGAACTTAAGCTGCAGCGCACGTTGGCTGTTTGCCACGACGCGCCCGCCCCGGCCGAAAAACGGATCGTTGGCCAGCTCCAGTGACATTGGCAACTCCAGCGCATGAAACATCCAGCGCGCATGGTCCATCCAGTTTTGCCGGAAGGCGAGCACTTGCTCGGGCGTGCCCATCCTGACGAACTCGCGCTGCCGAAACAGCTGCATCCGCTCCGGCTCCAGTGACGGCTCCTGACGGAAAACATACGAAAAAATATCGATCAGATGGCCTTGCGCCGGCACCGGACCGCGCTTGGCTATCACCGAGTAGACGGGATAGCAGGCTACTGGCGTCATCATGATGCGTGTGGGCTTTTGCTCGGCGGTCCAGTCCTCGCCTTTATCCAGGCAGGCGAGCAAGCGGGGATGGCTGAAATCATTGCCGCAGAAGCTGAAGACCGTGCCAGCCAACTGCGGAAAGTTCTTCAAGTAACCGCTTTGCTCGAGCAACGTGCGGCTCATCGCCGGCGGAAACCGCATCACGTCAGCACCGCGCTCCACTCCCCATGCACCGATCAAGTCGCTGATGCGCTCGACGACGTCCTCGAACACGGCGCCACGGCCATACAGCCCATCGACGTCGCTCGGAATCAGCAAGCCGCGCTCGAATAACTGCTCCAGAAAACTAGCGGCGCCTGCTGCATCGTTCAGCTCGCGAGTGGTCGCCGCGCGATCGCGCTCGTTCGGCACAGCTCCGGGACCGGACTGTTTCGATTCCAGATTGGCACTACCCATGTTCGGCTCCTTTGGCGGGGATTCGTGTCGCATGATCGATGCTGCGCTTTGTGGGCTCCGGGCGGATGGAAACGGCGCGGCAGACGCTGTCCGGGAACGCCGCCGTGCGGCACCGCAAGCGCACGTTGTACGCGAAAACCCGCACGGCCATCGGTTCGCTGCCGAACAGTGGACCAGTGCACGTTGAGCGTGCACTGCACAACGCCGGCGGCGCAACCTCACCTCTTCGCCAGGATCCATGTCGAATAGTGCGCTTGCGAACAGAGCTTGCCCGCACTCGCCAGTACCTTCGTTCCATAGGGTGCGGCCGCTTTTGGCATTGCAACATTGCGGTGCCGGCGGCGCACGGTGCTATCCGGCCACGCCTGGCGTTTTCTGCGCTGGCCGAACGAGGAACACATCATGGACTGGAAATGCTGCGAATTCGGGCAACTGAGTTCGGACGAGCTATATCTGATCCTGCGCGCGCGCAATGCCGTATTGGTTGTCGAGAACGCCCACGTGCACCTGGACATCGACGGCAAGGACAAGCAAGCGTTGCACGTTTTCGCGATCGATACGCGTGCGCAGCAGCGATCGGTGGAAGGCTACGCGCGCCTGCTGCCGGGCGATGACATCGACCCGGAAACAATCATTGACAAATTCTTGACGAGCGCCGCGCGGCGCGACGACGACACCGCCGAGCAATTGCTCAGGCGGGCACTGAGCCATGCGCGCGAGCGTTGGCCAGGCGCGCCGGTGCGGATCCACTCGCCGATCTACCGCGAAGCGTTTTATAGCCGGTTTGGTTTCCGCAAGGTCGACGGACCGTTCCTCGAACACGGAATGCCGTACATCGGCATGATCCACTCGATGCGCGACACGACGCTACCCAGCCGCGGCCTGCTGCGCGGCGTGCGCGGCCTCGTCGAGCCGGTGGCCGGCGCGCTGGGCAGCGTCACCCAGCCGGCCCGCGCAGTGCGTGCCGACGCACGCACCGAATCAGACGCTTACGCCTTCTCATCTCGCCTTCCCGCAGATTCCGGAGTAAATCGATGACCGGCACCGAGCCTACATTCACGTCTTCCGTCCCCGCCGACGCGCCGCCGCACCTGCTGCCGGTGATCCTGGCCGGCGGTTCAGGCACGCGGCTGTGGCCGCTTTCTCGCGAGCACCACCCCAAGCAATTGATTGGCCTGATCGCCGATGAATCGTTGCTGACAGCAACTGCCCGTCGCTTGGACGGCATCAGCAGCGCGACGCTAGACAACGAACTGCTGCTCGTGTGCGGCGAGCACCACCGCTTCATGAGCGCCGCGCAGGCGCGCGCCAGTGGCAAGTCCGCCCGCATCCTGCTGGAGCCGGTAGCACGCAACACCGCACCGGCGCTCACGCTTGCCGCGCTAGACGCGCAGGCGCGTCACGGCGACCCGGTGCTAGTGGTGATGCCCGCCGACCATGCGGTCACTGATCCAAAGGCGTTTCAGGACGCCATCGCGCTGGCCGCCCGCTACGCGCAAGCCGGCGCCATCGCCACGCTCGGCGTGCTGCCCCGGCACGCGGAGACCGGCTATGGATACATCCGAATCGGCGCGCCGGTGCAGCATGCCAATGGCACACTGGGCGGCCACGCAATCGAGCGCTTCGTCGAGAAACCGCACCAAGAGCTGGCCCGCCAATACCTGCAGTCTGGCGAATATTGGTGGAACAGCGGCATCTTCGTGGTACGCGCGTCGACCTGGCTTGCGGCAATCGCCGCGTTGAACCCGCTCATGCATGCCGCCTGCGAGGCAGCTTGGCGAAGCGGCGCGGAGGAAACCGGTGGCTTTTTCAAGGCGGACGCGACGGCCTTCGACGCATGCCCGTCCGATTCGATCGACTACGCCGTGATGGAACGGCTCGCCGATCCAGCGGGTCCGGGCATCCAAGGCGTCGTTGTGCCCCTGGCGGCCGGCTGGTCCGACGTTGGCTCATGGGACGCCATCTGGGAAATCATGCCCAAGGACGCAGCCGGCAACGTCTCGCGTGGCCGCGTCATCTTCGAGGGCACGGAGGACAGCTTCGCACATTCCGAAGGACGCCTGATCGCTTGCGTTGGCTTGAAGGACGTCGTGGTGATCGAGACCGCCGATGCAGTGCTGGTCGCCAACAAGCACGATGTGCAGCAAGTCAAGGCCGTGGTGGCGCGGCTCAAGTCCGAGCAATACGTCGAAGCCGAAGATCATCGCAAGGTGCATCGCCCCTGGGGCTATTACGATTCCATTGACCACGGCGAGCGTTTCCAGGTCAAGCGCATCGTTGTCGAGCCGGGCAAGCAACTGTCGCTGCAGATGCACTACCACCGCGCGGAGCACTGGACCGTGGTGCGCGGCACCGCGCGCGTGACTTGCGGCGACAGAATGTTCCTGCTCAGCGAGAACGAGTCGACATTTATCCCGCTGGGCACGGTGCACCGGCTTGAGAATCCGGGCAAGACGCCGCTGGAGATCATCGAGGTGCAGTCGGGACATTATCTGGGCGAGGACGATATTGTGCGGCTGGATGACCAGTACGGCCGGGCCTCTCGGCCGGCGGCGGGTACACCTGGCGCATCTGGTGTACCTGGCACATCCGGCGCGTCCGGTACCACGCCCGTCGCAACCGCTCATGCGATGGAAGCCGCCGATGCCGTGGGAGTCGCCGATGCCGCGCAAGCCGCTCCGGCCACGGTCGCCTCCCGCGCTGGGGAAGCGCCGAGCGCCATGGCCGCGCCGCGCGGCGGCGTGGGCGCATGGCGAGCCGGCCGTTGACCGTGCGCGCCACAGGGCCCACCCTCGCCAAGCGCGAGATGATGGTGCTGGTCATCAACGATTTCGTGCGCAAAGGCGGGGCGGAGGAAGTGTACCGGACCTCGGTGGACGTACTGCGGGCGTTGCCCGGCGTGGACGCCGAAGGCTTCGACGAACGATCGGTGGCCGCCGCGCATGGCATGGCACGGCGCGCGTGGAATCCGGCCGCGGCGCGCGCGCTGGCCGCCACGATCGAACGTGTTCAGCCCCAACGCGTGTTGGTGCACAACTATCACAGCCTACTGTCGCCATCGATTTTGCCGGTCATACAACGATACAAACGCAAGCTCGGCTACCGCACCTTCCTGACCTGCCATGACTATCACATGGTGTTCTACAATCCGAACCTGCTGACCTATCCGAAGCCGGGCGTGTCCAAGCCTCTACCACTGGAGGCGCTGGGCGACAGCCGGCGGCTGCTCGCCCGCGCCAGTGCACGGGGCATGCTGCACGATGCGGTGAAAAAACTGCATTGGCACGCGGTCAATACGGTGCTAAACCCGTGCGCCGTCTTCGACCAATTCCTGTGCCCGAGCCCGTACATGCGCGATGCGCTGGCACGGCGCGGCATGATGCGTTCAGCGATCCTGCCCAATCCAGTCAATACCCGCATCGCCCAGGCACCGCCCCGCATCGTCGACAAGGACCGCTTTGACCTGGCATTCGTCGGACGCATCGAGCCCGAAAAAGGACTGGATCCGTTTCTCGAACTCGCCAGCCACACGCAATGGCATCGGCTCGGCAGCGTGACCCTCTACGGCGACGGCTCGCAACGCGATACCCTGCACGCGAAGTACACGACGCTGGTCAACTGCGGCCGATTGCGCTTCGCGGGTCGGCTCGACCACGCGCAGTTGTTTGAGGCGCTGCGCGCGCACGATGCGGTCCTGCTACCGTCGATCTGGGCTGAAAACGCACCATTGGTGATCGTCGAGGCAGCGATGATCGGTCTACCGGTGCTCGTGCACGATCTGGGTAGCTTAGCTAGTTTTGGCGATGAGATCGGCAACAAGATCAAGTACCAACACACGCCTGACAGCCTGGTCGCCGCGCTTGATGCACTAGGCATGCATTTGCGCGACACGCGGCGCCGTTACGATTGGTCCCAGTACACGCGCGAGCACTATGCGGCACGGTTGAGCGCCCTGCTCGATTTGCATGCCGGAACCGATACCGTAGGTAAATAGACATGATCGATCAGCGCGACATCCACGCGAAGCTGCCGTGCACAGCCTGCGCCGGTTCATTTTTTCCAGTCCGGAGCCGGACATGTCGTCCGTAAAGAAGAACTTCCTGTTGTTGATGACGCTGCAGTTGTCGACCTACGTCGTACCGCTACTTACGCTGCCGCTGCTCACCCGCGTACTTGGCCCCGAGGGATACGGCCGGCTGGCGTTCGCGTTGGCTGTCATCACCTACTTCATCAATTTCACCAATTACAGCTTCGACCTCACCGCCACGCCACGCATCGCGCTCGCACGCGAAAACCGCGCCGAGCGCTCGCGCGTGTTTTGGGCGACCTTTCTCGCGCAGGTCGCGATTACCATGGCCGGATTCGTCATCCTGCTCGCGTTGACCTTCATTGTCGAGCGCTTCGCTCTTGACCGCACGCTGCTGATCATCGGCTTCGGCATGACTGTCGGCGCCGCGCTCACGCCGAGTTGGTACTTTCAAGGCGTGGAGAACCTGCGCACGATGAGCCTGCTGCTGTTCGCCAGCCGCGCGCTCAGCGTCCCCGCGATGTTCCTACTTGTGCGCGAGCGCTCCGACGTCACGCTCGCGATGGTCGTCAATGCCGCCGTGCCGCTTGGCTCCGGCATCGCGATCTTCGTCTATATGTTCATCCGACGCGAGGTTGAATTCGTTCGGGTGAGCATCACGGACATCGTCGATGCGCTGGCCGGCGGTTGGCAAGTCTTTCTTGCGTCGACGTCGGTCGCGTTCTATGCATCGACCAATACCGTGTTGCTTGGTTTCGTCTCAGGCAACGTCGCCGCCGGCTATTTCGCCGCGGGCGACAAGCTGATTCGCGCCGCGATCAGCATGTTGCAGCCGATGAAAGCCGCTGCATACCCGCACATTAGCTACCTAATGCACCATGCGCGTGAGGATGCGATGACCTTCCTGCGCAAGTTGTTCATGGTCCAAGGTGCGATGGTGTTGACGATCTCACTCTGCATCTTCTTCGGCGCGCCGCTCGCCGTGCGCATTCTGTACGGCGCGACCTACGAGCCGACGATCGGCGTGCTGCGCTGGATGGCATTCATTCCATTTATGGCGGGGATGACGGACCTGTTCGGCGTGCAAACGATGCTGCCTCTGGGTATGAAGACCGCGTTCAGCCGCGTGCTGATTTCCTCCGGTTTCCTCAACGTCGCCTTGCTACCGTTGCTTGCGAAGTGGTTCGCTGAACAAGGCGCGGCGGCCGCGGTACTGGTCGCCGAGAGCGCGGTGGCCACCGCGCTGGCCTACGTTCTCTATGTCCAAGGCGTGTCGCTAATTGGACGGGCGGCGCCACGGCAATAGCGATTCCGGAAAGATGCGCTATTGTTTTCAAATGTTCAGGAAAATTTTTTCGGCGTACTGCTTGAATTTTAATGGATGCGCGGTGACGCACCGAAGCGCCTCGTGTCCAACTGTAACGTAAAAAAACTTTGCATACGCGCGTGCACCCACCACGATTTAATGTCGCAGTCACGGAGTAGGGTCGCGAAGGCGATGCTGCAATCGACGCGGATCGTCCCTGTCCTGTGGATATCCTCGATAACTAGATCCAAGGCCCTTGAATGGCAAACCCTCCAGAAAATGGCCGTTTAGACCACATCGACGCGATGCGTGCTATCGCGGTATTGTTCGTTATCTGGACGCACTATGCTGAACTGCTTGCCCCGCTGGCCGGATCTCAACATGGGTTGGACGCACTACAGCGTTCGGTCAACTTCGGGCGCATCGGTGTCGTGATTTTTTTTGGAATCAGCGGGATGCTGATTCCAAACAGCCTGCGGGGCAGCATCGCCGATGGTACGCGCACATTTTTGATACGCCGTTTCATGCGGCTGTACCCCGCATTCTGGCTTTCGGTACCACTTGGCTATCTTACGTACTGGACGCTGTTCCAACAAAAGATGAGCAGCATCGGCATTCTCGTCAACTTGACGATGATCCCAACGGCATTCGGCTTCGACACCATCATGGGCCACTACTGGACATTGGAAACTGAATTGTATTTCTATCTTTTATGTCTAGTTTTGTTCTGGAGTGGCTTGCTGCATCAAATGCGTGCACTCGTTACCGCCAGCGCGGCACTAGGCATACTGTTCGTCTTGACCACTGCATGGCATGTTATTCCTAATAATGCATTGGGGCAGTACAAGGGCATGTTGTATCATTTGTCAATCATGTTCTGGGGGGCAGTATTTCGCAAGGCGTACGACGAACCCAACGCAATCTTGCTTATCTGGCCGCGCAGACGCTCTATCCCTGCGTTGTCGATGACCTACCGTGGCGTATTGATTGCGTTGACCACACTGATCGCTTTAATTGCAGTGGCAATCGCTATCTATACTCTTCGGCGCCATGACTATGCGCACGTTTCGTCGTCAATCGGCTACCTCGTCGGCATCGCGTTGTTCGCCAGCTTCGCCACCCTATTCAAGATCCATCACCCGTCATTTGCGTGGCTAGGCAAAATCAGCTACTCCGTGTACCTATTGCATGGAATACCGCTATATCTTGTGTTCTGGCTGTGTCGGCATTATCAGTGGACCGGCGCGCCGCTTGGCGTCTATATGCTTGCTCCATTGGCACCGGCAATCGCACTGTCCTGGCTAAGCTTCAAATTTTGCGAAGCGCCTAGCATCCGTGCGGGACATGCGCTAACCTGTGCATGCCAGACCCGTTTAACGGAGCGGGCCCGACCGGCTACAGCACGTTCGCAACGCTTCTGAAACACAGGCGCCGATTCCGCGCTACTCTCCATGCACCAGCAACGCTCATGGCAAGAGCGTCGAGCCATGGCTTGACATAGAGCACGCAATAAGTGGCGCAACCACAACGATAAGAGCAGGGCTAACGCCACCCTTCACAGTCCGCATGCATGAACCGCGGGCTATGCCATCGCTACACCCTGCCGCGGGCGATGATTTCTTTGACCACGCTATAGGCTGGCTTTTTCGTGACAGCATCCGACTTGATCAAGCCATAGCCATCGTCAGCCGACATGTCGAACAACTCATACAACTGGACCGACTGCAGCAAACTGTACTGCGACTTGAGCTTGACGAATTCCTGCATTTGAGTGGCCAGGTAGCTCGCTTGTGCATTAAGCAGCGTGTTCTCGGACTGACCATACGGTCGATAGCCATACTCGGAAATCCAGATCGGTCGCCGGAAGCGCCGCGTCAACTCTTGAAGCACATTGATACCGTTCGCATTCGTGATGTCTCCCATATCGCTATACCAGTGCCAGGAGGTGACATCCCAATTAACGCGTGGCCCACTCGTTCCACCTTGGGGATCCGTGCCGTCGGCCAGCATTTGCAAAATACCGAAGTGTAACCACCCGGCGGTAACGGCCACTGCTGCGCGGGGATCCGCGGCGCGTACGCCATCGATCATGCCGCGTATCATCCCGCGGTAAATAAAGTACGGCGTCACTCGGTAGTCGGTGCGAAAGTTGCCGCCACGGGATACGAAACCGATTTCCATTTCGTTACCGCACTCATACAACAGTACCTTACCCTTTAAAATACTTGCGATGGAGTATGCGAGTTGAAAGCTATTGCTGTACGCAGAAGCCTCATCGGTATTGAATAGCTTTGGGGTGATCACCACTGAGACACTAATGCCGGTACCCCTCAGTGCGTCAACAAAAGAGGCAATGTTTTTTGCCCCCATCGTATTCCAAACATCTTGGCGAACATTCGAAACCCCAAGATCGCGCATGTAGGCTATCTGCGTGGCAAACGCCGTGCCATACGCATTACCCGAATTAATGTGTCCGTTGATTCCGAAGAACCCGGACGACACTGCATTGTAGCTGTTCGACGACATGGAACTGGAGGTTGCCGCGGCACTGGATGTCGTCACACTGACGGGTGTAGTACTAGTAGCACTCAAAGCCGATGCGGCTGAATCTAACGAAGTCGCGCCGCTGCTGGACCAGCGGCGCGTACGCTCAAAGCTAGCAGCTCCAACCTCGCTACTTGCACACACTCCCAGCGCCATCGTTCCGGCTGTAGCAACCAGTGTGCGAAGGAATTCACGTCGCACACATAGCGCGTCTTTCGCACTGCCTTGGGAGTCCAAATCGATGTTTGAGGCGCAGTGAGAGGGACTTTTAGATGAATTGCTCTTCTTCGAAATCATGAATTTGAATGTATAGTCATACAAAGGCCGATAATCGAAACGCACGTGCCTTCGCCAAACGTTGGACGAAAGCACTTCGTGCCCGTGCCGCATTGAACGCGACGAAGAACCGCACCCCTGGGACACTGGGCATCGCCTTGCACTTCGTGGGAATGGGACTTCTTCGTGACGAAACGGTAGATCAAAGCCAGACGCACAGTGACACATGGTGTGGATGGCAATCGACAGCCGAATCGACGAGCCCGAAGCTAGCCAGCGAGCGAATTATCCGCACGCAGAAGCTAAGAGAACTAGGATGACGCTTCATGCGTCGAAAGAACGAGCGCACATTCTACTGAATTCGGGCGCTCGGAAAGATGGATGTTTCGCTGCACATGCGCTGACGGCGCATAGCGCAGCCAATTACCGTGCCCGACTCAATGTGCCCGGCCACATGATGCACTCGGTACGACTGTCACGCCGACAGGTAACCCTTTATCTAGGTTATGCCCACCGCCCGAAAGCCGGCACGTATCGGGTCGAAATGGTACGTCAACGCACTGATATGGGTTGACTCATGCGCGATGCTATGCCAATTGACCAAAGCGTATGCGCCCTTCCCGACTCACGTACGTCACATGAGGCGGCGGTGGTGATCCGGCGCCATGACGGCAATAGCCAGCGGTTGCCTCAGTGATTTATTGCGGACCCTGTGAGATGAACGACACGAATTCGAGCCATCGCGGCCGCACTCTGCATGCCGGACCAGCGCGTCCCGGCGGTGAGCAGCACGTCGTCGGTTCATCATGGAGTGGGAGGTTTGACTCCAGTAGGGCACGGGGTGCCTTCAAGGCAGTGGATCGTTATTATCTGGTGTGGGCATTTTTTGTGCCGATCACGTCCGTGCTGGTGTTTCCCAGCGTGCAAGGTACCACGCCGGGCTATTTGATGTGCTTCTTATCACTGGCAATCGCTATGCTGTACGGAGGCGGCGAGCGTACCCGCTATTTGCGCATCCTTTTAACAGCGATCTTTGTCTGGTTATTGCTGTTTACACTGACGCAACTAGCCGACCTGACCGACGATTATACGCCTGATCTTGACACCTTGTCGCTGGTCAATCCGTATGACCATTCGTTTGTCATGCGCGCTTCGCTTTTCACGCAATCTCTATATGTCGTCGCAGTGGTACTCTATGGCACCTACCTGTACGTCTACTACGACGACGCATGGGATCGCATCATCGTTGCCTCCGGCGTCCTGTTTGCCGTGTACGGACTTTATGAGTGCGCCTACTACCTTGTGACCGGCCAGCCGGGTGACTTCCTGTCCAATCGCCAGTTCACCAACACGCTGGCCCGGCCCCTGCCCAAGGACATCGTCACGGGCAGCGACTTTCAAACCATGGGCATCGGTGGGATCTCGATGCAGCGTCTGAAGTCGCTAACGGGCGAACCGTCGATGTATGCGCTGTCGATGTTCCCGTTCTGGGTCTACGCCCGCACCGTGCAACGGTCGCGCTGGCCAGCGATCATTATTGGCGCCTCACTCGTGATGACGGCCTCCACGACGGCGATGGTCGGCTACCTGTGCTACCTCGGCATCCGGATGATGCACACGCGGATCAATATTATTAAGCTGGTGCTGGCCGCGCTTGCCATTATTGCGATCATCATCGTGTTTAACGAGCAAGTCGTGCAATTGGCAGATGATGTGATAATCAAGAAACTCACCGGTGCCAATTCATCGGGCCAGGAGCGCTCGGCCGGTTTCATGGCCGCCGTCGACTTCTGGCTCAATGCACCCGTTGCGAACAAGCTGGTGGGAATCGGCTTCGGCTACATCCGCACCACCGACATGTTTTCGACGCTGCTAGTCAACAATGGGCTACTGGGCCTTGCGCTGTTCAGCGTGCTATTGCTGTATCCGGCGTTCAAGCTCGATTGGGCGCCGAAGGCGGTCGCGCTACGACAGTGCTGCGTGGCGACCTATGTGATGATGATGGTATCGGTGCCGGAGTTCTCGTACCTTGCACCGTGGACCTTCGTTGCATTTGCCTATTGCCGACTGTATCACCGCAATCGCGCACGACAAGCCGCGGACCGGCATGAAGTGGAACTAACCGCGCGCACCTCACACATGCGCGAGGCTTGAGGCTTGAGGGTAGCAGGACAACGCTTCTTGGTTCCCGGCGCCTCGCTGCAACCCAGCGTCGGGTAACCCCGCTGCCACGGGCAGTATTATTCCGCCAGGGTTGGATGGCCGCTGATTGTCAGCGTAAAGCCGTTAGCGCCGGCTTCCAATCGCGCGGGCACGCCCACGGGCAGCGTCACGGTATCCGCGCCGTGGCCAAAGCGCAGCCCAGTTATCACCGGAATACCGATCAGCGCGCGGATCTGCTCGACCATCGCGTCAAAATCATAGCCATTGTCATACTCCGACAACTGCGCCCCGGTGAAGTCACCGAGCACCAGCGCCTGTTGACGCGGCAGGATGCCGGCCAGATGCAATTGGTACAGCATCCGCTCGACGCGGAATGGATGCTCGTTGACGTCCTCAACAAACAAAATGCCCGCGTCGATGTTCGGCAAGTATGGCGTACCAGCCAGCGCGGCGATCATCGCGAGATTGCCACCCCACAACGTGCCGCGCAGGTCGACGTCGTCGGGCTGTGGCGTCAGCTCACCAATCGTGAACTCCGCGTTGCTGATCGCCGCCCAAAAATGCTCGACTGTGAATTCGCTCAATATCGGCGCGCCGAAGTTGCCGCTCAGCATCGGGCTGCCGAACGTAATGAGGCCACTGTGCGCGAGCAACGCCATCTGAATCGCGGTGAAGTCACTATGGCCACAGATCGCGATCGGCTCGCCGGCCAGCCGGCGTTGCAATCCTGCATAGTCCAGTCTATGCAGCAACCGGATCGCGCCATAGCCGCCACGCACGGCCAGCACGATGTCCGGCAGCGCCCGCGCAGGATCAGCGAGCCGATTCAGGTCCGCGGCGCGTTGCGCATCGGTGCCCGCGAAGCGCTGGAAGCGCCGCTCGGTCGTATCGATGCCCTGGATGTGATGGCCGGCATCGACCCAACGCGCCAGCGCCCGGGCAACGGCTTGTGGATCCTGCGGATAGCCGCAGGGGGCAATCAGTTCGATCGTACGGGGCCTCATGACACTCCTGAGCGGGAAAAGACAGTGCGCGGCACGTATTGCAACCCGTGCCGACACGGCGCGACGTCGATCAGGATCACACGGCGCGACATCGACCGGAATCAACTTGCGTCGCCGAGTGTACGCGACGTGCGCAACTGCTGACGGCGCTCGACGAAGAACTGACTCAACTCGTGCGAGCATTCATCGGCCAGTACGCCGCCGACAACGCTCGTGTGATGATTCAACCGTGGCTGTGCAAATACGTCGACTACACTGCCGCACGCGCCGGTCTTCAGATCATGCGCGCCGAACACCACTCGAGCGATGCGTGCATGCATGATCGCGCCGGCACACATCAGGCATGGCTCGAGCGTTACGTACAATTCGCAGCCCGGCATCCGATAGTTGGATAACGACTGTGCAGCCGCTCGCAGCGCGACCATCTCCGCATGCGCGGACGGGTCGTGAGTGCTGATCGGCTGATTGAAGCCCTGCGCAATCACTTCGTCGCCCCGCACGACCACGGCGCCTACCGGCACTTCGCCAATTGCATAAGCGCGGCGGGCGGCGGCGCGCGCTAACGCCATGAAATGCAGATCCCGGGCTAACGGGCCCGCGTCAGGTAAACCGCTGTTGCGCATTCAAGCTCCGCGTCGAAGGGCCGCTCAGTCAGTCGCTGCTGGCACGACGGCGCCACCACAGCCGGCCAGGCGCTCAGCAACACGGCGGCAATACTCGTGTGGCACCACCATCGGCCCGCCACGCAGCGATTCGAGCGCCATAGTCAGCGCCAGCCACTTCGCCCGCAGGCGACGCTGTTCCGCGCGATCCAGCAGCGGCCCATCGTGTGCCGGGCACTGAGGGCCCATGTCGCATTCGCACAACGCATGCTCCAGTTCGCGTAGCGCACGCAAATGCTCGACGCCCGGCGGCACAAAGCCGGCGTTTTTCAAAATCCGGTTCGCCACACGAACCTCATGCGGCACAAGCAAATCGTCGTCGAGTTGCAGCGCCCGCCCGCTGCCGGGCAAATCGTCGAATTCACTCCGCGCGGCCGCGGCAGCGATGCGCTGTTCAACCAGCGCGTCGAGCAGTTTCATAGACGGACAAGATTCGAAATGCGCGTCAAGGATACCAAACTCTAGCGTAGTTCAGCCGCCCTCGCGCGAAGTGCAATGGAGCCGGCACTCTATTGCAGCGATCAACCGCTCCAGCCACGCGCGCAGCAGCGTATTGGACCCGACGAGCGCGATCGAGGTGACGATAACGCCGTACACCTGCTGGCGCCGAACCTTGGCGGCCGGCTCCGGCACCAGCCAGTTCGCGCTGTTCACTAGCAACAGCAGCGTTTTCAAGCCGATGACGATCGGCCACAAGCATGCCAGCCTCAGGCGCGGCGCCGAACGGCGAATCGCCAGCGTATAGTCGATTGCGTCGCGGAACTGGTCCAGCGCATGGCGTACAAGTTCCAGCATCACCGGGCGCGCCCGGCCTGCCGCCTCGGCGGACAACAGGTCCCGCGGCGTCAAACCGTACCGCTCGAGCATCGTGGACGGCAAGTAGCAGCGGCCAATCCGCAAGTCTTTAGCGCAATCGCGCAGCACGTTCGTCAGCTGCAGTGCCTTGCCAAAACGCACGCCGCGCGCTGACATCGCCACGGGGTCACCGTGCAGCACGCGCGGCAGATGCATATAGGTCATCTCCGTCCAGAACGCGCCGACGCAGCCGGCGACCATGTAGGTGTACTGATCCAGTTCGTGCCATGCCCGTAACGCCACCATCTGCCCGGAGCGCTCGTGCGCAAATGTGGTCAAATCGAACTCCATGCCGCGCGTGAGCGTCGACACAATGCCACGGACCGCCTCGCGATCGCGCTCGGCCAACTGCTGTAGGATCGCCAGCGCCGGCTCGAGCGATTCCAGCAGCCGCCGCTCGTCGGACTGTTGGTGTTGCGCGGCCAACTGCCTAGCCATCTCGCGCAGCGGCCCGCGATCGTGTTCGGCGTCATTCACGTGCGCACGCAGCGTCAATAGCATCCGCAGCCGCAGCGCGGGCTCGATCAGCGGCGTGTCTGCGATCGTGTCGGCGGCGCGCGCTAGCAGATACGCCAGGCCAACTGGGTCGCGCATGCCGGCGGGCAGCACGCGCAGCGTCAAGTAGAACGAGCGGGACACCCCCTTGAGTAGCGGACCGAGCAGGAAAGCGCGCGCCGGATCGCGCATGGATCGGTCAGCAGCAGTCACGCAGGCGGGCGGTTGCGGACCGGCCACCGGCCCGGCGGCACGTCGCGCGTGCGCTGCAGCGCCGTCGGATGGAGAGTCGAACGATGAATCGGACATCGCGCAGCCATAAATTGACAATCACAGCCGGCATTGTACCGGTTCACGCACCGGCGTCGCCGCGCCGTCGGGTCCAGCAAGCCGCCTTCGGCCATCATCGAGGCCTGGCCCGCGTGGAAAAGCAACTCGCCTCCCAATGCTCGAGCGCTGCGGGCGCTAGCGCATGCCCGCGCTGCCGGGCTAGGACGACGGCCTACCCTATCGGGCATTGTTGCGCGTCATATTGAACAACATACCGCCCTTGCCCGGCGTTTGCATCACCACGCGAAGCCGGCGTTCCTTTTCAATGTAGAAACCCACGCCGCGAACCGTCGAGTTTGGGTAGGAACACATTGTATCGCCTGAGTACTCAACCTCGATATCGTAGGCACTGCCCCACTCACGAGAAACGATTTTGCCGACAAACGGGCAATATCCCTCTGTCCCTGTGATCCTACCCCGGCCATCGATTATCATTTCAATTATGCTCGGCATATTGATCTCGTTGACAAGATAGTCACGTTTGCTGAACATGCCTTTGTATGTCCCGACCACTTTGCTCACAGTCGGCTTGGTATGTAACGCTAGGTCGGCATTGCCTTGGAATTGGAGCGGCGGCAGGCCATCGGCGGATGCGACGATGTGAATCGATTGCGAATTGAACAACAAGTTGTCGGCCTGAGTGGCAATATTCTGATAGCTGGGAAACTGGTTGGCCAGGATCGAGACCACTGTGGAACCGACGTGGGAAGGCAGCGAACGACCGGAATCAGTTGACGCGCTTAAATTGACCTTTATTGCAAGCCGCTCTTTCAAATAGAGGATCCCGGTCCCGGCGTTGCCCATGTCGAAATCGCCAACAATGGCCTCACCTATATCGTCGCCGTGAGCATATATCGCATAAAACTTGCCCGCCGGGGTAACCAACGCGGTGAAATTGTAGTTGCCCGATAGGCTACCGATGTATTGGCCTTGCGCTTCGTGCGCCTCCATGAGTTCGGTCTGTACGCCGGCGTCCGCGACTTGGGCGACGGGCTCGGGTTCGGTCTGCACGCCGACAGCCGCCACTTGAGCGACGGGCTCGGGTTCGGTCTGCACGCCGACAGCCGCCACTTGAGCGACGGGCTCGGGTTCGGTCTGTACGCCGACGGCCGCCACTTGGGCGACGGGCTCAGGTTCGGTCTGCACGCCGACGGCCGCCACTTGAGCGACGGGCTCGGGTTCGGTCTGTACGCTGGCGTCCGCGACTTGGGCGACGGGCTCAGGTTCGGTCTGCACGCCGACAGCCGCCACTTGAGCGACGGGCTCGGGTTCGGTCTGTACGCCGACGGCCGCCACTTGGGCGACGGGCTCGGGTTCGGTCTGTACGCCGACGGCCGCCACTTGGGCGACGGGCTCAGGTTCGGTCTGCACGCCGACGGCCGCCACTTGAGCGACGGGCTCGGGTTCGGTCTGTACGCTGGCGTCCGCGACTTGGGCGACGGGCTCGGGTTCGGTCTGTACGCCGACGGCCGTCATTTGGGCGACGGGCTCGGGTTCGGTCTGTACGCCGACGGCCGTCATTTGGGCGACGGGCTCGGGTTCGGTCTGTACGCTGGCGTCCGCCACTTGGGCGACGGGCTCGGGTCCAGTCTGTACACCGACGGCCGAAATCCGCGCTTCGTGCTCGCCCACGCCCACATTCAAGTCTTTCACCACAGCTTCGCTTACGCTGTGGCCTGTCCGCCAAATACTACGCCTTTTCCTGCCTCTGTCGTGATTCAGACTACCAATCTCGACCGTTCCATCCGTTGCATAAAGTTGGCCTACATTCGTAATGTTGATGATATTCATCGTATGGGCCGAATTTGTTGTAGGGACTGGAGAACCGACCGTGGTACCGGTGTGCCAGCCTTGTACGGGATCCATTGGCGAGCGGGCCCGCTCTCGTTCTCCGTCCGCCTCTTTGACGACTACGCGTTGGACCATGTCATCATCAGATTTGCCGCCGCCGCTCCCCCCACATGCCCCCGCAGCACCGACAAGCATCACAGCGACACACTGAATTATTCTGTAACGTAGTGCCCTGATAAGCCAACCGGATGCGGCTAAATCCTTCAAAGCCGCGTTGGCGCGCACCAAGTCACGCGCGGTTCGAGCGTCTTCTAACACCCCCCAATTCCGCTTCCTTTGCTCGCAAACTAGATTAAACGGCACCACACCCGCTTTTTTACTCAATTGTTCAAATCCGTGTAAAACTGTCTTTCGCCCAACTCGAAACCGCGTGATCGATGCTCGACGCCCATGCGTGGTCAACTCGATTCCGAGAAAATCAACGCGACTGAAAAAAGACCCGCGAGATATTAGTCCACCCATAGCTTGCCTATTGCCACCGGCCACTTCTCTTTTGTACTTGGCGAAACGCGTCGGGGCACTCAACCCTTCTGCTTGAAACAGGCTACCTCGGCGCCACATCGAACAGCATAGGAATACCCCCCGACCGACGGGGTGTTGGAAACACCGATGACAACGCCACACGGCAGGGTAGCGTCAGTGGCGTGACATTCTACAACCGGGAAACGGGGTGCGGCACTCTATTGCCACGTGAACTGGCATATGCAGGCGGCGAGACGCCTAAGATGTAATTAAGTCGGACAAGTATTGGCTATCGAGTCAGGCAGGTGCTCGCCGGTGGACAGCGCGCAGCGCTGCACCGTCGAGGTAGGCCGTGCGCCGTGCCGGCCCGATGTCAGCAGGCATGTCGAGCATGGACGCGCTTGGGCAGCTCGCACGCCCATCGTGCTCAGTCCTGGCCGAACTTTGCACTGTATAGCTTGATGGACGCCGAGAAATCCAGCCCGCCCATACCGCGTTGGCTCATCGACTGGTAAAGTACGGATGATAAGTATCCGAACTCCAGCAACGGCCGGTTGACATGTTAATGACGCCGGCCAGCACCGCCGGGCCGATGCCGAGCGAAACACCGAGCGACATTGCTTCAGCCACGCCCATCATCGATATACCGAGCACCAGATTGTTGCAGATCTTGGCCACCTGCCCCATGCCCGGTTCGCCGCACCGAACGACGTTCTTGCCCATGCTCAGCAACACCGGTTGAATGCGCTCGAACAGTTGCATGTCGGCGCCAACCATGAAAGTGAGCGTGCCGGTCTGCGCGCCGCCGGTGCCCCCGACACAGGCGCGTCAGCAAACGGATTGCGCTGCCGGCCGGCTGCCGCCGCAATGGCTTGCACCGTCGCTGGATCGACCGTGCTTGAATCGATCAGCCCGATAAAACCGATTTCCATGACGCCTCCTGTCAGCGTAAAGCGATCGTCGTATTGACCCCAGTGCCCGGTGCGTCGTCGAACCAGCGCGCGGTCACGGTCTTGGTTTGCGTGTAGAACTGCACGACCTGCTTACCGTATGGGCCCAAGTCGCCCAGCTTTGAGCCGCGCGAACCGGTAAAGCTAAAGAATGGCACAGGCACCGGTATTGGGATGTTGATGCCGACCTGTCCGACGTCGATCTCGCTCTGGAATTTGCGCGCCGCGGCGCCGCTTTGCGTGAATAACCCCACGCCATTACCCATCGGGTTGCGGTTCACCAGCGCAATGGCGTCATCGAGGGTGGCGGCTTCCAGCACCACGATTACCGGGCCGAAAATTTCCTGCTGGTAGATCGACATGTCGGTCTTAACGCTTGAGAAAATCGTCGGACCGACAAAGTTACCCTGCTCATAGCCCGGCACTCGCACGCCACGACCGTCCAGTAGCAGCGTCGCACCCTCCTTGATGCCCGATTCGATCAAGCCGACGATCCGCGCCTTAGCTGCCGCCGAAATCACGGGCCCGACATCGGTTCCCGGCTCATGGCCGGCGTTCACTTTTAGCGTCTTTGCCTTCTCCACCAGCTCAGGCAACCAATCGCGCGACTCGCCAACGAACACCACCACCGAGGTCGCCATGCAGCGTTGGCCTGCGGCGCCAAACCCGGCCCCAACCAATGCATTAATCGTCTGCTCACGATTGGCGTCCGGCAGCACGACCGCGTGGTTCTTGGCGCCCATCATCGACTGCACGCGCTTGCCATGCTGGCTGCCGAGGTTGTATACGTGTGTGCCCACCTGCGTGGAACCGACGAACGATATCGCCTTAATGTCCGGATGCGTGCAAAGCGCGTCAACCACCTGCTTGCCCCCGTGCACGACATTGAGCACACCGGCCGGCACGCCGGCCTCGAGTGCCAGCTCGACCAGTTCCATCGCCGACAACGGATCCTGCTCGGACGGTTTCAGCACGAACGTATTGCCGCAAACGATCGCCATCGGAAACATCCACAACGGGATCATCGCAGGGAAATTGAACGGCGTGATGCCCGCGCACACGCCGATGGGCTGCCGTAACGTATAGGTGTCAACGCCGCTAGCCACGTTCTCGGCAAACTCGCCGAGCTGCAGCGTGCCGATCGAGCATGCATGCTCAACGACTTCCAGGCCGCGAAAAATATCGCCCTGTGCGTCCGGCAACGTTTTGCCCTGCTCTGCCGTCAGCGTGTGCGCAATGCGCTCCATATGCAGGCGAATCAACTCTTGGAACTTCAGCATGATCCGCATGCGAGTTCCGATTGACGTGTGTTTCCACGTCGCGAAGGCACGCTGCGCGGCGGCTACCGCCGCCTTTACCTCGTCATCGGTGGCGAATGGCACGCGGCCGATGACCTGCTGCGTGGCAGGATTGATGATATCGCGCCACTCGGTGGACTGCGATTCGACGAACTGCCCGTCGATCAACAACTTGACGGTGGTCACCTCAAGCGAGGTGGAAGCTATGGCGGAATTCATTAACAGTCTCCAACACTATCAAACTTCTATTTAGGTATCCTACTCGGTAGACGGCATGACACGCCGCCGCGCCGATACGCCACCTAGCGTGCCGATGCCGGGCTCAGTGGCGCGGCGAACACGCACATCAGCAACAAACCAATCACGAACATGCGCTTCTGCCCAATCCGGTCGCTCAAGTGCCTGTACAGCGGCATCGTTACTAATGACAGTACCGCACTGGCGGTAATGGCGTTCAGGATGTCGGCCCGTGGCGATCCCCGAGGCCGTGCGGCCTTCGATGGTTGTTTGCGTCTGCATAGTGTCTCCGTTTATTGTCAGGCGGGCCGCCATGGCCGGGCGATATGGGTCGTGTACCGGCATATTGATATGTCCAGTATAGGTAAGCAAACGGCTTCGCTGTATCAACAATAAACCAAATTGGATGTGCATGAATGCACAAGCTGCATGCCAATTTTGCAGTGGAGCGCGAAAGTTTGTTAAGTGAGAAGATCGGGCCTTTATCTAACGGTAAATTAGTGCGCGTTCGCTTTACCTGTCTACCTGTCTACCTGTCTGTCGGCCTGCACTGTAGGCACCCATCGTCAGCGCCTAGGCATTAGGCACCACAAGCATCATGCGGACGACGATCGGGACACCTCTACGCCCCGTGAAGAAGTCAAATCATATGTCCAGACCAGACCCAGACGGCGCGCGCCAGGTGGTTGACGCGCTTTGTCTGTATCGATTGCTTAAATTTACTGAAACCCGTCTGCAAATAATCCAAGTTGTAGTTGGGCCAATGCTGCGTCGTGGCGTCGTTACCGATGACCGCCTGGCTGTTGATGCGGCAGACCGCCGTGCGGATCCGGTCCACCGTCGCTGCCGGCGACGCGGGCACGCGCCGCGACAGGGATATCGACCGCGCCCACTGTCACCGGCGCGGCACAGTACGGCATGCGCCGCCGTCAACGCACGCCGCCGCCCCGGCGGCTCCCATAGCTATCACCTCCATCGCGGTATCGACGGGCTCTGCCGGTGTCAAGGCGTGGATATGCGCCGACCCGCAGCTCACATCCGCCCTCGACAACGCATAGCGGGCCTTCTCGCGCGATATCCTGGTCATCGTGCACGGCGAAACTGACTTGTACTACCGGCTCTGCGGCATAAGCATTACGCTGCCGCCGCTGCGCGAGCGCACCGATTGCGGTTGCGGCTCGAGCGCCTGCTCGCGCAAGAGGCGGCATTAGCCAACAGAGACCGCAGGATCAGCGTCAAACATCTACCACCGGAGTTGACTCGCGACGACCGGCACGCCGGCAAGCCCACGCCTGGCGGCTTGCCTGGCCGGCACGCTGGCCGAAGCGAAAGCCGATGTGATCAGGCAGGCACTCCAGCGTCACGACGGCAACATGTCGGCGACCGCCCGCCCGAAGCCTGGGCATCTCGCGCGCGACGCTGCACCGAAAACTACGAGGTCGTAGCCTCGGGCGGCACCGCTCGACAGTTGTGTCCCGTTCGGGCGTTCTATTATTCGCCACCCTTTATTACATTTACGCCAACAGACTTCGCGTCACCATCCACGATTGCGCCGACCGATGCGCGAGCCGGATGGCGCAGCAGCGATAATCGATGTCCGACATATGACGGGCGCTCGCTTCGCTGCCGCGCTCGCTCAGCTATTCCTGGAACACCGCATGTCAGACAATGGTCCTTACTTCACCACGCCGCCACTACTTGGACCCATTGAAACAACGACGCCCATGCTCGTAAGATCAGGCGCGCGCCCGGCACCTGCGCCTTCCCAGATGCCGTCGCGGGAGCCAGTCGCCGCCCTGCGCAATCTTCTCTGGACTGCAAATGGACCCTTCGTCCATACCATGCCGCAGTTCCTAAACCAATCGCGGGAGTACTTTTTCCCTTATAACCCGGCTCCCCCGTTGTCTTGATGGCATCGCCTTCGCGTGCCGCGCCGTCCTGCGCACCGCAGCCTTCCGAGCCGCCGCTGGATAACGGCGTGGAACAGGGCAAGCACGCATGACACGCGATGTGCGGCCAACACGGACGACGTAGTCCCCCGCCCCTCCCCCGATTGGGCGCGACCCGGCGATGCCATACGTCAAGCGCCGGCGGGCGTGCAGCAGTCGCGTGTGCTACCGTGCACACAGCCATCTCACGTTCTCGATTGGCCTGGTGGACCTCGGACGCTTCGACACATGACCACTGCGCGAGCTGGGGACCGTTGCGGCCCTTTCTTTGACGATTAGCTTATCGAGCGATACTGAGTCGTCACTAACACTTGTAGCGGCATAGTCGGCACGCGCCTCAACGCTGTTGACAAATCCCAACAGCTATCCGCGCCGAAACCCGTATTATGGAGATTGTCACGGCCTCCGCTTTACGACTTCTCAATGCCGCCGTCTTCGCCACCCTGCTCGCTACCACCCGTCGTCGTGTGGTTTCGCGACGATCAACGCCTAGCCGACAATCCCGCGCTCGAATACGCTATTGCCACGGGTCACCCTGTCGTGTGCGTGTATGTTCACGACCCGGCGCCACGCAATACGCGCCCGCCGGGCGCAGCTGGGCGCTGGTGGCTCCATGAATCCTTACGCGCACTCAATGCTGCGCTCGTAGCGCTGGGCGGTGAATTGACCGTCCTTCACGGCTCCGAGTCGCAGGCCATCGAAGCGTTCGCCGTGGCAATCGGCGCGATCAAGGTGTGCTGGAATCGCCGGTATTCGGCACCGCAACGCGAAACCGACACCGCGATCAAGACGGCGCTCAAAGAACGTGGCATTGCGGTTTTCACTTTCAATGGCCACTTGCTGCGAGAGCCGTGGACCGTGGCTACGCGAGATGGCCGCCCGTTTCAGGTCTTCAGCGCGTACTGGCGCGCCGCGCGCCACCAGTATTCCCCTGAAGCGCCGCAGCCCGCCCCTGAGCGAATCAACTTCTTTCCCGTGCCGGAAAACATCGGCGTGGCAGTGCGCGTGAAAAATCTGTCTGCACTGGCGCTCCAGTCTCGCACCCCCGACTGGGCCAGCGGGCTGCGCGAAACGTGGCAATGCGGCGAACAAGCGGGACAGACGCAACTGGACGCTTTCCTCGCGAATGCGCTGACCCGTTACGCGAGTGGACGCGACGTTCCCGCGATGCAGGCAACCAGTCGGCTCTCTCCGTATCTTCGCTTCGGCAATCTCTCGGCACGGCAAGTATGGCATGCAGCACTGTCTGCTGCGCGCGTCGGGCGCCACTGCGGCGACGCGCGCAGCGCCTGCACCGCGAGCAGCGGCGTCGATAAGTTTCTCGATGAGCTTGGCTGGCGCGAGTTCTCATACTATCTGCTCTATCATTGTGCGCCGCTCCATCAAGTCAATTTCAAACGGCAATTCGACACGATGCCGTGGCGTACCGATACCGCGGATCTGCGCGCGTGGCAGCATGGCCGCACCGGCTATCCGCTCGTTGACGCCGGCATGCGCGAGCTGTGGCATACGGGTTGGATGCACAATCGCGTGCGGATGGTAACGGCGTCGTTTCTCGTCAAGCATCTGCTCATCAACTGGCGCGAAGGAGAGGCCTGGTTCTGGGACACGCTAGTCGATGCCGACGAAGCCAGCAATCCTGCAAACTGGCAATGGGTGGCCGGCAGTGGCGCGGATGCGGCGCCGTACTTTCGCATCTTCAACCCGGTGCTACAGGGTCAGAAATTTGACCCGCAGGGCGCCTATGTGCGGCGCTGGGTGCCCGAACTCGCGCGCGTGCCGAGCGGATGCGTCCATGCGCCATGGCTCGCGCAACCCGCACAACTGGCGTCTGCGTCGGTTCGGCTGGGTCAGGACTATCCGCTGCCGGTGGTGCCTCACCAGCAAGCGCGCGAGCGGGCGCTGAAGGCGATGGAGCACATGCGTGGGCGCGAATCGGGCAGCGCCGACCCGTTGGCATGATCAAGCGGGTTTGCGCGACGCGGCTGATCGCGATCCGCAGCCGCCGAATCGATCAAGCTGCTGCCCGGCCACCCGAAGCACCGTGGGTGCTACCGCGTCACCGCGATCAACGAGACGCATCTGGTGTTCCAGCCATGGGAACGGTGCAAACATCGCGGATCGTGTCAGCGGCAGACCACATGCAGCTTGCCCGATGTCGACGTATCGCGCCGATTCGGTTCTTCCATTGTCGTTTCGGCACCGGCGCGACGTATCGCCGCGCTTGCTCCGACAATTGCGGATTTTAGGGCCTACCGAATGCCGCATCCGCTATCCTTGAGCATCGCACCGCGTGCCAGCCAGGGCACGCAAACATTTGATCCAATCCCCTCGGCGGCTTACACGCCTGAGGCAGTCGGGAAGCAATCTACCGCGCAACGACGGAATGGGGTACATCGACTCGACGGGCTGGGTGCCAAGCAATTGTCCAAGAGCCCGCAAGCCGCTATTGGCCTGAACGAGATGCCAACGGAGCTTCTCGCCAACATATTCAGCCGTGTTCCGCTCAGCGATGCGGCGCGGTTGTCCGAGGTCAACAGCAAGTTCCGGCAGATGCTGCTGCCGCGACGGCATTGCTTTCTTGTAAACAAGAAGCTGCAGGCCGTTCGCCAACTGCCCCCCGGCCCCCAGCAGTACGATCAAGCACAGAGGCTATGGACGACGTCGTTGGAACTGCTCGAGCATAGCCGCGCCGAACTGGATGGAATCATCCAGTCCTTTGAACTCGAATGGCTGGCCCCGCAGGATAGAAAGGGCGTGCTGGACCAGATGATCGAGCATCTGAAACGCTCGCATGACAGCGCGTCGTGCGCGACGCAATCCGATGAGCCCAGTAGCGGGTTGCCATCGCGCGATAACGCGTCGGTAAGCGCGCGGCAACGCCGCGCACTGCTAAACCACCTAAAGTCACAAATCGAAACCCTGCCGAAAGGCGAACGCGCGTCGGCGCTGACACGGATCATCGAATTGCAAGGTCAGGAAGCGGCGACGGTTGAACGCTTGTTTCCGCGAATCCATGGCGGAAATGTCTGGATATCGAACCGCGACTATGCCATTCATTTGCTGAACTACGGTTTTTTCGAGGGCGAGGCTGCCGCGCTCGCCGGCGAACGCGACCCGCATGCATTGGAGGATCCCGACATTGAGATTTGCACTGCCGTCATCGCGTGGCGGCCCAAAAACCTGCCACTACACAAGTTTATCGACTTGCTCGAGCAAGCGATAGCCGATGCCCGCCGTCACGGGGACAAACACCGCGTGGGTGCCGACGACGAGACGGCGGACGATGAACGGGCTCGGCTTGTGCTGCGATTGAGAAACCTGACCCGCAATGCGACGCCTGACGCGCGCACCCTATCACGGTTGACACCCGACTCTATCGAACGCGTTCGCACGCGAGTCTGAGCCAGCGTTCATCGTGCGGCTTCCTATCCAGCAAGCTGACGGCAATCGCAACAACGAAGCCAGCGGGCGCGCCAAACACGCCTGAGCTGATCGGCTCAATGCCGGACCGAGCAGCCCGTTGTGAAGCCAGTCCGGCCAGCATCCCGCAACCGCGCCGGCCTGGGTGGTGCGTTTCCAGAATCTGTTCAATTGTCCCCAAAAAGTTACCGTGACGTTGAGCGGCGCGATCCGGTCTTCGAAATCGGATCGCTAACGGAACTCGCGCTGCTTGAGCGCGGCCTGTTATTAGCGCCTTCATTTATCGTCGAGTAGCACATCAACGATGGCAAGCTGATACAGGCCCTAGTGGATAGTGGACGACGCGCCGACTTCCGTTTCACGCTGTGATGCCGCACCGTTCGGCAATGCCGGTGACAGTACGCAGCTTCGTTAACTTCATGGCGGAGTGGTTCGCCGCATGACTGCCCGGCGTCCATGGCCGAGGCTGCGGCACGTAGCACCGCTTCGCGATGTACTCGGCGTCGATAGACATTGGGTCATTATCGTGGACTGTACTGACGGCAACGAATAGAAAGCGTACCCTTAAGACTATTGCAACCCCTCATTCTTGCAACATCACCGTGTATTTGCACAGCGCTGTTGCATCAATCAATCTAATCTGGCGCTTCAAGGGGGCGGTGTGTGCACCAACTACGAATCCGCGACGCTCGACGATTTGAGCACATTCACCGAGTTTCCTCGGCCGACATTCGATTACCCTCGCAGCGTCTATAAAGACTACGCGGCGCCAATTTTCCGTATGGGAGAAGGTACGAGAAGCACCGATCGGGCAACGTTTGGCCTCGTGCCCCGCAAGCACATCCCGCCCGGCGTCAAGGTGTTCGATACGATGAACGCTCGAGCCGAGACCGTGGGCAAAAAACGCAGTTTTTCGACATGCTGGCGCAATGGGCAGCTGTGCCTTATCCCTGCATCAAGCTTCTATGAGCCGAACTATGAAACCGGCAAGGCGGTGCGCTGGCGGATCAAGCTAGCGAGTGGTGAGCCGTTCTCGATTGCAGGGTTATGGCGTGCGTGGAACGATAGTCTGTCGTTCACGATGCTGACGCTCAATGCCGACTCTCATCCGCTCCTGCGCCGTTTTCACAAGCCTGGATCTGAGAAGCGCGGCATCGTAATCCTGCGGCGCGAATACTATGACGACTGGCTGACGTGCCGTGAGCCGGAGGTGGCCAGGACGTTTCTGAGCTTGCTGCCAGCCGATGAACTTGTCGCAGGCCCTGCCCCACTGCCTACGCGCAAAAATGTGGGCGATGCAAAATGAGTACGCCCACCCATGGCTGCGTCAGTGCGCATCGCCACCGGCCGAAGGGCATCGAGTCTCTCCAGAGCCTTCGTCGCTGATGCGAATCGACATGCGCAGCGACGAAGGCCATGCACCTCATCGCGTCAGCGCGCCTCGTTCAACTGATCGAGGATAGCCGGGTTTTCCAGTGTCGACACATCTTGCGTGATCGCCTCGCCGTTGGCCAGCGAGCGCAGCAGCCGCCGCATGATCTTGCCGGAGCGCGTCTTCGGCAAGTTGTCGCCGAATCGAATATCCTTCGGCTTAGCAATCGGACCGATTTCCTTCGCGACCCACGCCCGCAACTCATTTGCCACCTTCACGGCCTCGTCGCCCTGCACACGTGCGCGCTTGAGTACGACAAACGCGACCACCGCTTCGCCGGTTGTGTCATCGGGCCGGCCGACGACCGCCGCTTCGGCGACGATCGGATTAGCCACCAGCGCCGACTCGATCTCCATCGTGCCGAGCCGGTGACCGGACACATTCAGCACATCGTCGATGCGTCCCATGATCGTGAAATACGCGGTTTCCTCGTCCCGTACGCTGCCGTCTCCGGCAAGATACAACTTGCCACCGAGTTCCTCGGGAAAATAGCTTTTCTTGAAACGCTCCGGATCGCCCCAGATCGTGCGGATCATCGAGGGCCACGGGCGCTTGATCACGAGGATCCCGCCCTGTCCGTTCGGTACGTCCTGGCCGGTCTCGTCGACGATTGCCGCCATGATGCCCGGCAACGGCAGCGTGCATGAGCCCGGCACGAGCGGCGTGGCGCCGGGCAGCGGCGTGATCATATGGCCGCCGGTCTCGGTCTGCCACCACGTGTCGATGACCGGGCAACGCTTGGCGCCGACCTGCTCGTAATACCAGACCCACGCTTCGGGGTTGATCGGCTCGCCGACAGTGCCGATGATACGCAGCGACGACAGGTCGTACGCGCGCGGATGGCATGCCGGATCGGCATCCGATGCCTTGATCAGCGAGCGGATCGCGGTCGGCGCCGTATAGAACACGGTGACCTTGTGCCGCGCGATCATCTCCCAGAAGCGGCCCGCGTTCGGATACGTCGGCACGCCTTCGAACACAACTTGCGTTGCACCACACGCCAGCGGCCCGTACGCGATATACGTATGGCCGGTGATCCAGCCGATGTCGGCGGTACACCAGAACACATCGTCCGGCTTGATATCGAACGCCCATTTCATTGTCAACATGGCCCACAGCAGATAGCCGCCGGTGCTGTGCTGCACGCCCTTCGGTTTGCCGGTGGAACCCGACGTGTACAGAATAAATAGCGGATGTTCAGCACTGACCCATTCCGGCTCGCATTGCTCGGGCTGTTGGACCACCAGTTCATGCAGCCAATGGTCGCGCCCTTCGTGCCAGGCGACCTTGCCGCCGGTGCGCCGATAAACAATGACATCCTTCACCGCGTCGCATCCGCCCATCGCCAGGGCTTCGTCGGCAATACGCTTAAGCGGCAGCGCCTTGCCGCCGCGCATCTGCTCGTCGGCAGTGACCAGCGCCACAGCGCCGACATCGATCAGCCGCTCATTGAGCGATTTCGACGAAAAACCGCCAAACACGACCGAATGCGTTGCGCCGATCCGGGCACAGGCCTGCATCGCGACGACGCCTTCGACCGACATCGGCATGTAAATCACCACGCGATCGCCCTTGCGCACGCCGCGCGACTTCAGCGCATTGGCAAACTGGCACACGCGCCGGTGCAACTCGCCGTAGGAGACAGGCGTGAGCGTGCCATCGTCAGCCTCAAACACGATTGCGTTCTTCTGCGCGTGGCCCGCGGCGATCTGCCGGTCCAGGCAATTGTACGAAGCGTTGAGCTGGCCGTCCTCGAACCACGTGTAGAACGGTGCATTGGATTCGTCCAGCACTTTCGTGAACGGCTTGTGCCACGCCAGGTGCTCGCGCGCCAGGCGAGCCCAGAATCCGTCGTAGTCGCGCTCGGCCTCGGCGACCAGCGCCCGATAGGCATCCATGCCGGCGATGGCGGCCGCGGCCGTGGTCTGCGCGGACGGAGAAAACACGCGCCGCTCTTGCAGGACCGATTCAATGGCAGACATCAAACTACCCCCTGATAATGGAATAAACAAAATCGTTGTCGTGTGCCGCCGTATCGCATCGCTGTCGCAACGCGCTGGATAACCCGCCGCGCGCCGCCGCGTTGCCACACATTGGCGTGAGTGTCTCCGCTCCCGCCGTGACCGGTGGCCGGGCGGCGCAACGAAGTCGATCGCCGCGCCGCATCGACCCGCGTGCTTACCGGCACCTACCCAGAACTTTACAATGAACTCTACAATGCTTGCTCAATTAAGAAAAAGCTGAGCGGCCTCGGATTCGCTGTGACCCCGCAGCAAACCGCTACGCACGCTTGCCCCTTGCGCGATGCGACTCGTCAACACTTATGTGGGCATCGGCAAGAGCATCGTCGCACTCATTTCGGTATCGATCTTCACGCTATTACGGTTCGTGACCGAGATCGGCGTGCTCTGGCCGCTGTACCGGCCCACGAAGATACGTGTGGTGAATGGCTGAGTCTGTTCCTGCAATCGTTGTTCGGCACGTTTCTGTTCACGCTATGGATGCTCAACGGGCCGCGGCACACGAGCGCCGTCGCCGCCGGCGTAATCACCCGCACGATTGCGGCGCTCGGCGCGGTGTGCTGCGAATCGATTTGCTTGGTCCTGTCGTAAACATTGGCGGCCATCGACGTAGGCCGTACACGCACGGCATCGTACCTGCTGCCGAGGTTGCTATTCGGCGTGGGCTCGCTTGCCGCGTTCGACTATGGGGCGGTGCTGCCGGTGGCCGCCGCATACAGGATCACTTTTCTCGGCGATCGTCCGAGCACAGCGCATGGGTCCGTGCGAGTAGGCGGGATCGCCGGCATCGCGTTGGCCAGCATGCGGCCGGCCGCGTCCCGCCACTCGCGTCATGGCCCGCCGCCGCGTGCCCGAGCCGAGCGTGCCGCAGCCATTCTGCTGCGACGCGGTACAATAACCGCATTGGTACAATAACTGTATTTTTGACCTCACCCTGGCGTTCGCCCCTGCCCGCGCGCGTGCACGGGCAGTGCGACACCGTTTGCTCAGTTGCACGATGCCTTCCAGTCACCCGCCATTTTCGCCGTCCGGGCCGCGCCGTATGCGCGCACTGCCGTCGCTGATCTTTTTTAGTCGCTGGCTGCAACTACCACTGTACCTGGGCTTGATCCTCGCCCAGGCTATCTACGTCTTCCTATTCCTGAAGGAACTGTGGCACCTGGTGTCGCACGCGGCGTCGCTGACCGAGACCAATGTGATGCTGGTGGTGCTCGGACTGATCGACGTCGTGATGATTTCGAACCTGCTGATCATGGTGATCATCGGCGGCTACGAGACGTTCGTGTCGCGGCTGGGCTTGGAGGGCCACCCGGACGAACCGGAGTGGCTCGATCACGTCAATGCCGGCGTGCTGAAGGTCAAACTGTCGATGGCGCTGATCAGCATTTCGTCGATCCACTTGCTCAAGACCTTCATCGACCCCGACCAGCATTCGTCGCAGGCGGTGGTGTGGCAGGTACTCATCCACCTTGCATTCCTGCTGTCGGCGCTCGTCATGGCCTGGGTGGACAAGCTTACATCGCACGCGCCGCATGTTCCTGTTTCACTAGCCGATTCGACACACGATTGAGCGTTACTCCCGCCGCCAGCCGATGCGGCGCCCCAAGAGAAAAGCACCATGACAGTCATCAAGCAGGAAGACCTGATTCAAAGCATCGCCGATGCGCTGCAATACATCAGCTACTACCATCCGCTAGACTATATCCAGGCGCTGGGCCGCGCGTACGAGCGCGAGCAAAGCCCGGCAGCGAAGGACGCGATCGCGCAGATCCTCACCAATAGCCGGATGTGCGCCGAAGGACGCCGCCCGATCTGCCAGGACACGGGCATCGTCACGGTGTTCGTCAAGGTCGGCATGGACGTGCGCTGGGATGGCGCGACGATGAGCGTGACGGAGATGATCAACGAAGGCGTGCGGCGCGGCTACACGCACCCGGACAACGTGCTGCGCGCATCGATCGTCAACCCGCCCGAAGGGGCGCGCCAGAACACTCGGGACAACACGCCGGCAGTCATCCACTATGAGATCGTTCCGGGCGACAAGCTCGACGTGCAGGTGGCGGCAAAGGGCGGCGGCTCGGAGAATAAGTCGAAGTTCGCGATGTTGAATCCGTCCGATTCGATCGTCGATTGGGTGCTCAAGACCGTGCCGACGATGGGTGCCGGCTGGTGTCCGCCGGGCATGCTTGGCATCGGCATCGGCGGCACTGCCGAGAAGGCGGTTTTGATGGCGAAGGAATCGCTGATGGATCCGATCGACATTCAAGACGTAATCGCCCGTGGACCGCGCGATTGGATTGAGGCGCTGCGCGTCGAACTGCACGAGAAGGTCAACGCGCTGGGCATCGGCGCCCAAGGGTTGGGGGGTCTGTCAACCGTGCTGGACGTGAAGATCATGGCGGCGCCCACGCACGCGGCCAGCAAGCCGATCGCAATCATCCCGAACTGCGCGGCGACCCGCCATGCACACTTCACGCTCGACGGCTCTGGCGTTGCGCGGCTGGATCCGCCGCCGCTGGAGGCCTGGCCCAATGTGCATTGGCAGCCGAACACCGAGACCAGTCAACGCGTGAACCTCGATACGCTGACGCGCGAGCAGGTCGCCGGCTGGAAGCCGGGCCAGACGCTGTTGCTCTCGGGCAAGATGCTGACCGGACGCGATGCCGCACACAAGCGCATCGCGGACATGCTAGCCAACGGCCAGCCACTACCGGTCGACTTCACGAACCGCGTGATTTATTATGTCGGCCCGGTCGATCCGGTGCGCGACGAAGTCGTCGGCCCCGCTGGCCCGACAACCGCGACACGGATGGACAAGTTCACCGAGATGATGCTCGCGCAAACCGGCCTTATTTCGATGATTGGCAAAGCCGAGCGCGGCCCAGTCGCGATCGATGCGATCAAGAAGCACCAAGCGGCCTACCTGATGGCGGTCGGCGGCGCCGCTTACCTCGTGTCCAAGGCAATCCGCGGCTCGCGCGTGGTCGCGTTCGAAGATCTCGGGATGGAAGCCATCTACGAATTCGAGGTCAAGGACATGCCGGTCACGGTGGCGGTCGATTCCAACGGCACATCGGTCCATCAGACCGGCCCGAAGGAATGGCAAGCCAGGATCGGCAAGGTTTCGATTGCCACCGCGTAGCGGATCGGCGGACCGCGCAGCCGCGCGGCTTCACATTTAGCGAGCAACGGACGACTCGGTTCAATCCATAACTTGCACACCGTCCGTGCCTGCCCACCACAAGGAACCGATCATGCAAGGCGACAAGAGAGTCATCGAATATCTGAACGCTCAGTTGAAGAACGAACTGACGGCGATCAACCAGTACTTTCTGCATGCGCGGATGTACCAGCACTGGGGGCTGGACAAGCTGGGCAAGCACGAATACGACGAGTCAATCGGTGAAATGAAGCACGCCGACTGGTTGATCGAGCGCGTATTCATGCTCGATGGCTTGCCGAATCTGCAGGATTTGCACAAGCTACTGGTCGGTGAGACCACGCAAGAAATCCTTGAATGCGATCTGAAGCTCGAACTGGCGTCGCAAACGACCTGCAAGGAGGCGATCGCGTATTGCGAGTCCGTGCAGGACTATGTGTCGCGCGAGCTCTTCCGCCGCATCCTGGACGACACCGAAGAGCACATCGATTGGCTCGAGACACAACTCGAATTGATCAACAGGATAGGCATCCAGAATTACCAGCAGTGCGCGATGACAGCTGTCCAATCGTAAGCCGCGGCAGCCACCAGCACGGTGAGGATGACAATGCGCAACGCGGCGCCGATCGGCGTGTTCGACTCCGGGGTCGGCGGCCTGTCGGTGCTGCGCGCGATCCGTGCGACGTTACCCGATGAGGCACTGCTGTATTGCGCCGATTCCCGCTACGCGCCGTATGGCGAGCGCGACGACGCGTTCATCGCGGCGCGCACGCTGGGCATCGGCCGGTGGCTCGCGGCGCAACAGGTGAAGGCGATCGTGGTGGCCTGCAACACCGCCACCGCGCATACCGTATCGATGTTGCGCGAGCGCCTGCCGATGCCGATCATCGGCGTCGAGCCGGGCATCAAGCCCGCCGCGTTGCAGTCGCGCACCCGCGTGGCCGGCGTACTGGCGACCGCCAGCACGCTCAAGAGCGCGCGCTTCAACGCGCTGCTCGCCCAGTACGGCGGCGATTGCCGATTCGTCTGCCAGGCAGGTCATGGCCTGGTCGATGCAATCGAGGCGGGCGACATCGGTTCGCCGGTCGTCATGCAACGTCTGGCCGCATGCCTGCAGCCGATTCTGGACGCTAGTGCCGATATACTGGTGCTGGGCTGCACCCACTATCCGTTTCTACTCGATGCGGTGCGTACAATCACTGCCGACCGGCTCCACGTCATCGACACCGGCGAGGCGATCGCGCGTCAACTGGTGCGGCGGCTGACCGACCAGCAGTTACGGGTTGACACTGGCCCGGCCGCCGCGCACGCCGAGCCGACATCCGCGCCAGCGCCGTTGCGGCTCGTCACCACGGGCGACGCCCCGCAATTGGCCCGCATCGCTCGGCAACTGCTCAGCGTCAACGTGGCCGCCGAACACGTCGAAATAGCGTCAGAACCGATTTATCGCGATGCACTGGCCTAACGCAAGGCCAGCGACCCCGATGTTACAAAAAATCATCGATCGCGCTTGCACACGTCACCACAAAGAATGATAATAATTCGCATTAACGTTAGCTGTCAGCGCATCATGATCGTCTGCGTGTGCAAGTCTGTTTCCGACCGTACTATCCGTGCATCGCTGGAGTCCGGTGCCTCGACGTTCGACGAATTGCAATTCGAGTTGGGCGTAGCAACGTGCTGCGGCAAGTGCGAGCAAACCGTGCGCGACCTGGTTGCCGCCTGCGGCGCATGCACGAGCCTGTGCGGTCCCGGCGCCCACCCGGCGCGTCATGTGACGCCGGCGCCGGTCGCGTTCTACGAGCGCAAGGCGGCCTGACGCCAGTGGATATCGGGCGGGCCGCGGCCCGATGCCGCGTCGGTTCTGCTCTGGCCCGTCTTTCTCCGTGCAAGCCAGCGCGACGCGCGAGCCAGCCACGTTACCGCACTGCGCTCTCGGAGGGCTTCATGGAACTGCTGCTTGGATTCGCGACAACGCTATGCATCTCCTTTCTGATTTTTCGACGCTGAACCCGGCACACTCCGGGTCGCGTCGAAGCAAAGCCGGCCATTATCCGCGTCGCGGCCCCCGTGCATCTGCCATCGGCCAACGCTAATATGCAGGTTTCTCCCAGTTCGGCTGGCGCGCTACGCTCCAGTGCAGTCTCGCCGATGAAATCGCGCCCCGTCGCGCACTACACGACCACACTCGCCGCAGTGGCACTGCTGCATGCCGGCGTGATCGCGTGGCTGGTTTATGCGCGTGCCGACACCGTCCCAACCGTGACGGTCGAGTCCCGGCCGATCATGGCCGAACTACTCGCCCCGCCGGCACCGGTCGCGGTGCAGTCCGCGCCGGCGCCCACGCCTGCGCCGAAACCCAAACCCAAGTCCGTGATGATGCCGCGGCCCAATCCCAAGCCCGTCGTCAAGCATCCCGCGCCAGCGCCTACGCCACCAATGCCGGTACGTGATACCCCATCGCAATCGGTGCCCACGCCGTCAGCGCCCCCGGCCGCGCCGGCGCCCACGCCCGTACCGGTCGCCGAGCCCGCATCACCCGCGCCGGGCCCTCGCTCGGTGGTCGCGCAGGGCGCACCCAAGGGCGTCGCCAAGCTCGACTGCCAGATCGTGCGGCCCGATTATCCCGCGCTGTCCAGACGACGCGAGGAAACGGGCACGGTGGTCGTCAACCTGGTCGTCGGTCTGGAGGGCAAGGTGGAACGGGCCACGATCAAGAAAAGTAGCGGTTATGATCGATTGGACGAGGCCGCGCGCAATGCCGCGCTAGCCAGCACGTGCCGGCCTTACATCGAAAATGGGCAACCGATCCGGGTCACGGCTGACCAGCCGTATGTGTTCAATCTAGACGACTGAGCCGTGCCGGCTGATACCGTGCCGCTGGCGTCCATTGCCGAGTCCGCCCGCTCAACAGCGTCACCGATAACGAGGATACGAAGGAAACACCATGCAGAACTACGGTATGGCCCACGTATGGGCACAAGGGGATTTCGTCACGCGCGGCATCGCGATCACACTATTGATCATGTCAGTGCTATCGTGGAGCGTAATCCTAATTAAAGGATGGAACGTGCTGCGGTTGCGGCGCCTGACGCGTAACACCGAGCAGCAGTTCTGGCATTCCGACGATTTCACCGAAGGTCTCGTAAAGCTCGGCTCGACCGGCTCCGGCGACGCCGATAACCCGTTCGTCGCACTCGCGCTCTCCGGCAAGGAAGCCGCCGACCATCACCACAAAAGCCAGCCTCACCTGCATGACCGGATGGACATTTCGGACTGGATAACGCGCTGCCTGAAGGACACCATGGATGACTGCGTCGCCCAGATGCAAAGTGGGCTGGCGGTCCTCGCATCGATCGGCAGCACCGCACCGTTCGTCGGCCTGTTCGGCACCGTGTGGGGCATCTATCATGCGCTGCTGACGATCGGGGCGACCGGCGACACGTCAATCGACAAGGTTGCGGGACCGGTGGGCGAATCGCTGATCATGACGGCATTCGGTCTGTTCGTCGCGATTCCCGCGGTGCTCGGCTACAACGCACTAACCCGCTCGAACAAGGCCGTGGTGACCAAGCTGAATCGCTTCGCGCACGGGCTGCACGCGTACTTCGTGACAGGTGAACGATTGTCCTCGACGCTCCAGCGCGGCGAAGGCCCGCGGCTAGCGACAGCCGGTAAATGAGCGAGGTACGGCAATGGCAATGACCCCCTTTGTGGACGACGACGATGACGGGCTGATGAACGAGATCAACATGACGCCGCTGGTCGACGTCATGCTCGTGCTGCTGATCATCTTCATCGTGACGATTCCGGCGATCCAACACGCAGTCAAGCTCGACCTGCCGCACGCGAGCAGCCAGCGGCAGGATGTGCGGCCCGCGCACGTCACGGTGTCGGTCAATGCCGATGGCACCGTGTTCTGGGATGACGTCAAGGTGTCCGACGCCGAGTTGCAGCGCAAGATCGCCGCCGCCGCGCAGGCCCACCCGCAGCCGGAACTGCATTTGCGAGCCGATCGCAAGGTCGCGTACGAGCACGTAGCCGACGTGATGTCCTATGCGCAATCGAGCGGGTTGGCCAAAATCGGATTCGTGACCGAGCCCAAAGCGCATTGATTCGCGGCCATCACGTCACCTTCGAAGCCTCGTAATGGGTTACGCAACACCACGTCGCGTAGCGACCCCTGCGCGAGCGCCGGCGAGCGCGGCCTTGACTGCCGTACCCGAGCCAACCCTAGCCGCCGGCCAACGGCTAGGGGCTACTTTTTCCGCCTACCGCACACTGGGCCGCGGCTTAGTTGGACCCTGCAAGCGCGGCAGGCGACGCTCAACGCCCAACGGCGCAAGGCCCGCCGTGTCACGGCGCAGCATACGCAACTGTGCCGCCGGCGCTGGCCCAACCGAGTCGATGCTGGTCTGGCGCGAAGCATCAGCCAGTCCTGCCCCCACGAGCAACTTGGCTTCCAGCTTCAAGTTGGTCAGGCGCGCCGGATCCTGCAAGGCGGTGCGCTGCGCCAGCAGCTGGCTCCAGGCGTTGTCGCCGTAATTGACCACGTAGTAATCTTGCCCACTCGGGTCGGCCAACACCGCGCCACAGCCATCGAGCCGCACTTGCATGTCGGTGGCCTTCATCGCGAGCGTCTTGCGGCTGGTCAAGCCATCGCCATACGCCAACGTCAGCGGAATAGTCCACTGTGTGCCCGGATACCGATTCTGGTTCGGAAACGGCTGCTGTTTCAGCGTCACGACCGTCTGGTTGGCGCTCAGATCACAGCGCGTGTCGAGCGAAACCAGCGGAATGCCAGTCTGCCGCACGAAGCTGTCGCCGATCGCCGCCATCGGCTCGCCGCTGGCTTTGGCCAGTTCGTCCCACAACCGCTTGGGCGTGGCGTTGCCCAGCGCATAATCAGCCAAGTAGGACTGCAACGCGCTGCGCAGCACTGGCTCGCCCAAATAGCCCTCGATCATCTTGAGCACCTGGCCGCCCTTGTTATAGACGAACGTGCCCGCACCCAGCACGAAATCATTGGACGCGTACGCGCTGAAGTTGGGTTGAACCGGAAATGCCGATGACTTCAAATCCGCCGCAATCACACGGTATTTATTCTTGACCTCGTCGGCCCAACTGAAACGGTCCGGAAAAAAGCGGATCTTGGTCTTGTTCTCAAAGAACGTCGCAAACGACTCATTCAGCCACACGTCGTCCCACCAGTCCAGCGTAACCAGATCGCCGAACCATTGATGCGCAGCCTCATGCGTGAGCACGGTCAGGCCGTAGTCCGACATCGGCGTACCAGGAGGCGGCAGGATGTCGTCCGCGAACTCCAGGATCGCGCCCCAGTTTTCCATTCCGCCGAAGTTCAGGTCTTTTTGCTCTTTGAACGCGTCGTTTGCGGCGACCGTGTCGAACTTGGTGAGCGGCAGCGGGATACCCGTATAGCGGTAGTAGAAATCCAGGGCCTGCTTGGTCTGGTTCATCGCAGGACGCGCCCACTCCTTCATGCCAGGCGGCGTGAAGATGCGCAGGTGCAGCCCCTTGCCATCCGGCAGCGGGCTCGAAAAGTCGTCCTCGAGCACATCGAACTGCCCGCCGCCGAAGAACAGCAGATAGGACGGCATCGGCGGCGTCTTCTCGAACGATACACGCTTGTAGCCACCATCGATGTCCACCGGCGGCAGCTCCGCCGCATTGGACACAACCCGCCAATGGCTCGGCACGTCGGCGCTCACCTCATAGGTTGGTCGGAACGCCGGTTCATCCCAGCCCGGAAACCACTGGCGCGCGAGGTCCGATTCGCCCTGGGTGAGAATCGCGCCGCTGGTGGTGCCATCCGTTGCCTTCAAGTCGACGCGGAACACGCCTTCGGCGGCCGAGCAGCCGGGATAGGGATCATCACCGCAACTTCCGCCGGTGTGAGTGGCCGGATCGTCATAGGTCTTGAAGTTGATGATGCCCTGCCACTCCATATGCAGCGAATAGGTGCCCGCCGCAATTTGCCCGCTCACGGGACGAAGCTGATAATAATCCCCCTTGTCCTGCGGCACCGCCGTCAGCGGAACATTGCCCGGCTGCAGCGTGATTGAGCCGTTGATGAAGTTGATCCGGTGCCCCGCGACGACAATCGCGTTGACCGGCTCGCGCACCTTGATCTGAACGTCAGCGCGGCCCTGGAACGTTGATAACGCCGGATTCGGCCGGAACCACAGCTTGTAGTTCAGCGGCACCACGGTGTCGGGCATTTCGACCGGAGACACCGTCTTGACCACTGCCGGGTTGGCGGCGATCGGCGCGGTGGGGACCGTGAGCGGCGCATCGGATGACGGCGGCAGCACAGCTACGGTGCGGCTGGCCGTACTCTGGGGCCCGTCTCCACCCCCGCATCCGCTCAACGCAAGCAACGCGGCCACCGTCACGCACGGAAGCCATACTCCAAAACGAGTGAGCATAAAAAAACCTCGAGTGAGAAAGCAATGGGTTGATATGTCATTTCTGCTGCTTACTTCCTCACTCGCGCGTTGCGCCATATCGCCGGCGCACGGTCGCCCCGTATGCATGGATCGCGGACGTCATGCGCCCACCCGCATTGCCATGCAGCAATGCTATTTATATGAAATACTAAAAATTAGGTATCCAAAACCTACTACACAGACGGGCAGACCGTGCCACTGAATCAGCAACCTTGGTTTCGCCAACTGGAATGCGCCACATCCAGCTCGGGGTTTTCCCTGCTGTCGCGAACTGACTCGCCTGGAGACAGTACAAAGATTAAGAGCACGCGCATTCGCGTGTCAACTTTCTTTCAAAATTTTTCTTTCGTAATGGGCAAAGAATACTACCCATATACTATCCATCGTTATCGGAAATTATTGTCGCGTTTCGCACTGCATTACGATTTTGAAAGGTAAATAGGTAACGCGGCGCGGTCACTTCGATTAGCCGGTCAAACCCGGGTGCACAGGCCCACCATCACGCTGCTGGCAAAACATGGGCTCTGCTACGATGTCGCCGACTCGGACAGCATACAACGCGTGGACACCATAGTGCGAGGCCCGAACAAGCTTTGCGAACACGCGTTAGCTAAACGCGGAGCATTATTTCCCGCGCGCCTGGCCTCGCACGATGCAAGCCGTTGCGACGAGCCGCTCCCGCATGCTCGGCCGCGTGTCCCACAGACGTGTAAACTGCTGTCTTTTTGACTCTGGTGGTATGGTACAAGTCCCTCGGCACGCGGCGTCCGGCGCCCCGACGCTTGTTCGTCTGCTTGCGCGGCTCGCGCATCTCGATGTAGCCGAATCCGGACAACCGTTGCCGGACCAACTGAGCCAATGGCTTGCTTGGACCGACGCCATCGCGTTATCGACGGCGCTCAACACCAACGCGCACGGCGCCGCATTGGAGGCGGTCGGGGTGGTGCACGGGGGCGAGAACGACGCGTCGGCGCATAGTGTCGCCGTGCGCACGTCGCTGATCCGCCGCATCGATGCCGCTTGCGGCTTCGCTGCCGGGGCACGGCACGCGACCACGCCCGCGGCGTTGCGCGGGACGAGCGTCGACACTGTGCTCGACTACGCTGATTTTCGCCACCGCTACGTCGGCGTGCAACATGCGATGGCAACGGATATCGGTGTGCTGCGAAGGCGGCTGCGCGTAATGCTGTCAGTGCGCTCGCCCAATATGGCGCGGCTGTGCGCCGTCGATACCGTCATGGAGCAAGCACTGGCGGCACGCGAGCATCAACTGTTGGCCAACGTGCCCACGTTGCTCGGCGCACATTTTGCCCGCTTGCGCGACGCCGCGCCTCCGCCCGCGCCGCCGGCACAGACAAACATGCCACAGCAGACGTGCACGCAAGTTCCGCTAACCGGCGCGCCGCCGCCCGCGGGCGCGCCCCGCACATGGCTGGACGTATTCCGCAACGACATGCGCAGCGTGCTGATCGCCGAACTCGATGTCCGATTTCAACCGGTGCAGGGACTGCTCTCGGCCTACCGTACCTGCTAACCCACCTGCTATGACCCGCTTTCGCTTTAATATTGTTGTCTTCCTGGCCGGCCTGGCCGTCGTAGGCTGGATCGGCGCCGGCTACCTCGGCTCTAACCCGCTAGCCTCGGCCGTCACGCTGCTGATCGGTGGCGGTTATCTCGCGGGCGCCCTGGAATTGCGCCGCTACCAACAGGCCACTGTCACGTTGACGCGTACCGTAGCCGGCCTGTCCGCCCCCCCGCCGGCGCTGGAGCCCTGGCTGGCACAATTGCATCCCGGTTTGCGCGGCGCGGTGCGCCTGCGGCTGGACGGTCAGCGAGTCGCGTTGCCGGGTCCGGTGTTGACGCCCTATCTGGTGGGATTGCTGGTGCTGCTCGGCATGCTGGGCACCCTGCTCGGCATGGTGACGACGCTGCGCGGCACCGGCGCCGCGCTGCAAAGCGCGACCGATCTGGACGCCGTCCGGGCCTCGCTTGCCGCGCCGGTCAGCGCACTGGGCTTCGCGTTCGGCACGTCGATTGCAGGCGTGGCAGCATCCGCCATGCTGGGGCTGCTTTCCGCGCTGTGCCGACGCGAGCGCACCGAGGCCGCGCAGCAACTCGATACGGCCATCGCGACGACATTGCGGGCCCATTCGAGCGCCCACCAGCGCGAGACGAGTTTTCAGCTCTTGCAGCGGCAAGCCGATGCGATGCCTGCACTGGTCGATCGGCTGCAAACGATGATCACGCACATCGAGCAACAAACACGGACATTGAACGAGCAACAGCTCGCCGGGCAGCAAGCCTTCCTCGAAAAGGTCGAGGACGCGCACGCGCACCTCACCTCGTGCGTGGCGCAATCGTTGAAAGAATGCGTGGCCGACAGCGCCCGCGCCGCGGGTACGGCGCTGCAGCCGGTCGTCCAGGCGACGATGGCCGGCCTGGCGCGCGATACGGCATCGCTGCACGATACCATCGCCGGCGCCGTGCAGCAGCAGTTGCATGCGCTGTCCACGAGCCTGGACGCGACCACGCGCAACGTGGCGGCGGTCTGGAGTGAGGCATTGGCCGACCATCGACAATCCAATGACGCGCTGCTCGAGCACCTTCGCGTCTCGGCTGACCGATTCGCAGAGGCGGCTGAACAACGCGCCGCGACCCTGTTGCAGACGCTGTCGGCACGTTTGGAAGCCAACGTGGCGACGCTTGCCCAGACTTGTCAGCATACGCTAACGCGGCAGGAGCAGGCCGCAGAGCAACGCGCCGCGGACCATCAGCACGCGCTCGAAGCGGCCGTTGCGGCGCTCGCACAGCGCTCGATGGCATCGTTGGATGCAATGGAGCAATCGCAAGCGCAGCTGCGCACCGAACTGCAATCGCAGGACGAACACCGGTTGGCCACCTGGACCACGGCGCTGACTTCCATGGCCACCACGTTGCGCCAACAATGGGATGAAACCAGCATGCGCGCAGCCGCGCAGCAGCAACAGATCTGCGATACGCTGGCGCATACGGCGCAACAAATCTCGGCGCAGGCCACCGAGCAAGCCACCGAGACGATGGCGCAGATCGGCAAGCTCGTGCAGGTCGCGTCGCAGGCGCCGCTGGCCGCAGCACAAGTGATCGCCGAGTTGCGCCAGCAACTATCCGAGAGCCTCGAGCGCGACACAGCGGTTCTGCAGGAACGCGGCCGCGTGCTCGAAACGCTGGCGACGCTACTCGACTCGGTCAACCATGCGTCCAACGAGCAGCGCTCAGCCATCAACGCACTGGTCGCGACATCGGCAAGCTTGCTGGAGCGCGTCGGCAACCGGTTCACTGACGAGGTCCAGGCCGGCACGCGGCAACTGGAGGCTGCCGCGACGCAACTCACCAGCGGCGCGGTCGAAGTAGCCAGCTTGGGCGAGGCGTTCGGCGTGGCGGTCCAGTCCTTTGGCGCGTCCAACGATACGCTGGTCGCGCATTTGCAGCGCATCGAAGCGGCGCTGGACAAATCGCTGGCACGCAGTGACGAGCAACTCGCTTACTACGTCGCGCAAGCGCGGGAAGTCATCGATCTAAGCATGATGTCGCAGAAGCAGATTATCGAGGAGTTGCAACAGCTCGCTACGCAGCAGGGGCGTGCGGGAGCCGAAGCGCCATGAACGACGACATTGACGGCGGCGTGGAAGCGGCCGCGCCCATCTGGGCCGCGTTTGCCGACTTGATGTCAGTATTGCTGGGCGCGTTCGTGCTGATCCTGGTCGGCGTCATCGGTATGCAACTGCAACTATCGGCCAAACTCGAGAACGAAGTTCGGCAACGGCAAATGGAAACACAGCGCCGCAAGACGCTCGAACAGGTATTGGCCGGGCCGCTAGCCGCCGGACGCGTGACGCTGGTGAACGGCCGTATCGGCATCAGCGGCAGCGTGCTGTTCGCGCTGAATTCGGACCAGTTGCAGCCCGAAGGTCGTGAGCTATTGAAAAGTCTCGCCAAGCCGCTTCGCTCATACCTGAGCGCCCGTGACGAGATCCTGATGGTGAGCGGTTTTGCCGATGACCAGCAGGTCCGCGCGGGCAATCGTCGCTTCGCCGATAACTGGGAATTGTCGGCACAGCGCGCGTTGACGGTGACGCGCGCGTTCATCTCGGAAGGTGTGCCAGCCTCGTCAGTCTTCGCCGCCGCGTTCGGCTCCGAGCAGCCGGTAAGCTCGAATGCCGACGACGCTGGACGGGCTCGCAACCGGCGCGTGGAGATCGCCGCGGTGCCTAGGCCATCCGCCATGAACGGTGAACGCCGTGAGCCATAGCGAAACGCATGCGCGGGCTCGGCTCGACGCATGGCGGGCATCCGGCGCCGATCGGTTGGACCCGGTGCGCTTTTGCTTCATCGACGCGCTGGAGCGACGCACGGCCGGTCACGTCGGCGCGGTGCGACGCCGCTTGGAGCGCCGGCTTGGCGAGCTGCTAAATGCATATGCCGCTGATCTCGAGCGGGCGGATCCCCGCGTCGGCAACGCAGATGCCGCAACGACATCACGCGAACCCGCAGACCCTACACTCGCGATGGTGCTCGACTACATCGCCGCGCGCAAACGCGCGCATGGCGATGCCAGCGCCCCTGCCGCCGCATCGCACCCCGGGTCCGATCCAGGGCCGGCGACGCTGGATTATTTCAGAAAGACCTGGGCCAAGGTCCGCATCGAAAAGCAGCTTCGGCAATCGCTCAACCAAGTGCCGAGGAATGCCGGTCCGCTCAATTCCAGCAGTCTCGTGCATCGCTCGCTTTCGTTGATGCGCGAATTGTCGCCCGGGTATCTACAGCAGTTCCTCGCGTACGCGGACACGTTATCGTGGATGGAGCAATTAAATAGCGGGGACCCGGCCTCGGCCAAGGACACCGTGCGTGCCGCCGTTGCCCGTAAGAGCGCCCGAGGCAAATCGCGCTGAAGCGGCGTGCCGTGCGGCAAAGCTGCCGTCACGGTGGGATCATCACAGGACCGAAAGGAATGAACACTTGCACGAAAACGGCGTGCCCCGCGCAGTGGGCATGGGTATTGCATTCGGCCAAGCACGCAACGAAAACGGCGGCGGGCGCGGCCTGGTAGCGCGCCGCTCAACCTCGGACATCGTCCCCGACTCAACCGCTCATGACGGAACCCATCGACAAGCCACGCAACCCGCGCCGACGCAGCGGCCCAACCTCCCCGTCACGAGCCCGGCAGGCACCGATCAAGTTTGCGCAGAGCGTGCATGCGCTAGCGCGGCACGGCGATCCCGCGGCGGGCAACGTGACATTCGTGCTCGGCGCCGGTTTCTCCCGTGCCTGGGATAGCTGCTATCCGACCGGCACCGATCTATTTGACTTTACCGATGACGACTGGGCGAGCGAATCTTCGTTCCTGGAGGATTTCCTGCGTATGACGCAGATCGATCGCACCGTTGGGTTGGACCGATCCGCATTTCTCGACATCGTCTATCAGGTGGGCATGTTGAAAAAGTATCCGCTGCTTCGCAATCGATACGTCGACGAGTTCTATCTGGAACTAGTCGAGCGTGAATTGCGCTATGCGGTGCTTCGCAAGTTCCACCAGCGCGCAAAGCCTCCTACGCTGGTCGGCGACACGCTATCGTTTGACCAGCCGCTTAGCGACGCACAGACGGCGATCAGTGCGCTGTTTGCCGCGCTGCAGGAGCATGCGAGCGCAACGTCGGCTGGCGAGCGGCCTGCCCCCCGCATCGGCGTGAATTTCCTAACGACAAACTACGACTTTGTCATTGAGGCGATGGTGGACACAGCGCTGCGACGTGCCCGTTCGCGCGAGTTGTATCGAGGCTTCACGCCGTTCGCCTGGTGTGGTGACATGGACAGGCGTGCGGTGGCGGTGCCCTTTGCGGGCGGTCATTTGCTAAAACTCAATGGGGGGTTTGAAATCTATCGGCGTGAGGGTCATTTCGAAGTCGACTACCGTCACCGCGACACGCAGACACTGCGCAGCAACCCGCCAGAGATCATGCTGCCTTCACGCGCCCAAGACTACGATCAACCTTACTTTCAGGCGCTCTTCCCGAAGGCCGTGCGGCTGCTGCGCGAGTCCCGGATCGTCGTGTTGGTTGGCTACAGTTTCCCGGACGAAGACGCGCTGGTGCGACTGCTGCTGCGTCAATTTGCCGAAGCGCCCGCCGACGGACGCCAGCGTGCGCTGTACTACATCGATCTGAATGACGTTCAGACGCAGCTGGCTCATGCAAGAAGCGTCTTTCCCCATGCCAGCGTGTCCGGAGGCCTCGCGGTATTACCGTGGCGGGGCGGTTTCAGCGAATGGTGCAGTATTGCCGTTCGCGCACTGTGATAGGTTTAAGGCGCGCTGCCCCGACGCGCGAGTCCCGCTACCATCCGACGATACCGCTCCGCCTGCAGGGCAAAGCAGGTCCTCGAACCAGCATAGGGGCCCAGTCGGCATAGTCTGAGCCTTGCCGCGCGTCAACAGCCGCACGGTACCGGCCCGTGGCACGGCTCCATTAGGCTTGGCTAGCCTGCGGATTGCCAACCTTCTCGGCAAACTGCGTCAGCTTTTGATCGGTCGCCTTCTCCTCGTCGAGCGTCGCCTTGAGCAACGGCACTGCGTCGTCCTGGCCGAGCTGTTTCGCGAGCGCGCACAGCGTGCCGTAAGACGCAATCTCATAGTGCTCCACTTTCTGGGCTGCACCGATCAGCCCCGCATCGAGCACGGGTCCCTTCTCGATTTCGTCCATCAGTTCCACGGCTTCCTCGACCAGCCCCTCCATTGCTACGCATTTGATCCGCTTTAGCTTGATGCCGCATTTCTCGACCACTTGGTCGATGCGTGCAACCTGCTCATGCGTTTCCTGCAAATGCGTCTCGAAGGCCTGTGCGAGTTCAGGATTCGTGCTGGCGCGCGCTAGCTTGCCGAGTGCGCGCGTCAATTGCTTCTCCGCACTGTAGATGTCAGATAGCGAATGGATAAACAGGTCTTCCAAGGTCTTGCGTGCCATATTGAGCCTCCTTCGTCGAACTCTTAATCAATACGCCGCACGAATGTGCTCGCGTCGGCCTCACTTGCCGCGCAACGCCCATGCCCGGGCACCGGCGCAGCACGGCTTCAACAAGGGCGCCGCCACGACACCAGCGCCCGCTTACCGCGCCAAACTCACGCGCCCGCTCACCGCCAAGCTCACGCGGCCAGGCACAGCAAATGCATCACACATGACGTTTTGTGACCAGGAGGTGTCATGGCTTTATCCCCGCTTGCGGCGCTGCCCGTTACCACTGCGATCCGCGCCGACCACACCCACGTGCTGGCGGCCTTCCACCGCTACCGCCCCGACTCGCCGTGGTGGCGCAAGCGCGCGATCGTTAGCGCCGCATGTACCGCGCTGGAGATCCACATGCAGCTTGAAGAGGAAATTCTTTACCCGGCACTCGCACGCGTTGATCCGGACGATGACGTGCTGAAAAAAAGCGAGCCCGAGCATGACGCGATACGGCAGACGATTGAACGACTGCGCGGTATGGAGCCGGACAATGCGGCTTACGACAATCTTTTCATGCAATTGATGCGCACCGTGATCCATCACGTCGCCGACGAAGAAGCCGTGCTGCTGCCGCGTGCCGAACGCGCGCTCAAAGCCGAGTTGGCGAGTCTGGGCGCGGCGATGACACGTCGGCGCCTCCAACTGCTCGGAGCGCACCGGCCAGCACGCATCGCGCTCGATATGGCCGGCACCTTCCCGGTGGCCACGGCGCTGCTGGGCGCACTGACCGGCATCGCCGTATTGCGCTGTTTTGCAACCCCTCGCCCCCGCAGTGCATAGCGAGATCGACCATGCCAGATACACCAGACGCCCCGAAATCCAAGCGTGCAGCTTACCCCTATGCATCGGGCGGCTGGGGCTCGCTGAAGGCGGTCGTCGACATTCTTACGAAGGAAAAAGTCGCGCTCAAGGATAGCGGCCTGCTGATTCATCAGAACAAACCCGATGGCTACATGTGCGTAGGCTGCTCATGGGCAAAGCCTGCGCGGCCGCACCTGGCTGAGTTTTGTGAAAGCGGGGCGAAAGCCACCGCGTGGGATATCACGAAAAAGCGCGTGACGCCGGACTTTTTTGACGTTCACACGATCAGCGAATTGGCCACCTGGCATGACCACGATTTGGAGGCAGCGGGTCGCCTCACCGCGCCCCTGCGCTACGACCGCGCACAGGACAAGTACGTCGAAGTGAGCTGGCAGCAGGCGTTCAATGAAATCGGCCGCGAATTGCGCGCGCTAGATCCCGCGCGGGTGGTGTTCTACACGTCAGGGCGCGCGTCGCTCGAAACAGCGTACATGCTGCAACTGTTTGCGCGTCTTTTCGGCACCAACAATCTGCCGGACAGCTCGAACATGTGTCATGAAAGCAGCAGCGTCGGTTTGCAGGAAGCCATCGGCGTGGGTGTTGGCACGATCACGCTCGAGGACTTTGACAAAACCGATTTGATGTTCTTCTTCGGCCAAAACGTCGGGACCAACAGCCCGCGTATGCTGCATCCGCTGCAGCACGCGCGCGAACGCGGTGTGCCGATCATCACGTTCAACCCACTGCGCGAACCGGGACTGATCCGCTTTGCCAATCCACAGTCGCCCGTGCAGATGCTCACCCCGGCCAGCACGCCGATCAGCACGCAGTACCATCAAGTCAGAAACGGCGGTGACAGCGCCGCGATCATCGGCCTCTGCAAGGCCGTGATCGACGCCGACGACCAGGCGCGGCAAAGCGGCGCACCGCGGAAGATCGATGTGTCGTTTATCGAACAACATACGACCGGCTACGACGCATTCGCCGACTACCTGCGCAACACAGCATGGACCGACATCGAGGCGGCCAGCGGGTTGACGCGTGACGCGCTGCAGGCTGCGGCGGCCGAATACATGAAGGCCAACGCGGTAATCGCCCACTACGGCATGGGCCTCACGCAGCATCGGTTGGGGGTGCAAAACGTGCGTCTGCTATGCAATTTGTTGTTCCTACGCGGCAACATCGGCAAGCCGGGCGCGGGGCCCTCGCCGGTGCGTGGGCACTCGAATGTGCAGGGACAACGCACGGTCGGCATCACCGAGAAGCCGGAGCTTGCGCCGCTGGACCGGCTCGCCGAGCAATTCGCGTTTAAGCCACCTCGAGAAAAAGGGCTGAACACCGTCGAAACATTCGAGGCCATGCTCGCCGGCAAGATCGACGCGGTGCTGAACCTTGGCGGCAACCTAGTCCGCTCCGTGCCGGACCGCTCACGCATCGAGCCGGCCTGGCGCAAGCTGCGGCTCACGGTCAACGTCGCCACCAAATTGAACCGCTCCCACCTGTTGCCGGGCGAGATATCCTATGTGCTGCCCTGCCTGAGCCGCATCGAAATCGACCGGCAGGCAAGCGGCGAACAAGCCGTGTCGATGGAAGACAGCACCGCCTGCATTCACGGCTCCCGTGGCTACGCGCAGCCGGCCAGCGACAAGCTGCGCTCGGAGCCTTACATCGTCGCCGAGATGGCGAAGGCCACCCTGGACCCGCGTCTGGGGCCCGACTGGGACGCGTGGCGCGACAATTATGCGCTAGTGCGCCGTGAGATCGTCCAAACCTATCCGGACATGTTTGAGGACTTCGAGCTGCGCATGTGGCAACCAGGTGGTTTCCCGCGCCCGCTGCCAGCACGCGAGCGGCGCTTTGCCACGGCATCGGGCAAGGCCGAATTCCTCGTGCCCGCGACGCTCGGTGAGGACCCGGACATGCCGCAGCGCGAGCCGGATGCGCTACGGCTCATGACACTGCGCAGCGACAGTCAGTTCAACACGACGATTTACGCACACGATGACCGCTTCCGCGGCATCCAAGGCTCACGAATGGTCGTGCTAATGAACCCGGACGACATCCGCCGTCGCGGCCTACATGAGAACGACATGATCACGCTGCAGACCATCGCGAACGATGGCGTCGAGCGGCGCCTTAGCGGTCTGCGCGTGCACGCCTACGATGTGCCACCCGGTTGCATTGCCGGCTACTACCCCGAGTGCAATGTGTTGCTGCCGCTGTGGCATCATGCCAAGCAAAGCAAGGTGCCGGCCGCGAAGTCGATTCCGGTCAGAATACTGCGCGACGACGGCCGCCGCGACACCAATCCATCGGACGACGGCGCGTCGTCTCCTGGATAGACGGCAACGACAGCAGGGACACCCGCTCCCTGTTTTACACACGCGCAATGAAAGTGCCGTGCATGGTCAACAACGCCGGTTCAAGCGCCAGCGCATGTGCAATGCCGATGCGTTGGCGCTGGCTCTCGTCCCATCCAATGGCAAAAGCTACGCCATCGACTGCGCGCCAGGACAATGCCGGCGACGGTGCTGCTTCGCGCGCTACGTCATCTCGGACACAGATGACGACATCAACGCAGCAAGTAACAACGTCAGCCTGCTGCTGGCCGTTCACGCCCGGCGGAAGGCCGGAGCCTACCTCCGCGTCATTCCGACTCAGTTTTGATCCGTGACAAAGGCGAGATAATGATGCTTTGCGTCGTCACAATCGAACGCTCGGAGAAAACGCATGGCTAAGGTATTTCCGCTGCGCCCGCTGCATCCGGAGCGGATCTGCTGGGGCTGTGACCACTACTGCCCGGCCAGCGACATGCGCTGCGGCAACGGGCAGAGCCGCACCCGGCATCCAGCCGAATTGCTCGGGGACGACTGGTACGAACACGGTGACTGGGGATTTGAGGTCAGCCCGGGCGACAGATGTGTCAGGCCCAACAGTGCCACCGTCCGCTAGGCTGCCCTCCGCTAGGCAGGGTCGCCCGCCTCAACAGCGATGTGAACCACCCCGAGGCTGGGTTGGCGCTTAACGCTGCGCGACAGATGCCAGTTTAGCAATTCACACGTATGGTAGTCGAGCACCAGCGCCAACGTCGCCCAGCCATCGCGGCCAGTCTCTTGAAAGCACCCAACTTATTTGGGATTCTTATTAGGCGATTGGATAAACTCATTCGCTATTGACACTAAGATTATAAATTTATTCCGTGAGAAAGCCCGCATTCGCGAGCTTTCTCATTACGATTGACTCTAAAAACCCACTCTGAAATAAGAGTCCTCGCCTCGTACTTCATGGAAATAATTCATTTTCCCCTGGCACCGCCCATATTCATTTTGGGCATAGAACCAGCCGGCCCGCCCATCGGAGCCATAAGGTGGTGAAAAGAGTATTTCAGCCCGGGGAATGCTTGCGCAGGAGCTTAATTGTGCATAGTACTCAATGAATCCGCCCTGGCTGGGAGACAGTGAACCCCATGTCGCCGGTACTTTGTAGGCGCCGAGCGCGACTTGCTGATACGTTACAGAGTCGGTAATGCTGCCTCGCCATACGCGTGAGTCAGCTGGGTCCTGGGTAATGGTGAGAAGATACTTCCGCCCGTGAACTAACTCGTGCTCGGCCGAACAACTGACACCTTTTCCGCCATCTGCGCCGCTGCTGCAATGAGTGGTATCGACTACTTCCGTTCCGCTGCCGAACACCGAGAAAGCCGCAAGCGACTTTCCACCCGGTCGCGGGCGAACACCCATGTAACCCACGCCGCCGCCTGAAAAACCGTACTGCTGAGCAAAATAGTAGCCAGCGGCATCTGGAGCACGGACCACGGTGATGGGGAAGGTGATTTGGGTGATCGGCGGGGTGGTAGGAATGCGGTAAGAGAGCGATGCCATCCCACCCGGTGTCACAGGCGGGGGAAACATAGCGAATTGCCATTGTCTCATGGAGGTGTAATCACTGGGCCCGCCTTGCGCATCGCACGCACCAATCTGTATCTCTACATTGCTGCCGGCATAGACACGGGCACAATTATGGCTTGGCTGCACACCTTCCTTGTAAAGATTTTTTGCGAGTCGAAAGGTACCGCCTTCCAATCTCCACTGCTTTGTCGATAATGGAGCAGAGGCATTACCGTCACAACTCCCCACAATCAGGTCTGTCGACTCTGGGAGGGCTTGTAGGCAGCTGCCAGCCCCCATATCGTTACGATACTTATTCTGGATTAGATAAGTGCCGCCTTCCTGCTCCACGAGCCGCCATTGCCTCATGGAGGTGTAATCACTTGGCCCTCCCTGAGCCTTGCAGGCACCAATCCGTACGGATGTACTGCCCTCGAAGGTGCGCATGCAACTAGCCTGATTTGCCTCCTGCTTGTACTTGCTTTCTATCAGCCCATAGGCGGATCCCTTCGTCTCAAAGGCCGATACACATGTTACGCAACCTAAAGCGCCAGCAAATGTCATTGTAACGATGGTTATCCGATGCATGATATCTATCCTTTTAAATTTTAAAGTTTAGAAATTGCCCTTCATTTTTTATAATTTTAATTAAAAAATTAAAATAATTTCCATCCAGAGTGGATCAAGAAGTAGCCCGCTTGTTTAAACAATCGCTTGAGGCCTTCAAGCGGAGTGTCTGGTTATCACGCTGCCAGCAGGCTCGTGAATATGTATGGCCCTGCATAATCCTGCACAATTCTTTGGAACTACGATTCTTCTTCATTTTTACACTCACACTGTAAATTCTATATATCGCAAATTGAACTCTGTTGCGTCCGCTCTCACGAGACGGACACCTCATCGTTTGATTACATACTCACTGCGATAACCAGCAAGAACGGCTACTACAATGCATCCGTTCACTGTTAGAGCACCTATTGTGTGATCCACTCACACCCTGTCCAAGCATGATGCTTAGCTACCGTGCGCCGCTTCATTGAATAAGGTTGTTTTGACTATAGACGCCCGGTACGGCAAACGCAAGCTTGTCATCTTTAATTGAAACGACAAATTTTAAAAGAGCAGTACCTGTTCCCTCTACATCGGATCTCATTCGCACGTTTGATGATCGCATGAACACAGTGTTTATTTACACCTCTCACGCAAAATCATACTGACTTACCTTGGATGAAACTGGTTTCATTTGCAACAAATCACGGCGGGGGCAGCACCGCCTTACAGCTGCCCGACGTTCAAGTGTGTCGCCATTTGCAGCTTCGCTCCGCCTAAGACCATTTGTGTAGAATGAGCTTATGCACAACCAATTCGCCGTTGAACGACTTGTTCTTCGTGTTATCGGTTAGTTTGCCGGCGTGAAAAAATCGATACTTGACGCCGTTCTCATACGCCCACTTGCCGAGCACTTTGGAGATGAATTCATTGCCATTGTCTGCCTTGACAAGCCCAAGCCCCTATACTTCTACCCTCTGTTCTTCAGTGTATCGGCTCTTCTTCACGTCATGACCTTCTGCTTGTCAAGGTTGCATCATGCCAGATTTTTCTACTTTTAAATGGCCCAGTTTTTTCGGTCAGCCTCATACGCGCTCACTTGTACTGGCATAATGCCCCCTCAGCAGGAGCGCCCTGGTTGCCATGGCAGGCATCATGACATCGCTTCGTCCTCTCCGTCCTCGTGCCTGTCGTCACTACGCGCCCCACCCCGGATTTTGGCGAGGCAAGCCTTGAACAACACGAACGACGAACCTCTGCGCGTCCTGCGGTTTTGGCGCGACCTGGAAATCTTCAATATTCCAACCGCTCCGACGGCAAAAGAGAATACGGCGCACATCAAAGTCAGCACGCTGCGGCGCCGTGGCCCTCAGGCTACGCTTCCCTGGCATCGCAAGGAATTCGCACCCACCAAACAGTACGCGTTCCTGCACGCCGTCTACATAGGTGTTGCTGATGTGGAAGACCTAGCCCGCCTCATGTTGCGCGGCATCGTGCCAGCTGACGATCTCAGCGAACGTGAAGTGCAACGCATGAGCGGCCAGGGGTGGCTGGCCGCTTTCGTCGCCAACGAGCGCGGCGTACCGCTGCCCTACAGCTACCTGGCCGCGAGCTTCGCGCACGGTGTCGATGCGTTTCGCGAGACCGGTACGCTGGATAACATCAACGCACGGTTACAGCGCGCGCAAGAAGAGTTCGCGCAACGCTGCCATCGTCTTGCACCGACGAACGGGCGCAACGAAAGCACAGCGTCCTTATCAGGCACACCGTTGCGATGGGAAGACTTGGAGACCGAACGTGACGTGGTCTGTGCGCTGCTCGGCGAGGATGCGAAACAAGCCGCGCTGGACTGGCGCGTCGTTGTACGCACCAGCCGGATCAAGCGTAGCAAGCTCAAAGACAATCAGGAAGCGACTACCGAGTTCCTCAACTCATTCTATCTGGACGATCTCGACCGGCTGATCGATCAAGCCCAAAAGCAGCAACCGTTCGGCGCCGCGCTCACGCGCTATCTGGGCGCAGCCATCAAGCCCGAAGAACGGATGGACGTCCTCACCGAGCACGCTACGATGGCGCAACTGGTCAGCGCCGCGCGCCTGCCATCCGCACGTTGGCCAACACCTTCCAAGTACCCACTGGTGCTCGCGCAACAGGCCGCCGTCGCGCAGGTGTTGCACACCCTGAGCCCGGACAGTGGCATCCTCGGCGTGAACGGTCCGCCCGGCACCGGCAAGACCACCCTGCTGTGCGACGTGATCGCCGACATCGTCACGGCACGCGCCCGGCGGATCGCCGCACTCGACAAACCCGCGACCTTGTTCGACAAGCCAGTGCAGATGGCCGGCATGAAGTTTTCGCCACTCAAGCGCGCCGTGATCGACGGCACGTCCATCGTCGTCACGAGCAACAACAACAACGCCGTCACAAACATCACGCAGGCATTACCGGCCCGCGCCAAGATCGGCCGCGAATTCGAACCGGCCGCCTACTTCGACGAGGTGATCCGCGAAATCTTCTGCGCGCAGAAAGTTTTCGACGACGAAGGACAGCCCATTGAAGGTTGGGGTGTCATTGCCGCCGCGCTGGGCAATGCCAGCAATCGGCGATCGTTTGCCGCAGGCTTTTTCCGTGACGACCGCAAGGTCAAGCGGCCAACCTCCACTGCTGACACGGCAATCCATGCGCCGGACAACGGCGACGATGACGACGCAAAAGGAACAACGACGACGGACGCTGCGACCCCGCGTGACACTCTCTGCGACGATCGTCCGTCAACAATGAAGCAGATCTTGGAAGCGGCCGACCAAGATTACCCGCGCTATCAGGCCGAATGGGAAACCGCGAAACGCGCGTTTCTCGAGACGCACGCTGAGGTCGAAAAGCAGCGCGCCGTGCTAGTGGCTGCCGAGCAGGCCGCGCGGGAGCTGGATCGCAGCCGCGTGCAATGGGAAACGCTTGAAGCATCCCTGCAAAGCGCGACGGATACGCTTGCCGCGAGTGAACAGGCCCTAGCCGCGTTGCGCGAGCAACAGACCGACCTGCGCGCCCTCATGCACAGTCATCAGGCGGTCCTCGCGCAATGCGAGGCAACCTATCTCCCTTCGCTCTGGGACCGCCTAATGCGATGGCTCGGCCGCGAAACGCCCCGCATGATCGCGCGATGCCACGCGCTCGAAGCCCCCACGCGAGCGATGAGCGAAACCAGCACGGCACTCAGTGCGCTCAGCCGCGACATCGCACAGCGCGAAGCCGCCGTTCAACGCGAGCGTGAACGGCATCAAGCGATATCGCGTGAACTTGCCGCTCTGATGCAGCAGCGTCAAGTCCACCAGCAGGCCTTGGACGCGGGCTATGCGATCGGTGCCAAGCACTTTCCAAATGATGCGTTCTGGTCCTTGCCTTCCGAGACGCGTCATCGCGCCAGCATCGCAGTCAGTCCCGCCCTCGATCATCTGCGCGCACGGCTATTCCTGCACGCCATCGAACTGCATCGCGCGACGATCCTCGCCAACGCCGGCAAGTTCATCGGCAACCTGCGCGTGGTGCACGGCATGCTGACCAACACGTTGCAGGACAAGCTGCTCGCCGATCAACGGCCACTGCTGTGGGATGTCCTGTTTTTCGTGGTGCCTGTCGTGTCCACGACCCTCGCCTCGTTCGATCGCCTGTTCGTCGGCATGGGCCAGGACAGTCTCGGATGGCTGCTGATCGACGAAGCGGGCCAAGCCACCCCGCAATCAGTCGCTGGTGCGATTTGGCGCAGCCGCCGTGCGGTTATCGTCGGCGATCCGCTACAAGTCGAACCGGTCTTCACCGTGCCGTTGCGCGTCACGCAAGCGTTACGTTGCCGCCATCAGGTCGATCCAGCCTGGTCGCCCGCCGACGAGTCGGCGCAAACACTCGCCGACCGCATCACGCCGTTCGGCTCCTGGGTGAGCAAGTCGGCCCAATACACCGGCAGCGAGACGCGCACCTGGACCGGCATGCCGTTGCGTACGCATCGGCGCTGTGACGATCCAATGTTCTCAGTCGCCAACCGTATCGCCTACGCCAACCAGATGGTGCAGGGGCGCGTCGATGAGGCAGGACAACCACTGCCCACGCCCTTTTCTTGTACCCTCGGCGACAGCGCCTGGTTCGACGTGGCCTCCACGCGCGTGCACCATCCAGTGTCGGACGACGAGCTGGACGTGCTGCGCCAGTGCCTGACCATGTTGCGGCGTGAGCCGGCGCATGGTGAGGACAACAAACCGGCCCGCGTCTACGTCATCTCACCCTTGCGTAAAGTAGCCAACGCCTGCGGCGATCTCGTGCGACGCGGCAAATTCGAGGGCATCGAGGTCGGCACCGTCCACACGTTTCAGGGCAAGGAAGCCGACGTCGTCTTCCTCGTATTAGGCACGGCACCCGGCCAGCAAGGCGCGAAAGCCCGCAATTGGGTAACCGGCACACCGAACCTGCTCAACGTCGCCATCACTCGTGCCAAGTGCCGCCTGTACGTGATCGGTGACGCGCAACAGTGGGGGGGTCTGGACTATGCCAGCGAGCTATACGCCGCGCTGGCCGTCGTGCGCCTGCCGCCCAACACGCAACCATGCGGGTCGGCGGAAGATACGCCTTTGCTCTTTGACGCATAGCGCGCGTAGACGCCGCCGCATCGCGTCGGTTGTGTTGCCATCCGAATCTACGCTAGCCTACGTGTAACACGCACGTGGTTTGTGTAGCAGTCGGAACAGGCGACAGATAAAGAAAACCCCGGTTCTCCGTGAAGAACCGGGGTTTCCACCGCCTATACCGAAGTACTGGCGGAGACGGAGGGATTCGAACCCTCGATCCAGGTTTTGGCCCAGATGCTCCCTTAGCAGGGGAGTGCCTTCGACCTCTCGGCCACGTCTCCCGAAACTTCGCTCGCGTAGGGAGACCACGCGACGAAGGCAAGATCATAACGGCTCTATGCGATCACGTCAATTCATAAGACGCTACAACGAGCGCGCCACGGTCGGCGGCCGCCGATGCGACAGCCGCCGCGCGATCACGCCTGGTCGAGTTCAAACGCTTTATGAAGCGCGCGCACGGCAAGCTCCATGTACTTTTCGTCGATCAACACCGAGATCTTGATTTCGGATGTCGAGATCATCTGGATGTTGATGCCCTCCTCCGACAACGTGCGGAACATTTTGCTGGCGACGCCCACGTGCGAACGCATGCCAACGCCGACGACCGATACCTTCGACACCTTTGGATCGCCCAGCACCGTCTGCGCGTTCACCTGTCCGTCGGCCTGATGGGTCAGGATGTCCATCGCGCGCTGGTAGTCGCCACGGCCAACGGTGAACGTGAAGTCGGTCTTGCCGTCCACGCTGGTGTTCTGGATGATCATGTCGACGTCGATGTTGGCGTCGGCGACCGGCCCGAGGATCTGGTAGGCAATGCCTGGCTTGTCAGGCACGCCCATGACCGCGATACGCGCTTCGTCGCGCTGGAAGGCGATGCCGGAGATAACGGCTTGTTCCATTTTCTCGTCTTCTTCAAAGGTAATCAGGGTGCCCGAACGCATTTCGTCGTCCAGCGGCATCAACGGATCAGTCAGGCTCGACAGCACGCGCGTCTTTACCCGGTACTTGCCGGCGAATTCGACCGAACGGATCTGCAGCACTTTGGAGCCGAGGCTGGCCATCTCCAGCATCTCCTCGAACGTGACCCGATCAAGCCGGCGTGCCTCTTCGACAACGCGCGGGTCGGTCGTGTACACGCCGTCTACGTCAGTGTAGATCAAGCATTCGTCGGCGCGCATCGCAGCCGCGATCGCGACTGCCGACGTATCGGAGCCCCCCCGGCCCAACGTGGTGATGTGGCCGTCAGGATCCACGCCCTGAAAACCCGTGATGACGACGACCTTGCCGGCATCTAGGTCGGCCAGCACGCGTTTATCGTCGATCTCATTGATGCGAGCCTTCGTGAACGCGCTGTCCGTCTTGATCGCGACCTGCCAGCCTGCATAGCTGACCGCGTTGACGCCTTCTTCCTGTAGCGCGATCGACAACAGGCCAACGCTAACCTGCTCGCCCGTCGATGCGATCATGTCGAGTTCGCGCGCACTGGGCTGCGTCGATAGTTCCTTCGCAAGCGCGAGCAACCGGTTGGTTTCACCAGACATCGCGGACGGCACGACGACCAACCGGTGACCCGCCTTGTGCCACTTCGCGACGCGCCTCGCGACATTCCTGATGCGCTCAACCGAGCCCATCGAGGTGCCGCCGTATTTATGTACGATGAGTGCCATTGCCGTTATGAACTAGAGGGGAAACCACGCCGGCGCGCACGCGGGGTCGTTCGACAAAAGGGCACAAACGAGAAGCGGCGCCGTCAGCGCATGCGCGCCTGCCCGATCAATGAAAATCGGGTAAAGCCAGACGAGCAAACCGGTAACCCTACCGTATGCCGGTGTACTTGACAAGCGAAAATGCGTGCCGCGCCGCGATGCGCCTGCAGCCGAAGGTCACGCAAGCAATATGTCCGGGTGCCATTCGATCCGCACCCGGCCGCCGCCCGCAACGTTGGGATCGACGCCCAGCCCGGGTACCCACAGCAACGCATCGCCGACAAACAACAGCGGGACATCGCGTCGCCAGGCCGGCACCGCCGCCTCTTGGAAAAGGTTCTTTAACGTGCGCAGCGGACCGCCGGCGCGCAAGCGCATGCGCTCGCCGCCGCGTCGACCGCGTACCGTGAGCGGCGCGCCTTCGAGAACGCTGCGCTGTACCCCCTGCTCATCGTTGGCACCACACGGCATGAAAACAATCGATCCCCGCCACGCCGGCAGCCGCCAAACCGACTGGCCCGACCATCGCAACTCGGTACTCGGCGGCATCGCATCATGACTGGCCGCCCCGTCATCCTGGCGTTCCCACCAAACCCGGTTGCGATACAGGCGCAGGCAATGTTCGTCGTGCTCGATCCGCAGCGCCGCATCGTCCCCGGCCTCACGCAATTGACGCAGTATTTCCTCGACGCGCGCCGCGGATGCCGTCGCCAGCCCCGCCTCGCGCATCCAGAACCGCAGCAGATTGACCGCGCGCTCATGACTGAGCTCAACCAGCGCACACCGCGATAACATTGGACCCACGGGCACCGGTGCATCGGATCGCTTCATGGCGGCGGCACGCCGGCTGGCAAACGTGCATGCACGCAGATCGATCATGGCCAAATCCTCGAGCAGACGCTGCGCGGCGGCGGCATGCCGGGCCGTTCGCGCTAGCGCGTCGCGGTACCCGGGAAAATGGACAGCCAGCGTCGGCATCACATGCCGCCGCACCGCATTGCGCGCATACCGAAGGTCTGCATTGGATTCATCCTCAATCCAGCGCAATGTATGCTGACGCGCATACGCGTCGAGAGAAGCCCGCAGTACCGGCAATAAAGGCCGCACGTGGATGAGCCCGTTCGGTAGCACACGATGTAACGGCATCGCGGCGAGCCCGGGCAGCCCCGCGCCACGCAGCAATTGCAACAGTACGGTCTCGGCTTGGTCGTCCGCGTGATGGCCAAGCCACAGCACGCGCACGCGATGGGCCGCGCACATTTGCTCGAGCGCTGCATAGCGGGCGTCACGCGCAAGGGCTTCGACGCTGTGCTGCGGCGTGCGCGTGATTGCGACAGCGCGGCAATCAAAAGCGACATCAAGCCGGCACGCCACGTCAGCGCAATGGCTGCGCCAGGCATCGGCATGAGGACTGAGCCCGTGATGAACGTGCAACGCGACACACCGGCGTGCGCCCAGCACGCGGGTGGCCGCGTGCAGCAGCACCGTGGAATCGATGCCCCCGCTGAAAGCGATCGCAACGGACGCATCGCGATGCAGCGCCGTGGCCTGAGCTGCCACCGCCCCGAGAATCAGACGCTCGACCGATGATTCGTCCGCACTCGTCATCTGCTTACCCGTCTAGACACCACCCGGCGCATGCCGCATCGCGCCATTAGTTGCCGAACGGGCCGGCCTTGTATTTGCCGTAGTTCATCAGCCGTTCGAAGCGGCGGGCACACAGATCGTTTGAACTCATGCCCTGGAACTGTCGCAGCGAGTCGGCCAACGCACGGCGCAGCATCGCGGCCATGCCTTTCGGATCCCGGTGTGCACCGCCCAGCGGCTCGTTGACGATCTTGTCGATTAGGCCGAGCGCCTTAAGCCGGTGCGCGGTCAAGCCCAGCGCCTCCGCTGCCTCGGGCGCCTTTGCCGCACTCTTCCATAGGATCGACGCACACCCTTCCGGCGAAATCACCGAATAGGTCGAGAACTGCAACATCAACACGCTGTCGGCCACGGCAATGGCTAACGCGCCGCCGGAGCCGCCCTCGCCAATGATCGTCGCGATCGTTGGCACTTTCAACTCGGCCATCACATAGAGATTGCGACCGATGGCCTCGGACTGACCACGCTCCTCGGCACCCACGCCCGGATATGCACCCGGCGTGTCGATGAACGTGAAAATCGGCAAGTTAAATTTCTCGGCCACCCGCATCAGCCGCTCAGCCTTGCGATAGCCTTCCGGGCGCGACATGCCGAAGTTGCGCAACGCGCGCTCCTTCGTGTCGCGTCCCTTCTGCTGACCGATTACCATGCACGGATGACCATTGAAGCGCGCCAGCCCACCAATGATCGACAGGTCATCGGCAAAGGATCGGTCACCGTGCAATTCGTGGAAATCCGTGAACAACTCGTTCACATAGTCGAGCGTATAGGGACGCTGAGGATGCCGCGCGATCTGCGACACCTGCCAAGGTGACAGGTGCGCATACAGGTCCTTCGTCAATTGCTGGCTTTTCTTGGACAGCCGCTCGATCTCTTCCGAAATATCGACGGCCGAATCGTCTTGCACGAAGCGCAATTCTTCGATTTTTGCTTCGAGCTCAGCGATCGGCTGCTCGAAATCCAGAAAGGTGGTCTTCATTTGTTCGAATCCTTGAACTATCCGGCAGCGCGTATTCTAACCGCGTGTCGCCCTACCGGAACCGGCTCTGAACTATCACATTGGCGTTTTGATAGTTTTCGATGCAATGCCAACAGCGGACATTGCGCCACCACGCCCGACCTGCGCCCGATGCGCGGGTTAAGCCTGCGCGCTCAGCGGCTCCAGACTGCGCCACATGTACCATGTCGCGACAGTCCGCCACGGCTCCCAATTCGCCGCGACCTCCCTGGCTTCGCTGCGCGTGACCGGCTCGCCGCTGAAATAATTGACACTAATGGCACGGATCAGTCCGAGATCATCCAGCGGCAGCACGTTCGGGCGCATCAGGTTAAAAATCAGGAACATCTCGGCGGTCCAGCGGCCAATCCCGCGTATCTGCGTAAGCTCGTCAATGACCGCCTCGTCATCCATCGACGCCCATGATGCGACATGCAGCGCACCGGACGTAAAATGCTGCGCAAGGTCCAGGATGTACTCCGACTTGCGCTTGGACAATCCGCACTCGATCAATCGCGGCTGCCCAAGCTTCACAATGCGCGCCGGCGCAATCGACGGGCATGCGGCCGCGAGCCGCGCCCATATCGCCTGCGCAGCGCTGACCGAGATCTGCTGGCCAACAATGGAGCGGGCAAGCGTCATAAACGGATCGCCGCGCACCATCAAGTGAACGGGCCCGAACTGTGGAATCAACTTTTTCAGGATACGATCGCGACGGACCAGGTCCGCGCACGCACGGTCCCAATATTCGGGACGCGACACGGTGGACACCTGCTCCTGTGATGTGGCCGGGACCGACGCCTCGGACGCTGGGGCAGCCGCCTTGCGCGCCGGGCTAACATCCGACACTGGCAAACGCGCGTTGCGTACCGGCTCGGTCCCCGACGCCGACGCACGCGCGTTGTGCACCGGTTCGGCCTCCGGCACCGACGCACGCGCATTGCGCGCCGGCTCCGCGTTCGAGGCTGCACGAGGCGCGCGTCGTGGCGCAGCGTCTTCGTCAAGCCCATTGGCGCGCGCCACACGCGTACGGGTAGCGCCGCGCTTTGCCGCCGCCGCGCTCGCCGCATCCGGCGGCGCCTTCGCCTCCGTGCTGCGCGCCGCCTTCTTGGCCGTTGCCATCTCGCCTCCTGGCTGCGGACTCATGCCGACGCCGCTGCGCTTCACACGCGTCGCCATTCGGTCTTTCCGCCCGGTTTGTCTTCGAGCACGACACCGGCCTCGAGCAATGCCGCCCGGATCCGATCTGCTTCGGCATAGTTCTTCGCGCGCTTGGCCTGCGCGCGGGCTTCGATTTGTTCATCGATCTGCGCGGCATCGAGCGGCGCCAGCTCATCCGCAGTGGGCGCGCGCCCCTGTAGATACTCGCGCGGATCGCGCCCGAGCATGCCCAGTACACCGGCCAGCCCCTTGAGCTGACGCGCCAGCGCGGGATCACCCGTACGGTTCAAGTCCGTGACCAAGTCGAACAACGCCGCGAACGCAACCGGTGTGTTGAAATCGTCGTTCATCGCGGCGCGGAATGCCGCCGCATGACGCTCGCTCCAGTCCAACGCGCGATCATCCGGTGCAACATTCTTGAGCGCCGTATAGAGCCGGGTGAGCGCCGCGCGCGCGTCGTCCAGGTGCGAGTCACTATAATTCAGCGGCGAGCGATAATGCGCGCGCAGGATCAGCATTCGGATCACTTCGCCGTCATAGCGCTGCAATACGTCGCGCAGCGTGAAAAAGTTGCCAAGCGATTTTGACATCTTTTCGTTGTCGACGTTGACGAACCCGTTGTGCAACCAGTAGTTAACGAAAGGCTGACCAGTCACGCCCTCGCTCTGCGCGATCTCATTCTCGTGGTGAGGGAATTGTAGGTCCTGCCCGCCGCCGTGGATATCAAACCGCTCGCCGAGCAACGCGCAACTCATCGCTGAGCACTCGATGTGCCAGCCCGGTCGTCCGCGCCCCCATTTCGAATCCCAGCCGGTGTCAGGCGGCTCGCCGTCCTTTGAGCGCTTCCACAACACGAAATCGAGCGGATCCTCCTTGGCGTCGTTCTGCGCGACGCGCTCGCCCGCGCGCAGGTCCTCGAGTGACTTGCCGGACAACTGGCCATATGCGGCAAACTTGCGCACTGAATAATTGACGTCGCCATCACGGCCCGGGTACGCATAGCCGTTGCGCTCGAGCGCATCAATCATGCCCAGCATCTGCGAAATGAATTGCGTGGCGCGCGGCTCATGGTCCGGGCGTTGGATGTTCAGCGCCGCCTCGTCCTCGTGCATCGCCGCGATGAAGCGTTCGGTCAGCGCGCGGATCGGCTCGCCGTTATCCACCGCGCGACGAATGATCTTGTCGTCGATGTCGGTAATGTTGCGCACATATGTGACACGATAGCCGAGCGTGCGCAGCCATCGCTGGATCATGTCGAACACGACCATCAGTCGACCGTGACCGACGTGGCAATAGTCGTAGACGGTCATCCCGCACACGTACATGCGTACTTCGCCGTCGTGCAGGGGAACGAAGGTCTCTTTGTTGCGACTGAGCGTGTTGTATAGACGGAGTTGATCCATAGAAAAACGTTGCGTGCGCCGAGCGCTGTCAAACGCAGCCGGCCGCGACACTCACGCGATACGCCACCGCTTCGCGCGAGAGCGCTGCACGGCCGCACGGCCGCCGACGTGATCCGTTCGGGGAATCGACTGGGTCGGATGCGACCACGAATGCCACGAATGGCGCGAAGACCGTTGACTGTTCTCGGGAACAGCCGGACGTTTTGTTAGAATGGGCTGAAGTATAACACCGTGAAAAGAGCCTATGAACACGACTCGCAGTCGCATCGCGCTTGCGGCAATGAGCTTCTTGGTCGCCGGCGCAGCGCACGCGCAGATTTCGCCCCCCGTCGCCGACGGCACGCCCGAAATCGACGCCGCGATCGTGCAGCACGACTGGGCCGGGGCGCTCACGCGGCTCGACGAGCGCGTGCGCTCGCACCCGCGCGATGCGCAGGCGCGCTTCAAGCGCGCTAATGTGCTCGCGCAGTTGGGCCGCGACGACGACGCGATGGCCGCGTACACGGCGCTCACGCAGACCTATCCGGAACTGCCCGAACCGTACAATAACCTGGCCGCGCTGTATGTGAAGCGCGGCAAACTGGATGAAGCCCGCGTGGTGCTCGAGACGGCGCTGCGCGCCAGTCCGGGCTATGCGCTCGCGCAAGCAAACCTGGGCGACATTTACCTGCGGCTGGCGGCGGAATCGTTCAAGCGCGCCAGCGCACTCGATCCACATGACACGTATTCAGCACGGCGTAGCCGGCAGATTGTGCAACTGGTGAGCCCGCCGACGCGCACCGAGGCACGGCCTAGCGCCGCCGATGCACGGTCTGGCGCCGCCGATGCCCCGCATGACGACAGCGATGCGCCAGCTGGCCGCGCGGTGGCTGCGCCAACCACGCCGCCACCGCAGGACGCGACACCGAACTTCCCGACGATCGTCCCGGGCACCAGCGCGGCACCTGCGCTCGCGCCCTATATGGCGCCGCAGACGGCACAACCTTGATCCGTCCGCCCCGGCCCGCGCCGTCGCGGGTGTGTTGCGCTGCACGCGGCGCACGAAGCGTTTTTTCAACCGATGCCCCCAACACAGGAACCGAAACATGAAACTGCTGCTATCCGCGCTGCTTGGCACGGCGCTCATCGCGTCAGCGCCGGTGCATGCACAATCCCATGCCGGAACTCGCCAGGCGGGCGCAAGCCATCCGAACGTGCTGTTCAAGACGTCGATGGGCGAGATTCGCGTCGAACTGTATCCGGAAAAAGCGCCACGCACAGTCGATAATTTCATCCAGTATGTAGCATCGGGCCAATACAACAACACGATCTTTCATCGCGTCATTCGCGGCTTCATGATTCAGGGCGGCGGCTTCACGCCGGAGATGGAGCAAAAGCCCACGCGAGCGCCGATCTCGCTGGAAAGCCGCAACGGGTTAAAGAACACGACCGGTTCGATCGCGATGGCACGCACCAACGACCCGAACTCGGCGAGCGCCCAGTTCTTTATCAATACGGTCGATAATCCAAATCTCGATTACCCGAATCCTGACGGCCACGGCTACGCGGTATTCGGCAAAGTCATCTCCGGCTTGGATGTCGTCAAGAAGATCGAGACAACGCCCACCACCACGCGCGGCAGCTTTTCGGACGTCCCGCAAAAGCCCATCGTGATCCAATCGGCCACGGTGGTGTCCAAGTAAGAACACGTTGCAGCGCAACCGGATTCAGCCCTCATTCAACCAACACGCACAAGGAGCAAACATGGTCGAACTACACACGAATCACGGCGTCATCAAGCTGGAGTTGAACGCCGAAAAAGCGCCCAAGACGGTCGATAATTTCTTGAGCTATGTGAAGAAGGGTCACTATGACAACACGGTGTTCCACCGTGTGATCAACGGCTTCATGATCCAGGGAGGCGGGTTCGAACCCGGCATGAAGCAAAAGCAGACCGATGCGCCGATCGACAACGAGGCGAACAACGGACTGAAGAACGAGGTCGGCACGATTGCGATGGCACGCACCAACGATCCGCATTCGGCAAGCGCCCAGTTCTTCATCAACGTCAACGACAACGACTTCTTGAATCACAGCGCACCGACGCCGCAAGGCTGGGGCTACACCGTGTTCGGCAAGGTAGTCGAAGGCATGGACGTGGTCGACACAATCAAGGCGGTGCGCACTGGCGCGCGTGGCTTTCACCAGGACGTGCCGCTAGAGGACGTCGTGATTGAGAAGGCCGTCATCGTCTGAGTCCGGGACGCGCGCGTTGAATCCCGCTGATAACGGCGCCGCGTCGCGCGCGCTGCTGCTGATCTCCGACCTGCATCTGAGCGAGGCGCTGCCGCGTACCGTCGATGCGTTCGAGCATTTCATCCGCATCACCGCGCGCGACGCCGATTCGGTATTCATTCTCGGCGACTTGTTCGAGTATTGGATCGGCGACGAGATGCTCGCGTCGTCGTTTGCACGACATATCGCCGAGTTGATGCATACGCTATCCGAACGCGGCATCGCGCTGTACGTGATGCATGGCAACCGCGATTTCCTGCTCGGCCGCCGCTTCATGGCGGCTGCGGGCGCAATGCCGCTGCCTGATCCATTCGTCATCACCGCCTTTGGCGAGCGTATCGTCCTCACGCATGGCGACGCGCTGTGCACGGCCGATGTCGGCTACCAACGATTTCGCCGCGTCGCGCGCACTGCACTCGCGCAAAGCCTATTTCTCGCACTGCCGTTGCGCTGGCGTGAAAGGGTCGGCGAGCGCATGCGACGCAAGAGCCTCGCCCGACCGGCGCAACCGTCGCCGCGATATGACGCGACACCTGACGCGCTCGCCCGCCTGTTCGCCGCGACCCATACCCGCACGATGATCCATGGCCACACGCATTTGCCCGCTTGCCATCACCAGCATGGCACCGCGCGCTGGGTGCTGCCAGACTGGGAGCTAGACCACGGTGCACCGCGTGGCGGTTACCTGAGGATCGACGCAGATGGCATCCGCGCACTGCCGCTCGATGTCTGCGGCGGCCCGACGCGGGCTACTTGTTTTGAATGACCTCGCCGAGCTTACGCAGGTCCGCGATGCTGGCCTGGCATCCGTCGAGTTGTTCTAGACGCGCACCCAGGCGCTCGAGCGCTGCCACCAACTCGTCGATCCGACCCGACTGCTGCGCGGCATGATCGATCAGTCCGTGAATCGCTAGCGACATTGGGTCGTCGGCGTTCGGCATCAAGCCATACGCAACAAAGGGTTGTTGCAACGGCATGCCTTCATGCTTGCCGCCCACCCCGTTGACGGGCGTGGCGCCGGGCGATGGCACGTTGGGCACAATCACGCGCGCCGGATTGCCGACCACCGTCGCTCCGGCGGGCACCGGCTTCACCACCACCGCATTGGACCCAATCTTCGCGCCCTCGCCGACCGTGAAACCACCGAGCACTTGCGCGTTCGCGCCGACGATCACGCCGGCTTGCAGCGTCGGGTGCCGCTTGGCGCCGCGCGACAACGACGTGCCCCCCAACGTGACGCCTTGATAAATCGTGCAATCGTCCCCCACTTCGGCCGTTTCGCCAATCACGACACCCATCCCGTGATCGATAAAAACCCGTCGGCCGATGGTCGCGCCCGGATGAATCTCGATACCGGTAAAAAACCGCCCCAGGTGCGACACGAAGCGCCCGAGCCAACGCCACCCCGCCCGCCAGCAACGGTGCGCGAGCCAGTGGAACATCAGTGCGTGCAACCCGGGGTAACAGGTCAGTACCTCCCACGTGCCGCGCGCAGCAGGATCCTTCTGGCGGATAGTGGCGATGTTTTCGCGAAGTTTGTCGAACATAGCGAGTCACAGAGCCTAGGCGGGTCATTGTATTGAGATTGCGCGCCGGCAGCGCGCCAGATCCAACACGCGGCCACTACCGATCGTCGCCACGCAAGCCCTGCGACTTCAGCAAAATATGCTTGGCAATACCCCGCACGATATTGACTTCCTCGCGCTCCAGGCCAGCCCGCGCAAACAACCGGCGCAGCCGTGGCATCAGCTTCTTCGGACTGGCGGGATCAAGGAAATCCAGCGCGATCAGCGCATTCTCCAGATGCACGAACATGCGCTCGATTTCGTCATGCGGCGCCAGCGATGAGGCCACGCCGGCGGGTGGCGTCTGCGGTGCGGTGTCCAATAGCGCCAGCCGCAATTCGTAAGCGAGCACTTGGACCGCTTGCGCGAGATTCAGCGAACTATAGGCGGGATTGGCCGGGATATGCGCTAACACGTTGCAGCGCTCGACGTCGGCATTGGACAGCCCCGTGCGCTCGTTGCCGAACACCAGCGCAATGTCGCCGGCCGCCGCTAAACCGCGGGCGCGCAACGCGAGCGCGCGGGGCGCTAGCGTTGGCGGCCCCCACTCGCGCTCGCGCGCAGTCAGCGCCACGGACCAGTGAACGCCGGCCAACGCATCGGCCAGCGTGGGCACGACATGCGCGGCCGCCAACACGTCGTCCGCGCCGCTGGCCATCGCCTGCGCGTCGGGGTGGGTGCGTACCGCCTCGAGCCGCGGGGCGACCAGCACAAGCCGGGAAAAACCCATTGTCTTCAACGCGCGGGCCGCCGCGCCGACATTGCCGGGATGGCTTGGCTCGACGAGCACGAAGCGCACCGACGTAAAGCCGCCCACCCAAGACGTCGAGTCATCGCACAGGGGCGAAGGCGCCTCAGCCGGGCGCGAGCCTACTGGAGGCGGGCTTACTGGAGACAGGCCTACCGGAGACGAGCCTACTGGAGACAAGTCTACCGGGGACGAGTCTGCCGAAGACAAGCCTGTCGGGAACGAGCCTGTCGGGGACAAGCCGAGTGGAGTGACACTGTGATTCACGATTCAGATTCGATGACCAAAGACTTCAATGGTATCGCGAGTGCGGCGGCGCGGAACATGCGCCAACGCGCAGTGGCGCTTGCTGATAAAATAACGGATTCATCATGCCGCCGCACGACCGACGTGCTGGCGCGCGTCGTTCTTGCTCAATTCGTCAGCTCTGGCCGCGCGGGATCGCGCCGCGGCAGTTGCCTCGTGCCCAAGGAAAAAGCCCATGCATCCGATGCTCAACACCGCTGTCAAGGCCGCGCGCCGCGCCGGACAGATCATCAACCGCGCGTCGCTGGACGTCGACCTGCTGCAAGTGACCCAGAAGCAGCACAACGATTTCGTCACCGAGGTCGACAAGGCAGCCGAGGCAGCGATCATTGAGATATTGCACACCGCGTACCCCGACCATGGGTTCCTCGCGGAGGAGTCGGGGGCCAGCGCCAGCGAATCCGAATATCTGTGGATCATCGATCCGCTGGACGGCACAACGAACTTCATCCATGGCTTCCCGCAATACTGCGTGTCGATCGCGCTTGCCCATCGCGGCGTCGTCACGCAGGCGGTGGTCTACGACCCGGCACGCAATGACTTATTCACCGCATCACGTGGCCGTGGTGCGTTCCTCAACGACCGGCGCATCCGCGTGTCACGGCGCGACCGCCTGGCCGACGGGTTGATCGGCACCGGTTTTCCATTCCGCGATCAGAGCGGCCTAGACGAGTACCTAAAGCTATTCAGCGAAATGACGCGTGCGTGCGCCGGCCTGCGTCGGCCGGGCGCGGCCGCGCTAGATCTTGCGTATGTAGCCGCCGGCCGCTATGACGGCTTCTTCGAGCAAGGCATTCAACCGTGGGACGTCGCGGCCGGCAGCCTGCTCGTCACCGAAGCGGGGGGCTTGATCGGCAACTACACCGGGGATTCAAACTTCCTGTACCAACATGAAATCGTCGCCGGCAATCCGAAGCAGTATGCGCAGATGGTGCAGATCTTGAAGCCGTACAGCCGGGTGGGAACGGCGGCCTGAACCGTATAAAGGGAACAGTCGCGGGTGCGCGTACACCCGTGACTTCCGGCGTTCTGCCCTCGGCGCGTTGCGTTGGATCGGAAAAGTACCCGTTCGCGACCTGGCCAACCGCTTCGGATATCGACTGCGCGAAGAGCATCCATGCTACATCCTTTGATGCTTCCGTATCTCGACGTCGCACCGCACGCGCCGCAGCCCCTAAACCATGACGATTCGCCGACACTCGCTTGCCGACGCAACGCAGTCCACTAGCCCTCCACCCTGCGTCGCTCAATCCTCAACCCAGACGCCGGGTCGCATCACAGCTAATCGCGCGCCCATGCCCAATCCGGCGCTTCGCGATATCGGCTCGATACCGCCCTCTTCGTCCCGCGTGGCGAACACTGCCGGCTGCCCTAAGCCAAGCATGCTGGATGATGCAACAAAAAAACTGGCGAGCGAGCTGTCGCCATGCTTAGCTGTGCTGCGAGACATAGAACTGTTACGCAAAAAGCAGCGAGATGCCGCACGCGTGTTCCTGAGCGCCCACTCGCCGACAAACGATCTTTTTGCCATGAAGGCAGAGATCAGCCGCGTTGAAGAGTCGATACACACGTTCACCAAGCTTTGCGCCGACCCGTCTACCGCGAAAGCGCTAAAAGCGCTGCAACTGAAGGATATTACCAACGCCGCGCATGCATACCTGACGCTGACCCAGGCCGCGATAGCATCGCTTCAGGACGAAGTCGGGATATCGCGCCCAAGTCTGGGGAGTCATTTGTCCATGAGCGGTCTATTTCCCGCTCGGGAAATCCCGGCCGCAGACGCAAACCTAAAGGCGCAGATCAGCGCGCTGCGGGCACGAAGACAAAACCTGATTGAAGCGCAACGTCTACTGGGCGAACTGCCGCCAACATTTTGGAAAGCAATGATTGGTCAAGCCATGGCAAGCGCCGACCCGTCTCGCCCTCCGTTCGCGGCAACATCGTTGTACATGGGCAAAGACGAGATGATCCGCCGCGCAGCGGACGAAATCGACCAGGTATCGATTCAAATTTGGACAAAATCGTTTTTCCTCAGTTCGTCCACACCCCCTCGGGCGCTCGATAGTCATTGGAAACTGCCCAATTTTTCGCTCTCCAAAACATCGCATGCCGAACCCCAACCCGCCGCCTCTGCGGCAGGACAACCGCCCTACAGCAACATCCGGTTGCCAATGCCCTTACGGCCTAAGCTACAAATATGGCTTGCCGACAACTCAGCGTGCGTGAAGGAGCTGACACTTGCATTGGACGAAATAGCTCAATCTGCACTGCCTCAGCGTACGAGCCAACGCTCCCCGTTAAGGATGCAGCGCGGGCAAGCCAATCGTGAACTATCAATGGGACGCTATCGCAACGCCCGCCTTGGCACGATACGGCACAACGCGCTGATGGTGACCCAGTACTGGCACGCCTATCATCTCGGCGCGCGAGACGACGCACATAGGGCATCAAACGAATATGACGGACTTTCGCTCGAGACATGGAGCGCCGGCTACGCGGCGCTGCTATGTTCGATCATGAACTCGTTATGGGAAAACCCGCTGCGCCCGCCCCTGTTGGATCCTGCAGCCGAACAGCAGTTCGTCCTGCGACTGATCGAGGAAACCAAGGTGGCGTCGGCGCTATTGGCGCACGTCGCTGCCAACCGGGATAAAAAGAACGACGAGCCGGACCAGGATACCGAATTTTGCACGGCAATGCTCAATGGCATCGCCACCCACACGCATGCCGTCAGCCAAAAGCTGCAAGCATGGATCGAAGAACAACAAATCTTCTCGCGGCCCGGCCAATCGGCGCGTCGTGTCAGCACGGCCCAGAGCAGCGTCGGCAAACGCGACGAGGAAGCCGAAACCGCATTGCTCAGGCAATGGCTGCAGCCTTTCAAGAATGCGTACTTTGCCGATCGCTCCGTGCAGGATATCGAGGCCGGGATCCAGACGATACTTAAAAACATCGTGTACGCGCACGATGTCGGATCGACCGATCACGACTGGCTGGAGCAAAGCAAGCAGTCCGCGCAACCGTCCAGATCCAAAGGCAAGAAGAAAAAAGCGCGTAAAGCCAAGTCCACACGCATGGACACTGCCGCTACGGACGCCCACCCCGGCTGAGCGGCAACGCGCCGAATTCGATGCATTCAAAAAACAGCTTCCCGATGACATTCCGGCCGACGCGCGAAAACACATTGATCAACATCGCGAAGGAATGAGAGGCTTGATAGATGAAATTAGTCACGCCTTTGCGGCAATAACGGCTGCCGATACGGCCCTTGACCCACGCGATACGACCGACAAATACATTGCACAACTTCGCCTGGCCCAGCAGCAATGCACTGGCATGGCCACAGTGGCTCGCACACGCCGGCAGGACTTCGAGCAGAAAGAAGCCGAACTCGAATCGCTGGACCTGGACGACGCGTCCAAGCACATGTTGCGTCAACGGCTCAGTCATCTGCTGACGGTCACGGATACCGATATTCAACATCTGGAGCGCATCAGCCACGAGATCGACTCACTGCTTAAGCAGGCGTACGCCATCGAATGCCTACGCGCCCCTTCGTTCAGTGCATTCAAGGCTCTTTGGGACGCAAGCGGGATAACGGTGACGGGCGGGCACAATTGGACAAAAGTCGCGAAGAACACCGCGCACGAAAACTATATGTTGGAATATGAGCTCAGCCTGTCGCCGGAGTTGGCCAACGAATTGAATCAACGGCTTAGCTCACTCACAAAGACGTCGAAATGGGTGCTTCATCTGCATTCACCGACGCCAGATAAGGCTGCGGTGCGCGTCGGTCATTTTAAGACCTGGCAAGAACGCACTGCCAGCAATCCCGAACACCGCGGCATTGTCCCGCCCGACATCCTGCACGCGCTCATGGCCCAGTTGGACGCGGGCCGGAACGAACCCGGCCGGACCGCTCAACGCCATACCGCTGCGCAACCGTCCTCCGATCGTGCTCGACGGCGGCATCATCGTGCGGCGGTGAGCCGGCGCAGCTAGAAAATCACCACGCTATGCATCGCGTCGCCGGCGGCGAACGCAAGATGGCGTACCCATGTTTCCGACGGAATCTATTCGCCTTATCCGTGGGAGCGACGCGATGCACAGTATGCGCGACCACGCGTATGCTACCTATTCAGTCTCGCCTCGTTCATGGCTACCGTCGGTATCACGATCGAGAACGTGTCGATCCAAGGATTTCGGGCGGTCCCACCCGGCGCCCATTGCACTAACACGCGCCCGCTGCCCAAACGGATTAGGGCTTTGTCGTCACTAACCAGCGGAATACACGTAAACTAGCGTCTTTAAGGTCGCGTCGACACGGCAGAGGAACCGCCGCACGGTCGATATTCTAAAATTTGACAGACTGCTTGCATGACTGATGGAAAACGTGCCCGTTGGTGAACACACGCGGAACCACCCCGAATCGCCCGGGAGCCCATCCAACATGGGTTTGAGCAACGGCCAAGCGCCGAAACCGGCCGCCCCTGCGGAAATTGGCAACCACACGCCGATGATGCGCCAATACCTCAGTATCAAGGCTGACCACCCCGGCACGCTCGTGCTGTACCGAATGGGCGACTTCTACGAGTTGTTCTATGAGGACGCGGAAAAAGCGGCACGACTGCTCGATTTAACGCTCACGCAGCGCGGCGCATCGGCAGGCAATCCGATCAAGATGGCCGGGGTGCCGCACCACTCGCTCGAGCAGTACCTGGCCAAGCTCGTGAAGCTTGGCGAGTCCGTGGCCATCTGCGAGCAGATCGGCGACCCGGCCACCTCCAAGGGGCCGGTCGAGCGCAAGGTCGTACGCATTGTCACACCCGGCACGCTGACCGACGCGGCGCTGCTCGCCGATAAAAGCGACGCGTACCTGCTCGCCCTCGCGCCCGTGCACAACCGCCGCGGCACGCTAACCGGGGTCGGGCTCGCGTGGTTGAATTTGGCAAGTGGCGCACTGCGGCTGACCGAGGTCGGCGCAGACCAGGTGGCGGCCGCGATCGAGCGCATCCGGCCGGCCGAGACGCTGGTGAGCGACAGCGCCGCGCAAGCGCTCGCGCTGCCCGCAAGCGTCGGCACGTTGACACGGGTTCCTGGATGGCACTTCGATCCCAGCTCCGGCGCGCAACGTCTGTGTGAACAATTGGCGGTCGCCAGTCTCGACGGCTTCGGCGCGCAAACATTGAGCGCCGCATGCGGCGCGGCCGGCGCGTTGCTGCTGTACGCGGCACAGACACAGGGACAGCAGTTGCGGCACATCCGCTCGCTGAAGGTCGAGCACGAATCCGAGTACATCGGGCTCGATCCGGCAACGCGGCGTAACCTCGAGTTGACCGAAACGCTGCGCGGCACGGATTCCCCGACGCTGTTCTCGCTGCTTGACGCATGCTGCACGTCGATGGGCAGCCGCCTGCTGCGCCATTGGTTGCATCATGCGCCGCGCAATCCGGCTGTCGCGCGCGCCCGCCAACAGGCGATTGGCGCGTTGCTCGACGGCCCGCCAGGCAACACGCTCGACGCGCTTCGCCACGCGTTGCGGCAGATCGCCGACGTCGAGCGCATCACGGGCCGACTTGCCTTGCTCAGTGCACGGCCTCGCGATCTCGCCAGCCTGCGCGACACATTCGGCAAGCTGCCTGAATTGCGCGAGCAGATCGCGCCGCTCATCGCGCACTCGGCATCGTTGCAGCAGCTCAATGCATCGCTGCACGCACCGCCTGAATGCACCGACCTGTTGCAGCGGGCGATTGCGGCCGAGCCTGCCGCGATGGTGCGCGACGGCGGCGTCATTGCCCGCGGCTACGATGCGGAATTAGACGAGTTGCGTGACATCTCGGAGAACTGCGGACAGTTCCTCGTCGATCTAGAAAGCCGTGAACGCACCCGCACCGGCATCGCGAATCTACGTGTCGAATACAACAAGGTCCATGGCTTCTATATCGAGGTCACGCGCGGGCAGACCGACAAGGTGCCGGACGACTACCGACGGCGCCAGACCTTGAAGAACGCGGAGCGCTATATCACGCCAGAGCTCAAGGCGTTCGAGGACAAGGCACTGTCGGCGCAAGAGCGCGCGCTCGCGCGCGAACGCGCGTTGTACGACGCATTGTTGCAGGCGTTGTTACCCCACATCGGCGATTGCCAGCGCGTGGCGGGCGCGCTGGCCGAGCTTGACGTGTTTGCCTCGCTCGCCGACCGGGCACGTGCGCTGGAATGGATCGCGCCATCGTTTGACGAACAGGCCGGTATCGAGATTGAGCAAGGACGGCATCCGGTCGTTCAGGCCCAGGTCGAGCAGTTCATCGCGAACGATTGCCGGCTCGGCGCGGAACGCAAGCTGCTATTGATCACCGGGCCGAATATGGGCGGCAAGTCGACGTTCATGCGGCAAACGGCGCTGATCACGCTGATGGCGTACGTTGGCAGCTATGTGCCGGCAAAGCGGGCCTGTTTCGGCCCCGTGGACCGGATCTTCACGCGAATCGGCGCCGCCGATGACCTTGCGGGCGGCCGTTCGACGTTCATGGTCGAGATGACCGAAGCCGCCGCAATTCTGAACGATGCGACGCCACACAGCCTTGTGTTGATGGACGAAATCGGTCGCGGTACATCGACCTTCGATGGGCTCGCGCTCGCGTGGGCCATCGCGCGCCACTTAATCTCGCACAATCAAAGCTATACGCTTTTCGCCACGCACTACTTTGAGCTCACACAGTTGCCGGCGCAATGCCCGACGGCGGCAAACGTGCATCTGTCCGCGGTCGAGCATGACCATGGAATCGTGTTCCTGCACGCGGTCAACGAAGGTCCGGCGAACCAAAGTTACGGATTACAGGTCGCGCAACTGGCCGGCGTCCCGCAACCGGTGATTCGCGCAGCCCGCCGTCACCTGGCGTTACTCGAACAGCAAACGGCCGGCCAGCCGGCGCCGCAGCTCGATTTGTTTACCTCAGCGTCGCTCGCGGTCGATGGAGCGACCGAGCCGTACTGCGAGCAACCGGCAGGCGAGGCAGACCTCAGCACGCCGCAGGCGCGACCCACCGCGCCCCACGCTGCAGTCGAGCGATTGCGCAGCATCGACCCCGATGCGCTGCGCCCGCGTGATGCACTTGAATTGCTGTATGAGTTGTACGAGCTTGTCGAGCGCGCGGATCGTGAGTCCCGCTGAGCGGTCACCGCGCATGCCACCCCATCACGCGCAAAAGCGCTGCACGGCGGTGACGAGGCGCACGCTTGCATTCGCGCTAGTCGTGCTGCTTGCTGGGCGTGGGCCGGGCGCCCAGGCAGCGCCGGGTACGCCTGTGATCGACAGCGTGCGCTTCGCCGTCATCGTGGGTTTGCCACCATCGCTGTCGAGCGATACGGCCACACGGGCACTACTCGACAGGCTGCGGCGCACCCCGAAGCTGCAATTCGCGGTATGGGACGGCGCGCTGCGCCGGCCGGGCGAGCCGTGCGTCGACGCGCTGTTCGCCGCGCGTCGCACGTTGCTCGACACGTCCGCGGTGCCCCTCGTCGTTATACCGGGCCGCCACGACTGGGAGGACTGCGACAGCAAGCTTGCCGGGGGCTTTGATCCGGTTGAGCGACTCGACTTCGTGCGTCAAACGTTCTTCGACCAGCCGTACTCGCTCGGCAGCAAGGCGATGCACGTGGTACGGCAAAGCGACCTGCCGCGCTTCCGACAGTATCGCGAGAACCTGCGCTGGGAAACCGGTGGTATCGCCTTCGTGACACTGAACGTGCCGGACGGCAACAATCATTATTCGAGTGCCGGCGGACGCAACGGCGAATTCGAGGATCGGGCGGTCGCCAATGCGTTCTGGCTGCGGCACGCTGGGGAATATGCCAAGCGCCGCAAGCTCAAGGCGATCAGCGTATTAATCGACGCCGATCCCGACTTTGAGCGCTATGAGCAACGCGGGCGCTTGACTTGGCTGAGATGGGGTCGCGGCCTGCCGCGCGATGGGTACGTTGAGTTCAAACGGACGCTGGTCGAGCTGTCGCGCAGCTTCAGCGGCACGGTCGTACTGATTCACGGCGCAAGCCATCACACATTGCCGCGCGTGCGAATTGACCAGCCATTACACGATGACCGCGGCGAGCGTATCCAGAACTTCACCCGAGTCGCGATCGCGCGAGCGGGCCGTGATCCACAGTGGCTCGATATCCGCGCCGAACCGACACATTGGCCGGTGTTCCACGTCAGCGAACGTGCATGGCCCGATGCAGCTCGGTTCGCGACAATACCACCCGTGTCCGGCCCGCCGGGCACGGCATCATCACCCGGCGACGTTGGCGCCACCGCGGCGGCGCAGCCGCCGGGCGCTGCGACCGCCGCACCCGAGCGAGGACCGGACGCGACGCCGGTCAACGGACTGTGGCTGCCGGGCGGAACCACAACACCGGCTAACGGGCTATGGATGCCGGGCGCAGCCGCGACACCGCCCACCGGGCTCTGGCCGCCCCCTGCGCAGCGCGCACCGGCTCCGCGTGATCCGGCCGTGCCAACCTCCGGTGCGGCGCCAGCCGGCCCATCGAATGACGACATGCCGAACGAGACGCCCGCTGCCCGGCTCCACACCGACCCGTCAAGACACGCGTCAGCCGGCGCGCCGCGATTCGACCGCGACCCCCTCCGCCCTTAGGCGTGTCAGGACGCTGGCTGACGACCCGCCTTGCACCGGGGCAAACGCTCGACGGTCAATGCAGCGTTGGCGACTTGCCGGCCGCCGGAGACGAGCCGTCATCGTCCTGGCCGTCATCCTCGTCCAGGTCGATGACTTCAAGTCCATCGGCGCCATGCGCGTGCTCGTGCTCGACTTCATCGGCAGTGGCCTCGCGCACGTCCCTGACCGTCAGCAAAAAGCGCAAAGCCATGCCGGCCAACGGATGATTGCCATCGAGCACCACCTTGTCCTCGGCGAGATCCGTCACCGTGTAGATCAGTGTATCGACCTCGTCGTCCCCGCCTTCGGGCGTCCCCTCGAACTGCATGCCGACTTCGAGCGGCTCAGGAAAGCGGTCTCGAGGCTCGATCTTGACCAGTTCAGGATCGTAGTCGCCAAACGCATCAACGGGCTCGAGCTGGATCTGCGTCGAAAATCCCGCTTCTTGGCCTTCTAGCACTTCCTCGATCTTCGGGAACGTGCCATCATAGCCGCCGTGCAGATAAACCATCGGCTCGTCGCTTTCCTCGATCAGGTTGCCCTGTGCATCCGACAACTTGTAGGCGACAGAAACGACGGTGTTCTTCGCGATTTTCATTCGACTCTCCAGAATACAAGCTCCATTATACGATGCCTGTGCGGCCTTCCCCACCGGCGCCGCGGATGTTGTCGCGCGCCGTTTCGACGCGTCTGCCGGCCACCCCGCCCGCGTTTGTCACCCCACCCCGCCCCGACGTGCCGACTCCACTGCTGGGTGGCCTGACGCCGGCGCAGTTCATGCGCCGCTACTGGCAAAAAAAGCCATTGCTGGTTCGACAGGCGCTGCTCGACTTCCATTCCCCGGTCACCCGGCAATGCCTATTTGACCTCGCGCAACGTGACGATGTCGAGTCGCGCGTGATCCGGCAACGTGCAGTGCGCGGCGAGGTGCGCTGGCAACTCGAGCACGGGCCATTCGAACGCTTGCCGGCCACGCGTCAGCGTCAATGGACGCTGCTCGTGCAGGGCGTGAACCTGCACGTGCCAGCCGCGCACGCGCTGATGAACCGGTTCCGCTTCCTGCCGGATGCACGGCTGGACGATGTAATGATTTCGTATGCGACCGATGGCGGCGGCGTAGGACCGCATTTCGACTCGTACGACGTGTTCCTGCTTCAGTTGCATGGCCGGCGCCGCTGGCGTGTCGGCGCGCAGCGGGACCTTTCGCTGCGTCCGGGTTTGCCGCTGAAAGTGCTGCAGCATTTTGAGCCAAGCGAGGACTGGATCCTTGAGCCGGGTGACATGCTTTACCTGCCGCCGCACATCGCACATGATGGCATCGCGCTGGGCGAGTGCATGACCGGCTCAATCGGCTTTCGCGCGCCACTTGACGGCGAGCTGTCCGAGCAATTCCTGTATCATGCTGCTGAGCGCGCGGCGCAGGCCCGTGGCGCGTCGCGCCGCTACGCGGACCCGGATCAGCCGCCCGTAAGCGACCATCCGGCCGCACTGCCCCCGACGCTGGTCGACCACGTCGTGGAATTGGTCGAGCGGATGCGTTGGTCACGTGCGGACATCGCGGAATTTGTCGGCAGCTACTTAAGCGAACCGAAGACGAGTGTTTTTTTTGACCCACCTGCGCGCGCACTGTCGCGTCATGCGTTTGTTTCGCGCATCGTCGAAAACGGCGTCGAACTCGATCCGAAAACGATTTTGCTGTACGACGACACGCGCTATTACTTGAACGGGGAATCAGCGAAGTTGGTACGCAGCTTGCGTAAAGCCATCACCACGTTAGCCGATCAGCGGATGCTTCCAGGGAAAAAATTTGTAACACTCTCTCACCATTCGTCCATGACACAGCTGTTGTACGAATGGTATCGTGCGGGCTGGATACGGATTGGCGAGCCATAAGCGGCTGGCGTTCGGTATCCCGTGATATGAAATTTTGTCTGGAAAAGACAACGAACCGGCCCCAGATTTATCGACGGTCGGTAGGAAAGTGCCTATAATTCCTGCCCAAGCCGTAGGTGAGAGGAATGCGACGAGCATGCGACCCACCAGCGGCCATAGGTGAGTGTTGAAGCACACAATACCGGTATTATTCGCGCTGTTGCTTACCTGTAACCATAAAAGGACGTGATCATGAAGAAATCCCTCCTCGTAGCATCTCTGTTGGCAGTGATGGCTCTGGCGGCTTGCGGCAAGAAGGACGAAAGCACAGCTCCGACTGCTGCGAGCGACGCGGCTGCCGCATCGGCTCCGGCTGCTGCTTCGGCTGCTTTGGACGCGGCCATTGCCGCTTCGGGCGCCGCAGCTGCAGCTAGCGACGCGGCTTCGAGCGCTGCCGCTGCTGCGAGCGATGCGGCTTCGGCTGCCGCCACGGCTTCGGGCGTAAGCCAGTAATCGCTGTCGGCGAAAAAAATCCGCAATTACGCGGGCTCAAACTGCTGACAAACCCCTGGTTTTGACCGGGGGTTTGTCGTTTAATATGTGCGATTCACGGACATCGTTTTAATTAAGATGAGGCGATGGACCGAGAGATCGCCACGCGATTACGTTGGTTGCGCATGCGAGGCCGACAATGGCGGCCTCGCATGCGCGCGCTGTGGCATCTGCCGACCGACACTTCGCGATGGCTACGTCGCTATCAAGAAGCCAGCGAAGCAGGTCTCCAATCCCAAAGCCGCCGTCCACACCGAAGTCCAAGCCAGAAGGTTTCTGAGGTCGATCGAGCAACGCTTCTCCGACTGCGTGCCAAGCACAAAGGCGCGCGGCGGAACCAGCGCAGCCAAAACATTATCGCCGTCGCCCGCACAGATCACTCGGTGGCAAGACGCCCGTCGATCGCATCGCAGAACTAGGCGAATTGACACCGCTGGCACAAGAGGTAGCCGGCGCCTACGATGAACTGAAAGAGCGTGTCCAACACCGCGAATGGCGACTCGACAAGACCCTCGCCGAACATCACCGGCGCGTGTTGGAACTTGCGTCTTCTATCGGAACCCCGAGCTCCAACGCGCGTAAGCCCCCGGCAATGTCACCTTGAACCAGCCGTGTCATGAAGCGAGGATCGTGTCTACCTATTTTTCTAATGGACACGTGTACGCTATGAACGAGAGTGAAGCGGGTTTGGAAGCAGTGCAGCCGACACGGCGACGCCGCCACAGCAAGCAGTTCAAGGAGACGGTGATCCGTGCGGCGATGCAGCCAAACGTGTCGATCGCTGCGGTGGCGCTGCATTACCAGTTGAATGCGAACCTGTTGCGTCGGTGGGTGGCCGCGCAGCAGGAGCAGGACGTGGCGCGCGAAGCGCGCCAGTCGATGAGCGTGCCCGCGGCGAAGTTTGTGCCGCTGCAATGGGAGACGCCGGACGTGTCGCCTGCCTCGACGGTGATTCAGATCGAAGTGCGCCGAGGGGCGGCGAGCGTGACGGTACGCTGGCCGCTTTGTGCTGCAGCCGATTGCGCGGCGTGGTTGCAAGGGTGGCTACGATGATGCGCATCGACGAGATCTGGCTAGCGACCGAGCCGATCGATATGCGCGCGGGCATCGATACGATCCTAGCGCACGTGGTGAGGGTGTTTGGCGCGGCGCGGCCGCACCACGCCTATCTGTTTGCTAACCGTGACTCGACGCGCATGAAGGTGCTCGTGTATGATGGGCTCGGTATCTGGCTGGCGGCACGGCGCCTGAACAAGGGGCGGTTCATCTGGACGAATGGCAACCAGGCGATTGCCGCCGCGCTGAACCTCGCCCAGTTGCGAGCGCTGATAACCGGGCTGCCCTGGCACACACTCGCACACGATCACGCGATCACCGTCGTGTAATATCCCCAAAGCCGTAAACTGGCTTGCTTGCCGCAGCGCGGTGGATTCTGGCAGACTGGCCGCATGAACCTATCGGCTAACCTCGACGCTCTGAGCCCCGACGAACTGCGCACGCTAGCTGCGCAACTGATGGTTTAGGTGGGCGAGAAGGACCGGCAGTTGCGCTATCGTCAGAGGCGCATTGACCAACTTACCCATGAGATTGCCGTGCTCAAGCGCTTGCAATTTGGCAAGCGCAGCGAGCAATTCAACGTTGAGCAGATGAGTCTGCTCGATGAGGCCATCGACGCCGATCTGGCTGTGCTCAAAATCGAGCTCGAGCAATTGCAGTCAGATACGCCTGCGCACAAGCAGCGTCAGAAGCCCAAGCGTGCGCCGTTGCCGCCACACTTGCCGCGCACCGAGATCCATCACGAACCCGACGAACTTATTTGCTCTTGTGGCTGCCAGCGCGTGCGTATCGGCCAGGACATCAGCGAGAAGCTGGACTATAAGCCGGGGGTGTTCACGGTTGAACGGCATATCCGCGGCAAATGGGTTTGCAAGGCGTGCGAGACGCTGATTCAGGCACCTGTGCCGCCCCATGTGATCGACAAGGGCATGCCGAGCGCAGGCTTGCTCACGCAAGTGCTCGCTGCCAAGTACGGTGATCACTTGCCGTTGTACCGTCAAGAACGCATCTTCGGGCGCGCCGGTCTTGCCATCGCCCAATCAACGCTGGGTCAGTGGGTTGGCGTGTGTGGTGTGAGGTTGCAGCCGCTGGTCGAGGCGCTTCGCGAAGAGCTTGTGCAACACGGTGTGCTGCACGCCGATGAAACGCCGGTGCAAATGCTCGTTCCCAGTAAAGGAAAAACGCAGCGAGCGTACGTATGGGCATACGCCACGACGCAGTTCGCCCACGTGCGCGCCGTGGTCTATGAGTTCGCCGATAGTCGCGCGGGCGAACATGCCCGCCAGTTTCTCGGTGACTGGCGCGGCAAGTTAGTATGCGACGATCACAGCGGCTACAAAGCCGGATTCGAGCTGGGCATCACTGAGATCGGATGCATGGCTCATGCAAGACGCAAGTTCTTTGAGTTGCACGCCAACCACAAGAGTCAGATCGCTGAACAGGCGCTGGAATACTTCGGCGCACTTTACGCTGTCGAGCGCGATGTTGCACAGCTCAAGCCTGATCGCAGAGGTGAAGTGCGTCAGCAGCGCGCTGGGCCAATCGCCGATGCGCTACATGAGTGGATGTTCACTCAGCGCAAACGGGTCAGTGAAGGATCGGCGATCGCCAAAGCGCTTGACTACAGTCTTAAGCGCTGGGAGGCGCTCACGCGTTATCTAGTCGATGGGCATATGCCCATCGACAATAACTGGCTGGAAAATCAGATTCGTCCCTGGGCCATCAGTCGCTCGAACTGGTTGTTTGCCGGTTCGTTGCGCGCTGGGCAACGCGCCGCGACAATCATGAGCCTGATTTGATCCGCGCAGCTCAATGGTCATGACCCGTACGTCTACCTTAAAGACGTGCTCAATCGATTGCCCACCCATCGAGCCGACGACATCGCCGCCCTGCTGCCGCATCGCTGGGCGCCAGCCCCAGCTTGATTGACGGCATTTACCTCCAGGGATGTCTTTGCCGGGGGCTTACCAACGCGCCACGAAAACGGCCATCTAAAAGTGAAACGATGTCCGTGAATCACACAGTCGAAGAAATTTGAGCTGGCCAAGGCGATCCGTTATTCGCTCAACCAGTGGGACGCGCTTGCGCTGAACTGCCAAGGGGGCGCGCGCTGAAATCAGCAACGCCCTAGCCGAAAACACGCTGCGCTGCGTGAGACTGGGACGCAAGAACTTCCAGTTCACCGGTTCTGATAGCGGGGGCGAGCGAGCTGCCGCGATGTACGGTCTGATCGGCACGTGCAAGCTCGACGGGATCAACCCGCACACCTACCTTGAATATGTTTTGCCCCATATTGATGACCATTCCATTAACCGCATTGACGAACTGTTGCCCTGGAACGTCATCGGCAAGTTGCCCCGCCAGTCTGACCCGCCGCCCACTGCCTGATTGCTAATCCGAGCGAGCGATCCACCATCATGCTTCACCCGCCTCTCGCATTGCAAACGGCCCTCGTGAGCTGCTTACCTTATGCACAGCCAAGTCGCAGGCGCTCCTGTGCAAGCGACACAACACGCGCCTTGACCAGCTTCACCGCCTCGACTTTACGTGCCTTGCTAAACTGCCTTATCGTCTTCATTCACTTCTTGGGCCTGCTGGCTCTCCCATTAATCTAGCTGACAGGCTAGAATGGAAGCAATAGCGGCCGTGGGTTCTGGCTTAAGCATTTCTCCGTGGCTACAATGCATGTCATGAACTTTTATTTCCCCAAGCACATATGGTTTCCACGCATCAGGCGTCACTACCGTTTCACATCCAGCCTCTGCTACCGTGGCTCGAAACAATAGCGCATCACCGCTATACTGCGATGGAAAATAATCTTTTACGATACGCACATTATTCTTTGCAATTTTCTCAATGTTTTCCAATAAATGCTTATCCATCGCCGAGATTAACTCATTGCCATAGTGATAGGCGAACACATCTCTAACTATCGCCTGGTCAAGTTGATTTGCTTCCTCTTCAAAAGCTTTGCCCGCAAAAGGAGGACTATCTAGTAACCCCAGCAACGCCACTTTTTCGCCTTCGTGTTCGAGTCGGACAGCCATGCTATGCGCCACTATGCCACCGAAGCTCCATCCTAATAAGCAGTAAGGTCCTTTGGGCTGAACATGGCGCATTTGCTCAAGATAGTCTGACACCATCTCGTCAAGGGTAGACGCAAGCGGGCTTGTTCCATCGAACCCACGAGCCTGCAAGCCATAGAGGGGCTGATCCGGGTGAAGGTAATTGGACAGACCCATATAGCTCCAGCTCAAACCAAATCCGGGATGGATGCAGAAAAGAGCAGGACGACTGCCTGTGGGTTTAAGAGGAAGTAGAACAGAAAACGAGTTTTCTTGGATCCCGTCATGTTTAACGAAATGGCGTGCTAAGCCTGCGAGAGTGGGTGCCTCAAACAACGTGCGAATAGCAAGGTCAATCCCTAACGCTGTACGTACACGACTGATCAAGCGCATGGCGAGCAGCGAGTGGCCGCCGAGCGCAAAGAAGCTGTCGTGCCGACCCACACGCTTCACACCCAAGAGCTCAGCCCAGATCTCGGCTAACGTCGTCTCCAGCTCGCCTTGCGGCGCTTCATACGCTTGATGCGCCAGTGCCGCCTCATCCGGTGCGGGCAGTGCACGCCGATCGAGCTTGCCGTTGGGCGTTAGCGGCCACGCGTCCACCCGCACAAACGCACTGGGGACCATATACTCAGGCAGCTTCGCCGCCACCTGCGCGCACAGTGTGCTCGCCAGTGGCTCATCCGCTTCGGCCTGTACATACGCGACAAGCCGCTTGTCCAAGCCCTCACCGGTTGCCAGCACCACCGCCTCGCGCACCTGCGGATGCGCCGTTAAGCACGCTGCGATCTCGCCCAGCTCAATGCGAAAGCCGCGAAGCTTGACCTGATCGTCATTGCGACCCAAGAACTCCAGATTGCCGTCGGCCCGATAACGGGCCACATCCCCGGTCTTATACAGCCGTGCATCCGCATCCTCTGAGAACGGATCCGGCACAAAGCGCTCGGCAGTCAGCTCCGGGCGGTTCAGATAGCCCCGTGCCACCCCCGCACCACCAATAGATAACTCACCCACCGCACCCAGCGGCACCGGCTGGCTGTGCGCATCGAGCAGATACACGCGCGTGTTCCCGATTGGCCGGCCAATCGGGACCTCACCACTGAAGTCACGTGCACCACGCCATACCGTGGCACAAACGGTCGCCTCCGTGGGACCGTAGGCATTAAAGACCGTGCCTTGGTCGGCCAAGTCTCGAACCAGCGTTGCACTGGGCGCTTCGCCTGCTAGAATCAGCGTTAAGGACGGACCAAAGCTAAGCAAATCTGTGCCATGTTGAAGTAGTGCAGGCGGTAACGTCGCGTGCGTAATCGCATGGCTTGCCAAATAGTCACGCAGAGCATGCCGATCATGCCGGGCCGCCTCGGGTGGCAGATACAACGCTACACCGCTGCCAAAAGCCATAAAGATTTCGGATGCACTCGCATCAAAGCTGAACGACGCAAATTGCAAAATACGGCTGGTTGGCTGCACGCCAAAACAGGCGATCTGCGCCAGAGCAAGGTTTACCATACCCCGATGCTCGACCATCACCCCCTTGGGCGTGCCGGTCGAGCCGGACGTATAGATCACATACGCCAGATGCCGGGCCGTCAGGCCCGCCACCGACGGATTGGTGCCCGGCAACGCCGGCAAGGTGGCCGGATCGAGCACCGTGCACTCGGCCAACGCCGCCTCGCCCAACGCAGCGCGCCCCACCGCATCCGCGAGCACCATGCTCGGCGCCGCATCGGCGAGGATGTGCGCCAAGCGCTCACTCGGATAGCTCGGATCCAGCGGCACATACGCGCCCCCGGCCTTTAAAATCGCCAACAACCCCACGACCAGCGCAGCACTGCGCTGCACGCAGATCGCCACCCGCGTGTCCGGCCTGACGCCCCACTCGATCAACTGGTGCGCGAGGCGATTGGCTCGTGCATTGAGCTGTGCATAGCTCAACGTTTGATCCTCATAGACCAGCGCCGGCGCCTCGGGCGTGCGCTCGACCTGCGCCTCAAACAACTGGTGCACGCACATATGCGACGGATACGCCCGCTGCGTCGCGTTCCATGTCTGCAGCAGCAACTGACGCTCGGCCGGTGACAGCAGCTCAAGCGTTGCAACCGGCTGCTGGGGATGAGCCACCATCGCCTGCAACATGGCCTGCAGATAGCCGACGTACCGCTCGATCGTCGCGGGATCGAACAGCGCCGTCGCATACCCTAAGCGGCCGACAATCTCATCGCCTGTATCAGACAAGTTCAGCTCGAGATCGCACTTCACGGCGTCATACTCCAGCTCAGCCGGCGTGGCCGTGAGCCCGGGTAAGCGCCACTGCCCTGTCTCATTGCTCTGCCATGCCAACATCACTTGAAACAGCGGCGTATGATTCAATCGACGCGGCGGCTGCACGATCTCCACCACTTGCTCAAACGGCAGATCTTGATGCGCTTGCGCGTCCAGCGTCGTGCGCCGCACGCGCGTGAGCAGCTCTACGGTATCGGGCTCGTCCGACAAATCCACGCGCAACGCCAGCGTATTGACAAAAAAACCAATCAACGGCTCAATCTGTGGATGGTGACGATTAGCGCTGGGCGTGCCGATGACCACATCACACTGGCCGGACAGGCGCGCGAGCACCGCGCTCCACGCCGCGAGCACCGTCATAAATAGCGTCGTGCCGTACTCCCCACTTAAGCGCTTGAGCGCTTGCGTCGTGGCCGCATCCATGCGCACCGGCACCTGTGCACCGACAAACGACTGTTGTGCCGGGCGCGGCCGATCGGTCGGTAGCTCAAGCAGCACCGGCGCGTCGGCGA
>NZ_JAHKSP010000042.1:0-5304 GCF_021733735.1 Mycetohabitans sp. B2
ACACGATCACCGGTGCGAATGTCAACATAGCCATTGTTGATGACCAGCCGCGCAATCGCATGATGTGGCACCATCACGCCCTTCGGGGTGCCAGTGGAGCCGGACGTATAGATCACATACGCCAGATGCCGGGCCGTCAGGCCCGCCACCGACGGATTCGTGTCCGGCAACGCCGGCAGGGTGGCCGGATCGAGCACCGTGCACTCGGCCAACGCCGCCTCGCCCAACGCAGCGCGCCCCACCGCATCCGCGAGCACCATGCTCGGTGCCGCATCGGTGAGGATGTGCGCCAAGCGCTCACCCGGATAGGCGGGATCGAGCGGCACATAGGCGCCACCCGCTTTGAGGATCGCCAGCAGCCCCACAACTAGCGCCGGCGAGCGCTGCACGCAGATCGCCACCCGCGTGTCCGGCCTGACGCCCCACTCGATCAACTGGTGCGCGAGGCGATTGGCTCGTGCATTGAGCTGTGCATAGCTCAACGTTTGATCCTCATAGACCAGCGCCGGCGCCTCAGGTGTTTGCTCGACCTGCGCTTCAAATAACTGGTGGATGCATAAGTGCGATGGATAGTCCCGTTGCGTCGCATTCCCTTCGACCAGCAGCCGATACCGTTCATCAGCGTCGAGCAGATCGATGCTGTCAATCGGTTGCGTGGCATCGGCAGCGAGCACTTGCATGAACCGGATAAACCGACGCTGATGCACGCCGAGCGCCTCCGCGCTGTAACACGCAGGATTGGCGTCAAAGTCAATTCGTAATTGATGGCTATTGAGTGTCCAATAGACACCGAGCATCAAATCGTCAACCGGACCAGCGAGCAGATTATGGTTCGTCGATGAATGCCCGCCAAATAACAGCTCGTAGTCAAACGGCATCACGTTAACCTTGATGCCGAATAGTGACTGTCCGGGCGCCAGCCCAAGTTGACGCTGCAGCGCTTCGCTCGGGTAGCGTTGATATTGAAGTCCGCTTTGAATTTCCTTCGCCGCCTGCCGCAACAACGACAATAAGTCCATGTTCGGTTCGAATCTGAACCGCAGCGGAACGGTATTGGACACCATGCCAGGAATGTGCCAGTCTGCCCCCAAGCGGGCCGTCACTGGACAACCGAACACCACGTCCTGCGCGCCAGTCATCCGATACAGATACGCGGCCCATGCAGCGCTCAAGAACTGCGCCAGCCGGCCCGCATCCAGCACATAGTCGTCCACCCATTGGGTGGCCAGGTAAGTCGTCTGACGCAGCCGCTGCTGTAAGGCCGGGGCGGCGCGGCTTGCCAGCGTCGCGGGCCCAGGCCAATGGGCGCAGTGCTTAAGCCAATACGCTTCATCCTTTTTACGCTGGGCAGAGGTCTGATATTGCGCATCGCTTTCTAATAGCTGTCGAATCGAGCCAAAATCACATGCTGCGAGTGCCGTTCCCGCGCATCGCGCGCTATACACGTGTGCAACGCGTTGGGCGATCAGGTACTGGCCATATCCATCCATCATGATATGGTGATAGCGCTGATACCAGATCCATTGCGCGGGCGCCACTTTCAGCAACGCATAGCAAAAAAGCGGTCCCTGCATCAAATTTACCGGCTGTTGATAATCGGTGCGCATCCACGCCTGAGCCGCTGCCTGAGGATCGGCTTCTGACGTGAGGTCCAGCACCGGCATTGACCATGCGGGTGAACCAATCCTCTGCCGCAGCCCGTCATCGCTGTCGATAAAGTGCAAGCGCAGGGTGTCGGCCTCATCAATCACTTGGCGCAATGCCGCTTCAAAGACGGCCTGCTTAATCGCGCCTTCAATGACCGTGTACTGTGCAATGTTGTAGACGGGGCTGTCTGGATGCAGTTGCTGCGCGAGCCAGATCTCAGTTTGGGCAGTGGATAATGCATACGTAACGGGCGTGATGCTAGCATCCATAACAAAGCTCCGATTCAGGCGACCAAGCGACCTGATAATTAATAGGTGTACAAATCAATACAACGACGCGCTCAGAATCTATCTTTGCTTTTCAGGAACCACTACGGCTTTGATGACACGTCGCGTGCCATTCTTAGCTATCCACTGCGGCGATCAGGGCCGCCAGCACGCGTCAGTGCGTCGCTCGTGCACTTGACCGATCAATTATTACGCCACGATCAATTGCTTTAGCGAAAACGCTGAGCATAACGCGCTTAGCTGCACGTGGATTATTTAGCAACACGGCTACGCACCCGTTCGCTGACCCATGCGCTCGACGTTAACTGCTTCAAATCGCGCAAGCACTGTGCCCAGCTGTCATGAGCCGCTGCAAAGATTCAGGTAACCGCAGCGCTTAGCACCTGGTTGAAAGACTGTAAAGCGCCCGCCATGATGCACTCAAGTTCATTACCTTGGCTTAAAACGACAGGTCTTTAACAAAAGAAACGATAACTTGCAACTAGAGGTCACACGATCGTCCACGAGATGGATGGGGTACGGCTCAAGGACGTGTCTCAGGCACCCGTTCGTGATCAGAGCGGCAAGGTTGAACGGGCAACTCTAGAACTTTGATATCGCCGCATAACCGTACTACCGCCAATAGGCAAGCAGCGTCGTTATCCCGCGCTGGAGTTTACAGTGATTCACGCCCTTGAACGAGCAGCGTCTGCAGGCAGGAAGCGCATTGAATGGAAACTGGTCACCAATTCCCCGTCACTTCCCGCAAGCAGGCTGGTGGAAACTCGACTGGTATGCATTGCGATACACCAGGCCGTGCCAGCGACCAGGCCGTGCCAGTGGATGTAGGCGGGCAACAGCCACCATTCGGCGAGCGGCCACCATTTGCGGTGTCCATGCCGAGAAATAGGCCAAATTTAGAAATATGGTCCCAGTGGGCACCACGCTTGCTAATGTCGTATCAAGGCGCACCAATTGGTGCATGAGCGTACTGGCTATGTGATTGTCCGATATGAACTGCGCACCATGCCCCTTTACGGCGCTTAACGCGGTCACTGCCAGATCATCAGGTGGGTAGAGCGTTACATGACTTGCCAGAGGCTTAGGCAAAACGAGCGCAGGAGCAAAGAGGCAAAATTTTTTGAGTTTGTGAGCATCCATCGGCCATTATCATTAAAGGAGAAGCCCATGTCTGACACTTTGGTGAAACTCCGTGCTTTTGTGATCGACACTATCCTGAAAGGAAACGACTCAGATATTTCCGACGATCTAAATCTAAAAGAGTCGGGGCTCCTTTCATCTTTGGCCACCATGCGCCTGGTTTCGTTTGTGGAGGACGAATTCGGCCTCATCGTCGGGGTCAGCGACCCGAGGACGCGTTTCACCACGATTCGTGAGATTGCGTGCTATGTGGATGAAAAATCATCGGAAATCGAAAAATGACGGCCGACATTGTGACGCGGGAACGACAGTCCGAGCCATCGGCAGACTTGGCCAAATACTTAGACGACACGACGGCGCGACAGCCGAGCGCTCGTGCGCTCGTCGACTCCGACGGATCCGCGTTGAGCTATGCAGAACTTTCCGCTGCGGCCGATAGGATCGCCGTTTTTCTTCATCGCAAGGGGGTCGTTGCAGGGGATCGTGTCGGGCTTTTCATGCACAAAAGCGCGCACACGCTCGCGGCCATCTTCGGCATACTCCGGCTAGGCGCGGCCTATGTGCCCACAGACGCGGGCAGCTCAAGCACGCGTGCCGCCACCCTATTCGACGATTGCGATGTTCGGGTCATCTTCACCGATCCCGAGTCAGCACGACATTTAACACAACACGCCCCCCAGCTTAAACCACGCATAGTGGTGATGCAGCCACATCACGAGGAGGTGAACGACCCACGTGAGGACTGGCAGACGCTGGACATGCTGCACGGAGAGAAGCACGACTACCCACGCAACCCGCCGGATGCGAACCGGCTCGCCTACATCCTTTACACCTCCGGCTCCTCCGGGGTACCGAAAGGAGTCGCAATCAGCCAGCGCAACGCGGTGAGCTTCGTCGAATGGGCCTCGGCTGCCTTTAATGTAGCAGCACAAGACCAGGTATCCAGCCACGCCCCCTTGCACTTCGACCTGTCGATCTTCGACATCTATGTCTCCATTAAGAACGGCGCATGCATTCACCTGATCGACGCCGACCTTGCTGCAAGCCCACGTCATCTCGCCACCTTCCTCTCCACCCGGGCGATTACGGTTTGGTATTCGGCACCGGCCATTCTAGGTATGCTGGCCGAACAGCACAAGGCGCGCAACCCTGCCCCGAACCGGCTACGGCTCGTGCTCTTCGCCGGAGAAGTTTTCCCCATCGCGAAGTTGCGCAGGTTGCTGCAGCTGTGGCCCCAACCAGCCTACTACAATCTGTACGGCCCCACCGAGACCAACGTGTGCACCGCTTACCGTGTACCCACACCCATACCGGCAGAGCGCGTTGAACCGTTGCCGATCGGTCATCCCTGCGACCACTGCGACACGATCGTCGTGGATGAGCATCAACAACCGGTACCCGACGGTGAAGCCGGCCTGTTATGCGTCGCAGGACCGTCTGTCGCGACCGGCTATTGGAATGCTCCCGAGAAAACGGCTCAGCGATTTTTTCAACGCAACGGCCAACGCTGGTACAACACCGGGGACATCGTTCGCGCCTCGCCCGAAGGCTACCTCTTCCTGGGACGGCTTGATCGTATGATTAAGCGTCATGGATACCGAATTGAGTTGGATGAAATTGAATCATGCTTGGCCGCCCACCCTGAACTGACCGCCTGTGCGGTGGTCAGCTCCGGTTCCGACGGGAACACCACCATCACGGCATTTGTCGTGGCCCGCGATGCCCCACTCTGCCCAACAGATTTGAGTCGATTCTGCTACCACCGACTCGCACGGTACATGGTGCCCGACCAATTCCGCTACCTGCCTGATCTGCCCCGCACTTCGACGGGCAAGACCCACTATCAACTTTTGGAGCGTCAGTGCGATGCCAAACAAGTTTGATGAACGACGAATCGCGCTGCGCGAGCAGGCCGCACGTTTTGCCCGCGATCAGCTCAGCACAGACATCGCAGCCTCCGACCGTGCCAGCATTTTCCATCGAGACGGTTGGCGCCGATGCGCAGAATTTGGCCTGTTCAGTATGGCCCTACCCGAGGATCGTGGGGGCGCGGGCGCGCCCCTGTCCGACCTGCTCGCGGTCATGGAGGGCCTGGGGTACGGCAGCGAAGACTTGGGACTGCTGTTCTCGCTCAATGCTCACCTGTGGACCGTTGCCCTGCCACTAGCTATCCACGGCACACCGACCCAGCGTTCGCGCTTTCTGCCAGGCTTGATGGATGGCTCGTTGA
>NZ_JAHKSP010000043.1:0-111717 GCF_021733735.1 Mycetohabitans sp. B2
CACTGGAAGCGGCCTGTGCGAAGCTGTTCGTCTCCGAGGCGTACACGAAGTTTTCGATAGATGCACTGCGCATTTACGGCGCACAAGGCTACCTAGCTGAAACCTCCACTGAAAGAGGACTGCGCGACGCCATCGCATCCCTCCTCTATTCGGGAACATCCGATATTCAGCGCAACATCATTGCCACCGAGCTGGGATTATGAACGGACACAGACAGCGATGCGCCAGCGCAGCGTAGCGATCGAATCAAGCCCGTGTCGCTGTGCGCACTGCGCGGCACAACCCTGAATCGACGAGGAAAACATCGAGATAACAAGCAGAACATAACGACAAACAGAAGCACACGCGCCGCACTCAAAGCCCTTGCCAGCCGAATCCATCCTCTTGTGTCGCAACAATCACATCGGCCGAGGACGCACCGAGGACCGTCGCCAATGCATCTCGCGCAAGTTCGGGTAGATTATTCTGCTGCGACAGGTGGGCCGCGACAATGCAGCGTAGCTTCGAGCGGTCGATCGCCGCCAGGATCGCCGCCGCCTCGTCATTGTTCAAGTGTCCGTGCGTGCCGCCGACCCGGGCCTTCAGCGAGGGTGGATAGCGGCTTTGCGCGAGCATGCGCACGTCGTGGTTACATTCCAATACCAAACCGTCGCAGCCATCCAGCATCTGGATAATGTGCGGCGTCGACGTGCCTACGTCAGTCAGCACGCCAACGCGGTGCTGACCATCGCCGAACACGAACTGCAGCGGCTCGCGCGCGTCATGCGGCACGGTATACGGCAGCCATTCCAAGTCGCCGATGCCAACCGGCTCCCCACCCCACAACACCCGCCATTCGACACCCCGCGCATCGTCTGCGCCGACCGCCTGTGCCGTGCCCCAGCTCATGTAGAGCGGAATCGACGCCCGCCGGGCAACGGCCAGCGCACTGCCGATGTGGTCGGCGTGCTCATGCGTGATCACGATCGCGTGCAACGCATCAAGCGTGACGTCTAAGCGGGCGAGCCGCCGCTCAAGTTCGCGCGCGGAAAACCCGCAATCGAGCAGCACGCGGGTCGTCGTGGTGCCGTCTTGCGCCTCGACAAGCAGCGAGTTGCCGTCGCTGCCGCTGCCTAAGCTCGCAAAACGCACGGTATCACCCGATCAGCAGGTTGCAATCCGGATAAGCTCAATTTAGCTGCTGATGCAAGGCCGCCACCAGCCGCTGCGCATCGCTGGACGTATCGAGTTGGCCACTCGAGTCGATCACCGCAACCTGCGTGGCGCCGTCGCCCTTTGGGCGGATGTTGACCAGGTACTCCTTGCCGATGACATTCGGCTTGCCACCATAGATCAACCTGCCAAGCAGTCCCTCTCGCTTAATCTCCTGCACAGGATCATTGAAACGGACGTAATAGATGCCGCGCTCACGATCGCGGTTATCGACGGCAAAGTTCGTGCGATCGAGCGCCAGGCCGACGCGCAACCACGCGCGGTCAAACGACTCGGCCAAGTCGATCGTCGATGCGCCTGCGCTGCCGATCGCCACCTCCACCTTCGGGCCGGTGTGCCGCGCGCCGTCGAGCAACTGCTGGGCTTGCTTGTCGGTCAGCCCGAACTGCTGCATCAGTTGCGCATAGATCGCCGCCTCCAGCTTCGGATCACGCGGCCGCTCGACCCAGCGCGACGACGTCTTGTCCCGTCCGGTCAGCACTTCCTCCCTCGCGGTGTGCGATATGGTGATCACGGTGGCGTTGCTGTTCGCATTGCGCTCGACCAGCATGCGAAAGCGATCGCGCGTGCCCGACGAGTACACGAAGTCCAACAGCTTGCCCATCGAATTGCGGAACCAGTCGCCCGGGATCTTTGCGCGGTTCTCGGCCCAGTCCGTCTCGATGATTCCCGTTGCCGGCGAATCCGTCTTCAGCACGAAGCCGCTCTGCGCCCAGAACGCCTTGAGCTGCGGCCACAACTCGTCCGGCGTGCGCCCGTTGACCACCAGCCAGCGGCGCGTGCCATCCTGCTCCATGTGCATCCCATAGGGATCCTGCGCGGTAGGCACGCCCTCGGTCGTATTGCCGGCCGGCGTCGCGGCCCGCGTCGGCTGCCCGCCCAGGCCCGCGGTCGTGGACGGAGCGACATAACGCTGATCCAGCGGCGCAGTCTTCAGATCCGCCGGCACCTCGAGCCGCGGCGCGGAAGTCGCGCCCTTGTAGTCGACGCGATCCGGCGCGAGCACGTCATTGAGCGTGTCACAACCTGCCAGCGACAACGCAGCAACCGCCCATACTGTCACGCGCAACCCGCGCGCGGAGAAATCGAAACGTTTCATGAAATCCTTCGTGATGCGAATGGTGCCTGCTGGCCCGGCCATGCAGTCGTCTCGGCAGGGCGCGGTCAATCGGTCAACTCCGCGTCGCGCAGCGCGGCGCGTACCGTTTCATGATGGTGATCGGCCAGCGGTGTCAGCGGCAGGCGGATGCCGCCGCGGATTTTGCCCATCTGCTGCAATGCCCATTTGACCGGGATCGGGTTCGACTCGGCGAACAGGTGCTTGTGCAACGACAACAGCTTCAGGTGGATGGCCCGCGCGCTCTTCGCATCACCGGCGATCGCGGCGCGGCACAGCGCACTCATCGCGCGCGGCGCCACGTTGGCCGTGACCGAGATATTGCCGTGTCCACCCAGCAGCATCAACGCGATCGCGGTCGGATCGTCGCCGCTGAAAATCGAGAAATCGGCCGGTGCTGCCTTGATCAGATGCGCCGCGCGATCGATATTGCCAGTCGCATCCTTCACGCCCGCAATGCCTGGCACCTGAGCGAGCCGCAGGATCGTCTCGTTGCTGATGTCGGCGACGGTACGGCCCGGCACATTGTACAGAAACACCGGCAGGTCAACTGCCTCAGCGATCGCTCTGAAATGCCGGTACATCCCTTCCTGTGTCGGCTTGTTGTAGTACGGCACGACCTGCAGCGACGCGTCAGCGCCGACCTCCTTGGCCGCCCGGGTCAACTCGATCGCTTCGGCAGTCGAGTTGCCGCCCGCGCCGGCGATAATCGGGATGCGACGCGCCGCTTGCTCGACCGCCGTCTTGACCAGCAACACATGCTCCTCGACCGATACTGTCGCCGACTCGCCGCTCGTGCCGACCACGACCAGCGCATCGCTGCCTTCTTCGATATGCCAGTCGATCAGCGCGCGCAGCGCCGGAAGGTCCAACGCCCCGTCATCCAACATCGGCGTGACAATCGCCGGGATGCTGCCGCCAATCGGTGTGGCTTGCATTGCTTGGCTCATGAAACTGTCTGAAAAATCAATCGTTAAACTGAGATTGTAGCGGATTGGTCCGGCAAATCGTATCTCGCTGGCCCATCATGTGCCCCCGTTTTACGGCTGCGCACGTCACCGCGGCTTTCTCGAACGGCACACAGCCGCTGCACGAACGCGGGCTTAGGCCCGGCAATAAAGCCGTCCTCGAACGCAACGACGCGCAACGCGGCGTGCCGCGCTACCTCCAGCAGCTCGCCCGCGCGTAACAGGAAGCGCGGGTTCGAGGGCCGCCCCAGCGTTTCGTGGCCCTGCGCGAACGTCTCGTACAGCAGCACGCCGCCCGACGCCAGCGCGTCGGTCAGGTCATCGAACAGCGGCCGGTGCAGATACTGCGTGACGACGACAGCCGCGAAGCGCTGGTGCGCCTCGAAGGGCCATGCCGCGCTATCCTCATCCGGCTCCAAGTCGGCATGCACGATGCGCACCTTCGGCCATTCGGCCAGCGCGGCCAACGCCTGCACATCGCGATCCAGCGCGACGACCGGATGGCCGCGCTGGGCAAACCAGCGCACATGCCGGCCGCTGCCGCACGCCACGTCGAGCACGGTGCCATCGCGCGGCACCAGATGGGTCCATCGGCGGACCCACTCGGAGGCAGCAGCGAGTGCCATCAGCTGTACGACAGCCCCATAGCCTCGCGCACGTCGCGCATCGTCTCATGAGCGAATTTGCGCGCCTTGTCGCAGCCGTGCGCGACGATCGCGCGCAGCAGTGACGGATCGTCCATGTACTTCTGTGCCCGCTCAAGCATCGGCTGCTGCTCGCGCAGAATGCCGTCGATCACCGGCTGCTTGCACTCCAAGCAGCCGATCCCAGCGCTGCGGCAACCGTGCTGCACCCATTCGTGCGTCGGTTGATCCGTATAGACCTGGTGCAGCTGCCACACCGGGCATTTGTCCGGATCGCCCGGATCGCTGCGGCGCACGCGCGCCGGATCGGTCGGCATCGTGCGGACCTTTTTCTCGATCGACGCCTTGTCTTCCCGCAGCCTAATCGTATTGCCGTACGACTTGGACATCTTCTGCCCATCGAGCCCCGGCATCCGCGATGCCTCGGTCAGCAGTACCTGCGGCTCTACCAAAATGATCTTGCGCGAGCCTTCGAGATAGCCGAACAGCCGCTCGCGGTCACTCATCGACAGGCTTTGCGACTCCTGCAGTAGCGCGCGCGCCTGCTCCAGCGCCTCTTCGTCGCCCTCCTGCTGATAAGCATTGCGCAACTCATGGTACAGCTTGGAGCGCTTGCCGCCGAGTTTTCGCGCTGCCTCGTTGGCCTTGTCCTCGAAGCCCGGCTCGCGACCATACAAGTAGTTGAAGCGGCGTGCGATCTCGCGCGTCATTTCCACGTGTGGCACCTGGTCCTCGCCCACTGGCACCAGCGACGCGCGGTACAGCAGGATGTCCGCAGCCATCAGCACCGGATAGCCGAGAAAACCGTACGTGCCTAGATCCTTATCGCGCAGCTTCTCGATCTGCTCCTTGTAGGTCGGCACCCGCTCGAGCCAGCCAAGCGGCGTGCTCATGCCCAACAGCAGCGACAACTCCGCGTGCTCCTGCACGCGGCTCTGTATGAACAGCGTGGCCTGCGCTGGGTCAATGCCGGACGCGAGCCAGTCGATCAGCACTTCCCACACGTTGTTCTCAATCACATCCGGTGTCTCATAGTGCGTCGTCAGCGCATGCAGATCGACCACGCTGAAAAAGCACGGATACTCGGATTGCAGCTTGATCCAGTTCTTCAGCACGCCATGGTAATGGCCAAGGTGCAGCGAGCCGGTCGGGCGCATGCCGGAGAAGATACGGTCGGGGAACATGGTATCGAGAGGTCGAATGTGAGGAAATCGTCGGAGCCTAGCCAATGCCCGCTCAGACGTGGCTGAACAAAGAAACGATAGGACGCAATATGCCGAACACAACATCGTAGCCCACGTTCACCAGCGGACGCAGCCACAGTGTATCGAGCATGCGCGTCATCACCAACGCCATCACGATGAAAAAGCCGTAGGGCTCGATCTTCGCGAAGCGGTACGCGGCGCGCACCGGCAATAGCGCGGTGAGTACACGGCCCCCATCGAGCGGCAGCAGCGGAAACAGGTTCAGCGCGCATAGCACGAGGTTCACCGCGACACCAGCTGACGCCATACGCACAAAAAACGGCTCCTCGACGTCAAGGCCGCGCAGTCCGATCGCAATACAGGCCCACACGAGCGCTTGCAATAGGTTGCACGCGGGACCCGCGAGCGCGACCCAGAGGCTGTCCCAGCGAGGATTACGCAAGCGGCCGAAGTCGACCGGCACCGGTTTTGCATAGCCGAAGATAAACGCACCGCTGGTCGCAAACAACATAATCAGCGGAATCACGATCGTGCCCATCGGATCGATGTGGCGCATCGGATTGAGCGAGATACGCCCCATTAGGTACGCCGTATTGTCGCCAAAGCGGCGGGCGACGATGCCATGGGCCGCTTCATGCAACGTGATCGCGAAGAGCAGCGGCAACGCGCTGACCAAAATTGTCTGTACGAGAGAGTCCATCACGCTATTGTAACAAGGCGCCGATGGCCAGCCGCGCGCACGCGACGTGCCGCACGCTGCGCCGCCCAGGACTCACGGCGCGAGCCCGAAGGGCTCCAACGGGCCGCGGCCGACCCGCACGAGCACTGGCGCATCCCCACTCAAGTCGATCACGGTTGACGGCTCGGCCGCGCACGCGCCCCCGTCGATCACGAGATCGAGTTGTTTTTCCAGCTGCGCGCGGATCGCTTCGGGCTCGTTCAGCGGCTCATCGTCGCCGGGCAAGATCAACGTTGACGCGATCACCGGCTGCCCAAGCGCTTCGAGCAGCGCAAGTGTGATCGCGTGATCCGGCACGCGCAGCCCGATGGTCTTACGCGACGGATGCGACAGGCGCCGCGGCACTTCCTTGGTCGCCTGCAGGATGAACACATAGGGGCCCGGCGTGACGGCCTTGATCAGCCGATACTGCCGGTTGTCTACCATCGCGAACGTTGCCAATTCGGACAGGTCACGTACCATCAGCGACAAATGCCGGCGCTCGTCAAGGCCGCGGATGCGTCGCAACTGCTCGACGGCGGCCTTGTCGTCGAGATGGCAGGCAAGCGCATAGCTCGAATCGGTCGGCAACGCGACGACGCCGCCACCGTCGATGATCTGCGCGGCCTGTTTGATCAGCCTCGGTTGCGGGTTGTCCGGGTGGATGCGGAAGTATTGGGACATGGATCGGTTAGAGCCAGCGGGTCCACACCGGCGTCAGATCCGACGGCAACGGCGGCAAGCTACCCAGCTCAGTTGCGCCGTCGCCGGGCGCATGGAAATCGGAGCCGCGCGAGGCCTGCAAGCCAAAGCGCCGCGCCACTTGCGCATATTCGCGGTACTGGTCCGGCGTATGGCTGCCGGTCACCACCTCGATCGCCTCGCCGCCGAGTTGCTTGAATGTCGAGAGCAACGTGTCCCATTCCAACGGCGTGTACTTGTAGCGTCCCGGATGCGCGAGCACTGCCACGCCGCCCGCGCCGAGAATCCATCCCATTGCATCCTCGAGCGTAGCCCAGCGGTGCGGCACATACCCTGGCTTGTTCTGCACAAGGTAGCGAGCGAACACGTCGGCGGTGGACACCGCATAACCTGCGTCGACGAGAAAACGCGCAAAGTGCGTGCGCGAGATCAAGTCCGGATTCGATACATAGCGCAGCGCACCTTCATACGCATGATCGATGCCGACCTCGGCGAGCCGCCGGCCGATCTCGACCGCCCTTGCCTGCCGGCCACTGCGCGTCGCCGCCAGCCCATCGACCAGCGCACAGTGGCCTTCATCGATGCCCAGCCCCACCACGTGGATGGTACGCGACGCCCACGTCACCGAAATTTCGACGCCGGTCACATAGCGCATCTGCAACGCCGCGGCGGCTGCGCGCGCCTGCGCGAGGCCGCGCACCTCGTCGTGGTCGGTCAGCGCCCACAACTGCACGCCGCCGTCGGCCGCGCGGCGCGCAACGTCGGCGGGCGACAGGCGTCCGTCTGAAAAGGTCGAGTGGCAATGGAGATCAGCATTCATGGTCGTTCACGGCAGGTCCGACCATTCTACTGCAAGCGCGGCGCAGCGGTCCGCGCCGCCGCGCACCATGGTGCAGCGCTGTGACGGATCAAGCGCAAAACGCGTCGATCAACGCCGCCACCTGCTCCGGCTGGTCATGATGCAGCATATGGCCTGCGTCCGCGATAGTCTCCTGCCGCCAGTGCGTGAACGCCCGGAACCGCGCCTTGAACACCGGGATCGGCACATCGCCGGCCAGCGCATGCAATGTCGGCGAATCGACAGCCTCGACATGCAACACCTTCGCGCTCACGCGTGCCCACACCGCCATCACCTCGTCGAGGTGATACAGCAATGGCCCGCGCAGCTTGTGCGCGGGATCCGCCAGCAACTCGAAGCGCCCGTGCGCACGCTGGCGCGACCAGTGTGTCGCCAGGAACGCGGCACGTGACGGCGCCAGGCGCGGGTTAGTCTGGGTCAGCCGTGCCGCCACCTCGTCTAATGACGCATAGGTCTTCAACGTGGGCGGCTGGCGCAAGTCATCGAGCCAGTGCTCGATACGCGCGCCGGCATGGGCGGGATTGGACGCCGGCAGGCCGAACCCTTCCAGGTCCACGACGCGACGCACCCGGTGCGGTCGCACGCCGGCGTACAGGCAAGCCAGATTCGCCCCCATGCTATGGCCAACCAAGTTCACCGGCCGCTCAGGCGCGTACCGATCCAGCAACGCATCGAGATCCGCCAGGTAGTCATGGAATCCATAATATCCCCCGCCTTGTTGCTGTACGGGCCAATCCGATAATCCGAATCCCCGTGCGTCGGGCGCGATCACGCGCCAGTTTCCGCCTAGCGCGTCGACGACAAACTGGAACGATGCCGATACGTCCATCCAGCCGTGCAGCATGAACAACACCGGCGCATCATCCGGGCCCCAGCAACGCACGTGCAGATTCACGCCGCGCACCGTGAAGAACTCGGAGGTTGAAGCATCCATCTGACCGCCCCAGAAAACGAATGATCGTTCGATTATAGCGGCGCCCACACTGCAGCGCATCGTGATGCTGACTCACGTGGCGTCATACTGTCCCGTTCCGTCCCCGGTCGGCTCGTCGGCTCGGGCTCGGGTCGGGCCCGGCTCATCTCGGCTCATCTCGGCTCATCTCGGCTCATCTCGGCTCAGCTCGACTCAGCTCCGCTCATCTCGGCTTGACTCGGCTCGCCGGATCGGGTCATCGCGCCGGCTCTGCTCATGTCACAAAAGCGCGTCCGGATGGTTCAGCGCGGCAAGCTCCGCGTCGTCAAAGCCCGCCGCGCGACGCGCATCGACGTTGAACGGGCCCTTCAGCCGCGGCGCGCGATACTCGCTCGCAAGCCGGGCGTAAGTGGACAGCGGCGCGATGCCGGCGCGCTCGCACAACCAACGGAACCAATGGTTGCCGATTCGCACATGCCCAATCTCGTCGCGCAGAATCACATCAAGGATGCGCGCGGCGGCCAGATCGCCGGCCTGCTCAAGCTTGCGGCGAATCGGCGGCGACGCATCGAGTCCGCGTGCCTCCAGCGTGCGCGGCACCAATGCGATACGCGCGAGCACATCCGCACGCGTGCGCTCGGCCATCTCCCACAACCCGTCGTGCGCCGGAAAGTCCCCGTACGCATACCCGAGCGTGCCCAGATGATCGGACAACAGCGTGAAGTGATACGCTTCCTCTTCGGCCACGCTCAGCCAGTCGCGATAGAACGCATCGGGCAACCCCGGAAATCGCCAGATCGCATCGAGTGCGAGGTTGATCGCGTTGAACTCGATATGCGCCAGCGCGTGCAGCAGCGCCGCTCGTCCCTGCTCCGTATGCATGCTGCGCCGCTCCAGGCGCTCGGGCGCGACGCGCCGTGGACGCGCCGGGCGCCCCGGCACGCCCGGCGGCTCGCCGAGCACCCGACTCGCATCGATGACGCCGCTGCCCGAGCGCCAATGCGCGCCAAGCGCGGTCACCGCATCGACCTTGTCTCGCGGATCGGTGAGCAGGAGCGCCTCCAGCGCGCGCTGCCGCAAGCACGACTGAACGAGTGACTCGACCATGTTGATGCTTCCTCATGCTGGCGGCGCTAGGACGGCAACTGCGGTAACGGGCTGCGCGCAGCCCGGACGCAGCCGCTGACGCGCCGGTACAATATCGTTTTGGGCAATGTCCCGTGGCATGCATTTTACCGGCGCGCTCGCGCGTCACGGACTATCTGGCCGGCGGGGCCGGACTTCGATAAGGAGACAATGTGGCGATCTACAAGCTCGGCGAGGATGCGCCAACGATCCATGAATCCGCATTCGTCGCCGACAGCGCAACGGTGATCGGCCAGGTCGTACTCGCCGAAAACACCAGTGTGTGGTTCTCGGCGGTGCTGCGCGGCGACAACGAACCGTTGATGATCGGCGCCGGCAGTAACGTGCAGGATGGCGTGGTGATGCATACGGATCCGGGCTTTGCATTGACCATCGGCAAGAACGTATCGATCGGGCACCAGGCGATGTTGCACGGATGCACGATCCATGACAACACGTTGATCGGCATCCAGGCCGTGGTGATGAACGGCGCGGTGATCGGCTGCAATTGCCTAGTGGGCGCCGGCGCGGTGGTCACCGAGGGCAAGACATTTCCGGACAATTCGCTAATTCTCGGCGCGCCAGCGCGCGTGGTGCGCCCGCTCAGCGATGACGAGATTCAGAGTCTGCAAAGGAACGCACGCAGTTACATCGAGCGGCGCCAGCTGTTCAAGGAAAACCTGGTGCGCATCGGCTGATCCGGACCACCGGGCAAGCCCAGCGCCGCGCCGCAATCCATTTGTCGTAGTCAAGGAAGTCAGTCGTGACAGATCAGTTGCAAAAATTCATGTTCGAGGCCGCGCCAGTGCGTGGCAAAGTCGTCACGCTGGAGAAGACGTGGCAGGAAATCCTCGTGCGTCGTGCCTATCCGGCGCCGGTGCGTACGTTACTTGGCGAAATGATGGCCGCCGCTGCGCTGCTGTCGGCCAACATCAAGTTCGACGGCACGCTAGTCATGCAGATCCTGGGCGACGGGCCGGTCAAGATGCTAGTCGTGCAGTGCCGCTCCGATTTGTCGATGCGGGCGACGGCCAAGCTTGGCAGCGAGTGTGACACATTGAGCGACACTGCGTCGCTGACCGAGTTGGTCAACGCAACCGGTCGTGGGCGCTGCGTCATCACGCTGGATCCGCACGAAAAGCTTCCCGGCCAGCAGCCGTATCAGGGTATCGTGCCCTTGAGCAACGCGCACGATGGCCCGCTGGACAGCGTCGCGCAGGTGCTCGAGCACTATATGCGCCACTCGGAGCAGCTCGACACGCGGTTGTGGCTGGCGGCCGACGAACGGCGCGCGGTTGGGATGCTGTTACAGAAATTGCCCGGCGACGGCGGGATCGTGCCGCGCGCGGTGCAGACTGACGCCGACACGTGGGACCGGGTCTGCCACCTCGGCTCGACGCTGAAGGCCGACGAGATGCTCACGGCCGACCCGGATACGCTGATGCGGCGATTGTTCTGGCAAGAGAACGTCAGCCGCTTTGACCCCGCACCGACGCGTTTCGCCTGCACTTGCTCGCGCGAAAAGGTCGGCGGGATGCTGCAAATGCTCGGACGTGACGAGATCGACAGCATTCTGATCGAGCAAGGCCATGTGGAAGTACATTGCGAGTTCTGCAACCAGCGCTATGAATTCGACGCGGTTGACGCCACGCAACTTTTCCACGGCAATGAACGCTCATTGAACGTCGCGGCCGCGCCGAGCCAACAGCGGCATTAAACGGCGGGCCGATGCAGGAAAAGCGACCGGCGCAAGCCATCGCGCATGGCGAGCACAGCATGACGCAGCCGACGGAGATCGATATGAACAGGTATTCCCCTCGCGCCGCCGTGGCGGCGTTTGGTGCGCTCGCCGCCGCGTCGGCGCTGCTGCTCGGCGGCTGCGCCGTCAGTTACCCGCCCACCCCACACACCGTGCTGAGCCAGTTGCCGGAGTCGCCCCGCACCCCACCGACGCCGTTGACTCCAGCAGAAAAACGGCGCTATGACGAAATCGGTCGCCAAGTGTTGCGCGAGCAGGACGCGGCCATGCAGGCCGACGCGCTCGCGCGCGCGTGGTCCCGGTATCCATACGCGGTCACGCCGGTGTATGGCGGATACTACCGCGGACGTTGGGGACCCGGCTGGGGTGTCGGCAGCGGATGGGGCTATCCGGGGTACTATCCGGGCTGGTGATACTGCTGATCGGGCTCGCCGCGACCCATGCCAGCGCACACCAGTGCTGGCGCACAAGCGATGCCCGGCGTTACCGCCGGATTACGAGCAACGCTGGATCTCCACATTACCACTGGAGCCCCACATCACCGCCGGATCCTCACATCACCGTTGGATCCTGACATCACCGCCGGTTCAATGGCCGGGATCATGCCGCCCCCCTGCGCTGTCAGCACGTCGCGCAGCCGTGTCCTTCGCGGCCCGGCTGGCCTTCGTCTTTATGCGCGGCTCGGGATTCGGCACCACGCGCATTGGTTGGGCCGACACCTGGCCACGCGTGGACAGGATCGACGGCGCAGCCGTCGCGGACACCGTCGAGGCATTCGGCGACACGAACTGCACAAACACCTCGCTGTCCTTGATCATCCCCATCTCGTAGCGCGCCCGCTCCTCGACCGCAGCGGTCCCGGCTTGCAAGTCCTGCACTTCTCCGGCGATCCGCTCATTGCGCAGCTTCAAGTCATTGTTTTTCTTCTGCTGCGCCGCAAGTTGCTGCTGCAGCTCGTGCACGTGCAGCCAGCCGCCGTGGCCCCACCACAACGGAAACTGGATCAACACGATCAATCCGATCAAGACAACGGTAACGAGCCGCATAACAAGCTGCCGCCGGGCAAGCGTGGGTTGAACAAAGCCGCCGCCCCGGATCCGGGAGCGGCGGCCACGCGTGTCACAAGGCCCTTATCGGGCCGCCGGCCGCGTCGCCACGCGGCCCAGCCTGTTGCATCAGCGCAGGTTGTAGAACGCGGAGCGTCCAGGGTAGCTCGCGATGTCGCCCAGATCCTCTTCGATGCGCAGCAGCTGATTGTACTTAGCGATCCGGTCGCTGCGCGACAGCGAGCCGGTCTTGATCTGGCCGGCGTTTAGACCGACGGCGATGTCAGCAATCGTCGAGTCCTCGGTTTCGCCGGAGCGGTGCGACACGACAGCGGTATAGCTGGCCCGCTTGGCCATCTCGATCGCCGCGAACGTCTCGGTCAGCGTGCCAATCTGGTTGATCTTGATCAGGATCGAGTTCGCGATGCCCTTCTCGATGCCTTCCTTCAGGATCCGTGTGTTGGTCACGAACAGGTCGTCGCCGACCAGTTGGACCTTTTTGCCGAGCCGATCAGTCAGCAGCTTCCAGCCGTCCCAGTCGCTCTCATGCATGCCGTCCTCGATCGACACGATCGGGAATTTGTCGGCCAACGTCGCAAGATAGTCCGTGAACTCGGACGACGACAACTGCAGGCCCTCACCGGCCAGTTGATACTTACCGTCGTGGTAAAACTCGCTGGCCGCGCAGTCCAGCGCGAGCAGCACGTCTTCGCCGGCGCGATAACCGGCCTTCTCGATCGCCTGAAGGATTGTTGACAGGCATTCGTCGTTGCTGCCGAAGTTCGGCGCAAAGCCGCCTTCGTCGCCAACCGCGGTGCTCATGCCACGGTCCGACAAAATCTTTTTCAACGCATGGAACACCTCGGCGCCGCAGCGCAGCGCCTCGCGAAAGGTCGGCTGGCTCGCCGGCACGATCATGAATTCCTGAATATCCAGGCTGTTATTCGCGTGCGCCCCGCCATTCACGATATTCATCATCGGCACCGGCAATTGCATCGCACCGGAACCGCCGAAGTAGCGGTACAGCGGCAAGCCGGCCTCCTCGGCAGCGGCCTTCGCGACCGCCATCGATACAGCGAGCATTGCGTTCGCGCCGATCCGCGACTTATTGTCGGTGCCATCCAGCTCCAGCAGCGTCTTGTCCAGGAACGCCTGCTCGGACGCGTCCAGGCCCATGATCGCCTCGGAGATCTCGGTGTTCACGTGCTCGACCGCCTTGAGCACCCCCTTGCCGCTGTAGCGGCCCGCTTCGCCGTCGCGCAGCTCGATCGCCTCGCGCGATCCCGTCGATGCACCGGACGGCACCGCTGCGCGACCCATCGTGCCCGATTCGAGCAATACGTCGCATTCGACGGTCGGATTGCCGCGCGAATCGAGAATCTCGCGCCCGATGATGTCTACGATAGCACTCATGATGTCCTCAAAGGAGAGATGAATCGGTTTCGACTACGCTGAAGTCCACGGGGCTGTGGTCCGCGCCGGTCGGCGTCGCCGCCCGATGCCGCCCGCCGGCGTGCCACGCGCCGCGCTCCGGCAGGACGGACTTGCCGATCAGACGCGCCGAGCCATGACAAGGTTCATTCGCGACGCCTCCGACCTGTCCCACTACGCGTGGCTCAGTTGAAATCGTTCTCGAGCAGCGGCGTGGATTTCACCGCGCGATCAAGCGTCACCAGCGTTTCCAGCAATGCGCGCATCCGCTGCAACGGGACCGCGTTCGGGCCATCGGATTTCGCCTGCGCGGGATTCGGATGCGTCTCCATGAACAGTCCCGCCACGCCGACCGCGACCGCGGCACGCGCCAGCACCGGCACGAACTCGCGCTGGCCGCCGGACTGGGTGCCTTGGCCGCCAGGCAACTGCACCGAATGGGTCGCGTCGAACACGACCGGGGCACCGGTCTCGCGCATGATCGCAAGCGAACGCATGTCAGAGACCAGATTGTTGTAGCCGAACGACGCGCCGCGCTCACAAGCGAGGAAGCGGTCCGCCGACAGTCCGGCTTCGCTGGCTGCCGAACGCGCCTTGTCGATCACGTTCTTCATGTCGTGCGGCGCCAGAAATTGCCCTTTCTTGATATTGACGGGCTTGCCCGAACGGGCACACGCGTGAATGAAATCGGTCTGCCGGCACAGGAACGCCGGCGTCTGTAGCACGTCAACGACCGATGCGACCGCGTCGATCTCCTCCTTGGCGTGCACGTCGGTCAACACCGGCACGCCGATCTGGCGACGCACCTCGCTAAGGATACGCAGGCCCGCGTCCATGCCAAGTCCGCGAAACGACTTATCCGAACTGCGATTAGCCTTATCGTACGACGACTTGTAAATGAACGGGATGCGCAGCGCGCCGCAGATCTCGCTGAGCTGGCCGGCGGTGTCGAGCGCCATCTGCTCGGACTCGACCACGCAGGTGCCGGCAATCAGGAAGAACGGCTTATCCAGGCCGACCTCGAAATCGCATAGTTTCATGTTTGCTCCCGGCCCGCGTTAATGGGCACGCAGCGCGGCTGCTACCTTCTCGCCATGCTCGCGTTGTTGGCGATGCACGAGCGCAGCCTGCACGTAGGCTTTGAACAGCGGATGGCCATCGCGCGGCGTCGAGGTGAACTCGGGATGGAACTGGCAGCCGACGAACCATGGATGCAGGTCCTCGCGCAACTCCATCATCTCTGGCAGGTCCTCTGTCGGCGTGCGCGCGCTGATGATCATCCCGCCGGCTTCGAGCGCCGGCACGAAATGATTGTTGACCTCGTAGCGATGCCGATGCCGCTCGTTAACATCGCTGCCGTAAATTTGCTCGGCGCGCGTACCCGGCTTGACGGGACAGCGTTGTGCGCCCAGCCGCATCGTGCCACCCAGGTCCGACGATTCACTGCGCTTCTCGACGGTGCCATCGCGGTCGTACCATTCAGTAATCAGCGCGACGACCGGATTCGGCGTTGACGGATCGAACTCGGTGCTATCGGCCTGCTGCAGGTTTGCGACATGACGCGCGAACTCAATCACCGCCAGTTGCATGCCCAGGCAGATTCCCAGGTACGGCACCTTTGTCTCACGCGCGTAGCGGATCGCCTTGATCTTACCTTCCGTGCCACGCCGGCCGAAACCGCCCGGCACCAAGATCGCGTCCAGATGAGCGAGGCTGCTGGCGCCCTCCGTCTCGATCTGCTCCGAGTCGATGTACTCGATGTTCACACGCGTGAGCGTATGCAAAGACGCATGGCGCAGCGCCTCGATCAACGATTTGTACGATTCGGTGAGTTCGACATACTTGCCGACCATGCCGATTGTGACCTCGTGCTCTGGATGCTCGAGCCGGTGTACCAGATCCGACCACAGCGTCAGATCGGCCGGATTGGGCGCAAGCTTCAACTCGTCGCAGATGATCTCGTCCAGGCCCTGGTCGTGCAACATCTGCGGGATCTTGTAAATGCTGTCCACATCCCACACAGAGATCACCGCATCCTGCGGCACGTTCGAGAACATCGAGATCTTAGCGCGCTCGTCATCCGGAATCCGGCGATCGGCACGACACAGCAGCACGTGCGGCAAGATACCAATTTCCCGCAACTTCTGCACGCTGTGCTGCGTCGGCTTGGTTTTCAGTTCGCCGGCCGTCGCGATGAACGGCACCAGCGTCAGGTGCACGAAGCACGCGCTGTGGCGTCCGAGCCGCAAGCTCATCTGCCGGGCTGCCTCTAGGAACGGCAGCGATTCGATGTCGCCGACCGTGCCGCCGATCTCGACGATCGCCACGTCCGGCTCGCCGCATGTCGCCGACGCGGCGCCACGCTCGATGAACGCCTGGATCTCGTTCGTGATATGAGGAATGACCTGGACCGTCTTGCCAAGGTACTCGCCGCGGCGCTCCTTGCGAATCACCGACTCGTAGATCTGGCCCGTCGTGAAGTTGTTGGCACGGCGCATCTTCGTGCTGATGAAGCGCTCGTAGTGGCCCAAATCCAGATCCGTCTCGGCGCCGTCCTCAGTCACGAACACTTCGCCGTGCTGGAACGGGCTCATCGTGCCGGGATCAACGTTGATGTAGGGATCGAGCTTCAGTAGAGTGACTTTGAGACCGCGCGACTCGAGGATCGCGGCGAGGGAGGCGGCGGCAATGCCCTTGCCCAAGGAGGACACTACACCGCCGGTGACAAATACATATTGGGTCATCGCTGGATGCTCGCGGGAAAGCCGGATTATACTCGAAAGCCCGGCTTTTTCTAAGCGCCCCGCGCCAGGTTGTGCAGCAGGCGCCGGATCGCGCGAGCGGTATTAGGCGGCCGCTCCAGGGGGAAACCAAGGCGAGCCGTCGATCCAGTCAAAAGGGGGAACCACGATGCGCCGTGTCGCATCGAGCCTGACCTGCTGCCCCTGGCCGGAATGCGTGCCGACCAAGAAAACGAGCGGCACCGGCGCGCCATGCGCGAGGCGTGCACCAAGAGTACAGCGCAGCCTACGATAGATCCGATATTCCATTTCCCGGTTGAGCGCCGGTGCGCGGGCGCCACCGGGACCGAGCGGCGGAATCCCGAGTCGGGTGCCCCCCAGTTCTGCTAATCTGAGAAAAAACCGTAAATAGCCCGCAGCCTTCGACGCTTTTGCCCCCATGCGCTTACCCAAACGATATCTCATCACGCCGGATCCCTCTGACGCCGACCCTCCCGCGCTATTTCTCGAACAGTTGAAGCGAACGCTGGACTCGGGCATTGAACTGGTCCAGCTTCGCTCAAAGAAATTGAATGCCATTCATTACATGCGTTTGGCCGAGAAAGCGATGGACCTGTGCCAGCAACATCATGCCCTTCTGCTATTGAACGCCCACGCCCCGCGCAGTGCACGGCACAACGTCGATGGGCTGCACCTGGACAGCCAAAGTCTGATGGCGTGCGACGAACGTCCACTGCCGACAACCAAACTGGTGGCTGCGTCGTGCCACACGATGGCGGAACTCGAAAAGGCGCAGTCCATTGGGGCGGATTTCGTCACACTCTCGCCCGTGCTGCGAACCGCCAGCCATCCCGACGTCGAGCCGCTGGGATGGGATGGCTTTCTCGCGCTGGCCTCGCGGGCCACGTTACCCATCTACGCATTGGGCGGCCTCCCAGCTGATGCACTGCCTCATGCCGAACGACACGGAGCGTACGGCATCGCAGGCATTCGCTGCTTTTGGAAGTCTTGATTGCCCGCCATGGGTAGCCTTGGGCAGCCTTGGTGAGCGACGCACCCCGTGCCACGCAGATCGGCGGGCCTTGCCCAGCGGAAAATGACGCGAGTCAGCGCCCGGTCCAATAGCGCCTGCGTGAGCGGCGATACGCATCGACCATCCAGCCTGATACCCCGCTGTCGATACGCACTGCGCCATCATCATCACTGCGCAGCATATCGACGCCGCGCACACGATAACGCGCGGTGACCAGCGGATGCGGATGGCCGAAGCGATTGCGGTAGCCCACCTGAAATACCGCCATGCGCGGCCGTACCGAATCGATAAAAACATCCGTCGACGACGTCTTGCTGCCATGGTGCGGCACGATCAGCACGTCACTGCTCAATGCCGGCCCATGCCGCTCGACCAGCGCCCGCTCGGCGGCCCGTTCGATATCCGATGCGATCAGCACGGCGCCCAGCGCATTCGAGACACGCAGCACGCATGCCGTTGCATTCGGCTTGCGCGGATCCGCCGCGCCCGCCGGCCACAGGAATTCAAACGTCACGCCGTCCCATCGCCATCGCTCCCCGGCACGGCACGTCCGCGTTATTGCGCCGCGCGCGGTGGCGCGCGCCCACAACGGATGAGCAGGCGGCAGCGACGCCTGCATTTGCGCGATTGGCATATCGGCCAACACCGCAGGCACGCCGCCCGCGTGGTCGACATCGCGATGACTAACGACCAGCATGTCCAATGCGTTCACGTCATGCGCGCGCAGAAACGGCACGACGATACGCTGCCCCGCATTGCCGGCTTCCGGGCCCGGGCCGGCATCGAACAGCAGCCGTCGCTGCGCGGTCTCGACCAGCACGGCGGTGCCCTGCCCGATATCGAGCGCCGTGACGCGAAAACCGTCTGCGAGCGGCGCCCGCGATGCCGGCCACAGCAATGGCAGCCACAGAATGGGCGCAGCCGCGCGCAATGGCCAGCCCCGTGGTCCCAGCATCCAAGCCGCACCGACGAGCGCGAGCAGCAGCGCGGCCGGCTCGGGCGCCGGCAAGTACCACACGCCCCACGCGGGCTCGGCCAACGCATCGAGTATGGCAAACAGCCACTGCACCAGGCGGTGCGCCCATTGCAGCAGCAGCGCATCGAATGGCGCCGGGATCGCAATGGCGAGCAGCACCGCGGGCACGACCAGGGTGCTGACCCACGGAATCGCGATGGCATTGGCCACCGGACCCAGTGCCGGAATCTGCGAAAACCAGACAACCGTCAACGGCGCGAGACCGAGCGTCACCGCCCATTGCACGCGCATGGCCGACGCCAGCCGTGTCGGCATGCCACGCACCGCGGCGCGCATGCGGGCCACGAGCGCGCCAAAAGCCTTGGCAGAACGCGACACACACGTACTAGCAGGCTGCGGGCCAGGCATACCGGCAGGCCGCTCACCCGGCCTGTCCGCGCCAGCCTGCGGCAACGCATCGGCCGGATCAAGTGACGGCCAGTCCGGTTCGTCGTCTCGCTGCGACTGGTTGCGGCCCACGCAGCGCAACGCCACCACAATCGCCGCGACCGCACCGAACGAGAGCGCCGTGCTCGCCGACAACGTCGCCCACGGATCGACGAGCACCACGATCACGAGCGCCCACGCGAGGACCAGTAACGGGTCCACGCGCCGCCCGCTCGCATAAGCAAGCGTCGCGATCAACAGCATGGCAACCGTGCGCTGGGCGGGAATGCCCAACCCTGCGAGTGCAGCATAGCCGGCACCGGCGAGCATCGCACCAACACAACATGCGATGGGAACCGGCACGTGCAGCGGCAACGCCGGCGCAACGCCGAAACCGCGGCGCCAGGCCAGCGCGATGATCGCGGCGGCCAACGCCGCGACCGAGCCGATATGCAAGCCTGATATTGCCATTAGGTGGTTAGTGCCGGTACGGCGCAGCCGCTCCCAGTCCGGCTCCGTAATCGCATCCTGTACACCGATCGCCAGCGCAATCACAATCCCAGCATGCGACCGCGCGGCCTCGTCGCTGCCGCTGCCCGTCCCGGTTCGGTCGGATTCGGACAAGACCTGCTCGATCCGCGTGCGAATGGCCGCACGCCGACGGTCCACGGCGTTGAGCATCGCCCGGATACTAGGACCGCGCTCAATATCGGGCGCGCGTGGCGAGCCGAGGGACGTCCCCGGTTGCCCGCGCGGATCGGCCTGCAGGTGGCGCACGTAGCCCTGCGCACGCACGCCACGCGCCAGCTGCCGCACATCGGTGTCCGGCAATCTGAAATTGCCGTTACCATGCACCCGCTTAAGCCTTGCCACGAGCGTATGGCGCCCGCCCGGCACGAGCGTCGCCGAGGGTTGCCGGCCGAACGCGGCAAGCCAGCTCAATTGGACGGTGCGGGGAAACCGCTCGATCCGGGGCGAAGTCGCCTCGACGTCGAACAGAAAGCGAAGCCCGCGCGCATCGCGCGACGGCAAGCCGCGCACCGTGCCGGTCAGCGTCACATCGCGCCCCTCCCACTGCGGCGGCAAAGCATCCGACAGCGCGCTATGCGCGCGCCACGCCGCGTAGCCAAAACCGAGCAGCGCCGCACACCCGATGCTAGCCGCCCGTGCCAGCCACGACGTGGGCCAGTTGGCGCGCCCCGCTGCCCGCGCACGATACGCGATGCATGCCACCCCAGCAGCGGCGAGCGCTGCCGCACCCCAGGCAAGCCAACCGGCAGTGTCCGGCAAACTGGGTTGCCACTGCAACACGCCCGTGCCCACGACGAACGCGCATAATCGTGCGAGCATCATTCCTCCCTCGGCCGTGCGTTCGTGCGCGACGGATTGCGTAGCGACGACCTGCGCCGGCACAGCGACAAGCGCGCCACCGTAAAGCCCGCGACCGACGCAAGCAGCGCAAGCAGCACAACCCGGCGCCGCGACAAACATCCGGAGCGCCTGAATGCAAAATCCGATTATCGCTACGTGAGGGCGAGCCGCGGCAACGCGGCGTGCGCGTTGGCCGTTGTACAGCGGGCCAGTTGTGGCAACGTCAGCGAACGCATGGCCGCAATCACTGCCGCAATGCGTGGCACTTGGTCGGGCGTGTTGCGCTCCTTGTAGATCCACTGCGGCGCGATATCCGGTGCGTCGGTCTCCACGACCAGTGCATCGAGCGGCAATTGCGCGGCGAGTTGGCGGATGCGCCGAGCACGCTCGAACGTCACATTGCCGCCAAAACCGAGCTTGAAGCCTTGTGCGATATACGCATCGGCCTGTTGAAAGCTGCCATTGAATGCATGCGCGATGCCCCGCACGACGTTGAAGCGTCGCAACTCGGCGATTACCGAGTCTTGCGACTTGCGCACGTGGCAGATCACCGGCAAGTCGAAGTCGCGCGCCATCTTCAACTGTGCCGTATAGATCTCGCGCTGACGCACCGCATCCAACCCCGGCACGAAAAAATCCAAACCAATTTCGCCGACGCCGACAAAACGTGGATCATCCAGGCTGGTGAGGATCTCGCTGCGCAGCACCGCGAGGTCTTCATCCTGCGCGGCCGGCGCATACAGAGGGTGGATACCCAGTGCATAGGCCCCCCCATCCACACGATGGGCCAACTCGCGCACCGCCGAGAAGTTGAAGCGGGCGACCGCTGGAATCACAATGCGCGACACTTGCGCGTCGCGCGCTGCCGACGCCACGGCAGCCCGATCCGCATCGAATTCGGATGCATCCAGATGACAATGGGTATCGATCCACATCGAGGCTCCTCGCTGCCAGTTCGATGCAACGCTGCGCGGCCCGATCCGATCCGATCCGATCCGATCCGATCCGATCCAAACCAAACCAAACCAAACCAAACCAGGCCAGGCCAGGCCAGGCCAGGCCGTCGTTAGGCTATCGTCTTTGCGAGCGCAGCGCGCGCCACCGTTGTTTCATCATGCAGCACGCCGTCCCGCAAACGTAATACCCGGTCGCAGCGCGCGGCCAACTCGATATCGTGCGTGACGATCACGAAGCTCGTCTCGAACGTGCGCGACAACTCCAACATCAACTGGAACACCGTTTCCGCAGTATGGCCATCGAGGTTGCCAGTCGGCTCGTCCGCCAGCACGCACGCGGGCCGCGTCACCAGCGCGCGCGCGATCGCCACGCGCTGCCGTTCACCCCCGGACAGCTCTCCGGGCCGGTGTTTCGCGCGATGCGCGATGCCGACGCGCTCCAGCGTGGCCATCGCCTCGCGACGCGCGCCTTCGACCGGCATCCGGCGGATCCGCAGCGGCATCGCGACGTTGTCCAGCGCAGTAAATTCGGGCAGCAGATGATGAAACTGATAGACGAAACCCAGGGCGCGATTGCGCAAATCGTTGCGCTCACGCTCCGCTAGGTGCGAAAACGGCCGGCCCAATAGCGCGACACGCCCCGCACTGGGCTCGTCGAGCCCGCCCAGCAGATGCAGCAGCGTACTCTTGCCGGAGCCCGACGCGCCGACGATGGCCAGCTTCTCGCCGCGATACACATGCAGTTGCGCGTCGGCCAGCACCGGCACCGGCTGGCCACCCTGCACAAAGGTCTTCGATATGCTGGTCGCGGCCAGCACGATTTGCTGCTCGTTCATTGCTTTACTCATAGCGCAATGCCTCGGCCGGACGCACGCGCGCGCCCCGCCAGCTCGGATACAGTGTCGCGAGCGCAGACAGCACGAACGCAATCGCGCCGATCTTCACCACGTCAGCCGCGACCAAGTCGCTGGGCAGTTCGCTGATGAAGTAGATCGACGGCGGCAGGAATCGGAAGCCCAACACATGCTCGATCAACGGTACTAGCCACGGGATACTGACGGCAAGGGCGCAGCCAAGCACAATGCCAAGGCCGGTGCCCACGAAGCCGATGGTCACGCCCTGAATCACAAAAATCTTCATGATCGAGCGCGGCTGCGCGCCAAGCGTGCGCAGGATCGCGATATCGGCCTGCTTGTCAGTGACCGTCATCACCAGCGAGGAGACGAGGTTGAAGGCGGCGACCGCAATGATCAGCGTCAGGATGATGAACATCATCCGTTTCTCGATCTGTACCGCCGAAAACCATGTCTTGTTCTGCTGCGTCCAGTCGCGGATATAGAGGCCACCGGACAACGATCGCGCGAGTTGTCGCGCGACTTCCGGCGCACGCTGCATGTCCTTGATCCGGAGCCGCACGCCGCTAGGCGCGCTCAACCGGAATAGCGCCTGCGCATCGGCGATCGATACCATCGCCAGCGTGCTGTCGAATTCGTAGTGACCGGACTCGAACACGCCGACGACCGTGAACTGCTTGAGCCGCGGCAACATGCCGGCCGGCGTCATGGTGCCCTCCGGAGCCACCACGGTAACCTTGTCGCCGACGCTCACGCCCATCGCACTTGCCAGGTCAACGCCGAGCACGATGCCGAACGATCCCGGCCGCAGGTCGGTCAGCCGACCAGCCTTCATCTCACCCCCCATGTCGGATACCTGCGGCTCCAGCGCCGGGTCGATGCCGCGCAGCGCGACGCCGTTGACCGCGCTTTGTCGCGTGAGCAGCGCCTGCGCGTCGACGTACGGGGCCGCGCCAATCACCTCCGGATTCTGGCGCGCCTCGTTGGCGGTCAGTTGCCAGCTTGGCATCGAGCCGGTCGGCGAGAAGATCTCGATGTGCGCAAGCACCGACAGCATCCGATCGCGCACTTCCTTCTGGAAGCCGTTCATCACCGACAGCACGACAATCAGCGCCGCGACGCCGAGCGCGATGCCCGACATCGAAATCAGCGAAATAAACGAAATGAACCCGTTGCCAGAAGAACGTTTGCCAGTACGCGTATAGCGCAAGCCAATTTGCCATTCGTAGGGGAGCTTCAAACCAATCCTTTGTATCCACGCTGACCGATCCCGCTGCTGGACACCGCCGCGGGTAACAGCGAAGTTTGCCACATAACAGTGCCCTTCCGCCGCTGCGTGCCGCAATAGGATAAATTTGACCGCCACCTTCTGGCTGCCACGCCTAGGACACGCACGAGCGCCTCGACTCGCGTGTGCTGGATACCGCAATCGCAGGGGGCTCAAGTCACGGAACACGGAACTCAAGCCCATCGTACGCTGCTCCCAATAGAGGCATGGCACCGACTTGCTGGCCACCCCGAGCCGTTATCTTGACAGGCCGCAAGATTTTCAGTTTTTTGATCCTGGTTACCTGCGGTTTTGTACAATGGGATCGTCACAGGACAATTATTCACCCGCCTCCTCAATCTTGAACGAATACCGGTTTCAAACTACCTGGAGCCGCCATATCCCTTTTTTATTCCGCATGAATAGTTCGGCTCGATTGCATTCCGAAGTACTCGAGCGTACATTTTTCTCGCATTCCATTTCGCGACTCAATATCAACAAAGGGTTTCAGATGAGCGGATTTTATTATCCACGACGAGCTACAACTTATATCACCCCAAGCGCTCGCCGCTCGAACTCCATTACCTTAAAACTACCGAATAAAATATATGCACTTAGCATAGCCAGTACATTGATATTTTCTGATGACGCCATCGCATCCTTCCCCAGTTACGAAGAATCACACTTGGAAAGCGTGATGTCGAAACTGCTGGCACCACTTAACTCGTCAATCAAAGCAGTAGAAAAAAATCTACTGCATGCTATGGACGTCGATAATTGCAATATGAACGAAAAGCTGAAGTCCCTGTCTACGCGGCACGACGACGCGGTTTCGAAGCTCAAAAAGCAGCTACTCACACAAAATGAAGCATTGATAGAAAAGATGGATTATATTGGCTCGGCAACGGAAAATCGCATTAAGTCTCAAACAAGAATTTTGGAAAACAAAAATCCAGAATTTTACCAAAAAATAATTCAACACTCGAATGATCAGACAAAATCCATAAAATCCTTATCGCAGGAGATACGGAATACCAAAGCCATTTTAGAGCGGCTATCATTTAATAGCGAATCACTTAACAACAAAGTAGACAATATACCGCTCAAAATCCAGAATCAATTAAATAAGCATTACGAAACAATCAACGATGCTATAGACGACTCCATTGAGATAACAAAAAACCAACTCAAAGATCAAGAGGAAACGCTGGGAAATGGATTGGATAAGTTAGAAAAACGACTAAGAACGACAATAAAAAAAGAAGTGCAAAGGATAAACCAAGGCAATTGGTACGAAGAGGTGAAAGACAAGGTGGCTGCAGAGTCACCCGCCACGGTATCGCTGCAAACAGAGGTAGCCAAGGCGAACGAAAGTGGATACCCGAAACTCATGCTGTCGAGCGACAAAATGCGTCCGGAGCCTGAGCTGACGAACGCGGGCAGCCCACTGGCGCTTACGCTGCTAGACGAGGGTGGGCATCGCGCAGCGGCACAGGGAAGCAAAGGCGTCTATTCCGACCCTACGCTGGCGAACCAAAGCGGGCCCTCCAGACCTACACTGCCGAACCGAGCCAAACTCTCCGAACTTGCGCTGGTGGAGCCAGGCGGGCCCTCCCAACCTGCGCTGCCGAACCGAGCCAAGCCCTCTGAACCTGTGCCGGTGGACCAAAGCGAGCCTTCCGAACCTGCGCTGCCGAACCGAGCTAAGCGCTCCGAACCTGCGCTGGTGGACCCAGGCGGGCCCTCCCAACCTGCGCTGCTGGACCGAGCCAAACTCTCTGAACCTGTGCCGGTGAACCAAGGCGAGCCTTCCGAACCTGCGCTGCCGAACCGAGCCAAGCGCTCCGAACTTGCGCTGGTGGACCAAGGTGGCCCCCCTGAACCTGCGCCGATGGACAAAAGCGAGCTTATCGAACCAATGCCCGCCGGCGACGTCAGCGCCGCTCGGCATCCGCTCCTGGATAGCGGCGGCCATCCCAAGCCGATGCTCGCGGACGAAGTCGCGTCGGATCGCCACGACATTTCTTCCTGCAATCGGCCCGGCGAGTGCGGGGGCGGATCTGCGCGTGAGCGGCTGCGCGAACTCATCGGGGCTGACCTGCCTTCGCTTGTAGCCGAAAAACTGCATATTCACGTCGACGAGACCCGAGTCTCAGTCGGCGAGCCCGGCCATGAACGCAGAATTACCGACGTCGCACGCGGCACGCAGCCCACCGACGCAGTGAACAAAGCGCAAATGGATGAGGCGGTGGCACAGGTGGACCGCAACGCATCGGCGGGCACCGCGGCAGCAATGGCAGTAGCGGGGCTGCCACAGCCAACCTTGCCCGGCAAGAGTTTGATGACGTTCGCCGGTGCGACTTACCGCGGCCAGTACGGTGTGGCGCTTGGCATATCGCACGTGACGCCGAATAACCGCTGGGTGTTGAAATTTGCCGCCAACGCAAACGGCCGTGGCTACGTTGGAATGGTCGCGGCAGGCGGTTTTCAATGGTGAAGATGTGGCACAAAGCGTGCGCTCGCGCGACAGAGATGACGCGCGAGGGGCAAACGAGATCGATATGACCGGGTGGATTGCCCTACAATGCGCTCCATCATGCATGTCGCACACTCCGTTTCCCGCCTCCACCTACTGCTGCCCTTTGCGTTGCCCACCGCGGCCAGCGCACAGCCGGCGCTGCAGGACCTAGATAAGCCGGCGCTGGACAGGTTGCTCGAACGCGCGACGCTCGTCGAACGCGTGATCGGGGACGATTTCCAGCGCACCTTGCCACACGAGCGATGGGTCGCCCGCTGTTTCGGCGTCGGCCATGCCGCTGCACCTACTGCGTCGCGCCAGCAGGCAGACGATGCCGCATCGAGCGAGCGCGCAGTCCAGTCGGCTGCCGCGACCGACGACGAGACCCCGCTTGCCCCGTACATGCTGCTTGCGGACGGCGGCGAACCGCGCGATGCCGTCTGGGCATGCGTCGAGCCCGTCCATGTACAGGTCGCGCACGATCATCTGGTGCTAATCGATCCCGCGACGCTGCAGCTTTCGACGGATGACGCGGCCGCGCTACTTGCCGTCGCACGGCCCCTTATCGAGGCGCTCGGCGTAGAGGTGGCTGCCCCAACGCCGCTGCGCTGGTACTTGTCGAGCGAGCAACTCGGCTCGTTAGCCAGCGCGGCGCCCCTGCGCGCCGCCGGCCGCAGCATCGAGATCTGGCTGCCGCACGAGGCCCATACCGGCCGCCGGCCACGCACGTGGATGAAGCTGCAGAACGAGGTCCAGATGGCCTGGTTCGAGCATCCAGTCAACCAGGCTCGGGAAGCACGCGGGTTGCCCGCCGCCAATTCGATCTGGCTTCACGCACAAGGGCGCATGACGCCGGTGTCGCGGCCCTTCAAGCGCGTGCTATCGCAGGCAGCGGCCACGCGTGGGCTCGCGCTCGCGTCCGGCGCGGCGTTGGCGATACCACCTGCCACTTTCGACATGCTGCGGCAGCAAACCGGCGGTCAGACCGCGGCCCGCGCCACGGGTCGCGGCACAGCCGGTGTGACGTTGGTCGAGCTCGATCAACTGAGCGCGCCATTCGTGCAGCAGGACTGGCCGCGCTTTCGCGCCGCATTCGCGGCGCTGGAGCGCGACTGGTTCGCGCCGGCGCTCGCGGCGTTGCAACGCCGCGAACTCGCGGAACTCGCGTTGACGCTGTGCAGCGACACCGGCACGACGACGCTCATCGTGCGCCCCATCGACATGAAAAAATTTTGGCGACGCCGGTCATTTGCGTCGCTGTTGCCGTGAGCCCGCCCCCATGACCCGAATCGTCACCCGAACCTGCCCGCCCGCCGACGCGCATGCCCTTGCACAGCATGGTATCCATCCGGTGCTCGCTCGGCTGTATGCGTCGCGCGGCATCGGTACGCCCGCCGAGGCGGAAACCGCGCTGGCGCGACTACTGCCGCCAGCGCAGCTTTCAGGCGCCAGCGCCGCAGCCGCGCTGCTGGCCGATGCGATTGCCGCGCGACGGCAGATCCTAGTGGTGGCCGACTATGATTGCGATGGCGCGACCGCATGCGCGGTGGCCGTGCGCGGCCTACGCCTGTTCGGCGCGCACGTCGACTACCTGGTGCCAAACCGATTCGAATACGGCTACGGACTGACGCCGGAGATCGTCGAGCTGGCCGCCCGCCGCCCTGGCGCACGCCCCGACCTGCTGATCACTGTCGACAATGGGATCGCCAGCGTAGACGGCGTGGCGGCCGCCAACGCGCTCGGCATCGACGTGCTGATTACCGATCACCACCTGCCCGGCGACACGCTGCCCGCGGCACGTGCGATCGTCAACCCAAACCAACCGGGCTGCGCGTTCCCGAGCAAGCACCTGGCCGGCGTCGGCGTGATGTTCTACGTGCTACTGGCACTGCGCGCGCTATTGCGCGAGCGCGGCGCCTTCGATGGCCGTCCCGAGCCGCGGCTGGACGGTCTGCTCGACCTGGTCGCGCTGGGCACGGTGGCCGACGTCGTGCGGCTGGACGCGAACAACCGCGTGCTGGTTGCGCAGGGCCTTCAGCGCATCCGCACCGGCAAGATGCAACCGGGCGTGGCCGCGCTTTTCCGGGCGGCCGCGCGCGATGCGCGCAACGCATCCGCATTCGACCTGGGGTTTGCGTTGGGGCCGCGACTGAATGCGGCAGGTCGGCTCTCCGACATGTCGCTTGGCATCGAATGCCTGGTCACCGACGATGCACAGCGCGCCGATGCGCTGGCGCAGCAACTCGATGCAATGAACCGCGAACGGCGTGAAATCGAGGCAGGGATGCAGGAACAGGCGCTGGCCGAACTCGCACTGCTCGATCCGCGCGACGCGGCCACGATCACGCTGTTCAACCCGGCGTGGCACCAGGGGGTGATCGGCATCGTCGCCGGCCGGCTCAAGGAGCGCTTCCACCGGCCGGCAATCACGTTCGCACCGGCCGACGAGTCGGGCGAGCGCGTGAAAGGCTCGGGACGCTCGATTCCGGGATTTCATTTGCGCGACGCGCTGGACTTGATCTCCAAGCGGGAGCCCGGACTGATCGAGCGCTTTGGCGGCCACGCGATGGCCGCCGGCCTCACGCTGCGCACCAGCGACGTGCCGCGCTTCACGGCGGCATTCGAGGCGCTGGCACGCGAATGGCTGAACGAGGACGCGCTCGCGCGACAGATCGAGACCGACGGCGAGCTGGAGGACGCATATCACACACCATCGTTCGTCGAGCTGATCGACAACGCGGTATGGGGCCAGGGCTTCCCGGCGCCGGTTTTTTCAGGGGAGTTCGACGTGCTGTCTCAGTCACTCGTCAAGGAGCGGCACCTGAAGCTGCAGCTTGCCCGCGGGCGCCTGCGCTTTGCGGCCATCTGGTTCAACCACATCGACACGCTTCCGGCACGGGCGCTGTTCGCCTACCGGCTCGTGCGCGACACTTGGAACGGTGTGTCGCGTGTGCAGCTGGTCGTCGAGCATGCGGCTTCCTGATGTCGATCCGCTATAATTTACCCTTTTTGCAAGGCCCCGATCGACATGGAAGCAGAACGTCTGAACGCGATCGAAGCGACCCTCGCCGACCTGCGCAAGCGCGCGGGAGAGCTACGGGGGTATCTTTGACTTCGATGCGAAACAAGCCCGCCTAACGCAAGTCAACACGGCGCTCGAAGATCCGAACGTGTGGAGCGACTCGAAGCAGGCGCAGGCGCTCGGTCGCGAGAAGAAGCTGCTCGACGCGGTCGTGCAGATGCTCTCGGCACTGAACGGCGACCTGACAGACACGCAGGAGCTGTTCGAGCTGGCCAGCGAGGAGCAGGACGATGACACGCTGCTCGCCTGCGAGCGCGACGTGCAGGCCCTGGAGCGCCGCGTGGCCGACATCGAGTTCCGCCGAATGTTCAACAATCCGGCCGATCCGAACAACTGCTTCGTCGACATCCAGGCCGGCGCCGGTGGCACCGAAGCACAGGACTGGGCGTCGATGCTGTTGCGCCAATATCTGCGCTACTGCGAGCGCAAGGGCTTCAAGGCCGAAGTGCTCGAGCAATCCGATGGTGAAGTGGCAGGCATCAAGAATGCCACGATCAAGGTCGAAGGCGAGTATGCCTATGGCTACCTGCGCACCGAGACCGGCATCCACCGCCTGGTGCGCAAGTCGCCGTTTGATTCGTCTGGCGGCCGCCATACGTCGTTCTCGTCGGTGTTCGTGTATCCGGAAGTGGATGAATCGATCGACATCGACGTCAACCCGGCCGACCTGCGCATTGACACGTTTCGCGCATCCGGGGCCGGCGGCCAGCACATCAACAAGACCGACTCGGCGGTACGCATCACGCATTTGCCGTCAGGCATCGTCGTGCAGTGCCAAAACGACCGCTCGCAGCATCGAAACCGCGCCGAGGCGATGGCGATGCTCAAATCGCGGCTGTACGAGGCGGAGATGCGCAAACGCCAGGCCGAGCAGGACAAGCTCGAATCGAGCAAGACCGACGTGGGCTGGGGCCACCAGATCCGCTCCTACGTGCTCGACCAGAGCCGCGTGAAGGACTTGCGCACCAACGTCGAAATCAGCAACACGCGTGCGGTGCTCGACGGGGACCTTGACGATTTCATCAGCGCGAGCCTGAAGCAAGGCGTATAACCGCGGGCGCAACTGACCATGACCGAAAAGAATTTCAATGCCGCGCAAGCCGGCATCGACAGCGGCGACAACGCGATCATCGCAGAGCGCCGCGACAAGCTGCGGGCGCTGCGCGAGCAAGGTATCGCGTATCCGAACGACTTCCGCCCAGAACACAGCGCGGCGGATCTGCACGCTCGCTTCGCCGACACCGACAAGAACGCCCTTGAGGCGCTCGCGCTCAACGTATCGATTGCCGGCCGGATGATGCTCAAGCGCATCATGGGCAAGGCGAGCTTCGCGACCGTGCAGGACGGCACCGGTCAGATCCAGTTCTTCATCACGCCAGCTGACGTCGGTGCCGATACCTACGATGCATTCAAAAAATGGGACCTGGGCGACATCATCGCGGCGCACGGCGTGCTGTTCCGGACCAACAAGGGCGAGCTGTCGGTGCGCTGCACCGGGCTGCGGCTGCTGTCCAAGGCCATCCGGCCGCTGCCGGACAAGTTTCATGGGTTATCCGACCAGGAAACACGCTACCGGCAGCGCTACGTGGACCTGATCGTCACGCCCGAAGCACGCCAGACGTTCCAGGCACGCACGCGCACGATCGCGTCGATCCGTCATTTCATGACGAACGCGGACTTCATGGAAGTCGAAACGCCGATGCTGCACCCGATCCCGGGCGGCGCGGCGGCCAAGCCGTTCATCACGCACCACAATGCGCTGGACATGCAGATGTTCCTGCGCATCGCGCCGGAGCTGTACCTGAAGCGGCTGATCGTCGGCGGATTGAACCGCGTATTCGAAATCAACCGGAATTTCCGCAACGAAGGAGTCTCGCCGCGGCACAATCCGGAATTCACGATGATGGAGTTCTACGCCGCGTACACCGACTACCGCTGGCTGATGGACTTCACTGAGCAGTTGATCCGACAAGCGGCGCTGGACGCGCGAGGTACGACGGCGGTCCACTATCAGGGACGCGAACTGGACTTGGGCAAGCCTTTTCACCGCTTGACGATCACCGGTGCGATCCAAAAGTATGCGCCGCAATATAGCGACGCACAGCTTGCTGACCGCGACTGGCTGCGTGCGGAATTGCACCGGCTCGGCGTCGATACCCACGCTGCGCCGTTGCGCAACGCCGGCGTGGGAGCCCTGCAGCTTGCCCTATTCGAGGAAACCGCTGAAGCGCAGTTGTGGGAGCCGACCTATATCGTCGACTATCCGGTGGAAGTGTCGCCGCTCGCGCGGGCGTCGGACACGGTCCCCGGCATTACCGAGCGCTTCGAGTTGTTCATTACCGGCCGCGAGATCGCAAACGGCTTCTCGGAACTGAACGATCCGGAGGACCAGGCGGCACGTTTTCGCCAGCAGGTCGCGCAGAAAGATGCCGGCGACGAGGAAGCGATGTACTACGACGCTGACTACATCCGCGCGCTCGAATACGGCATGCCGCCAACCGGTGGATGCGGTATCGGCATCGACCGGCTCGTGATGCTGCTGACCGACAGCCCGAGCATCCGCGACGTGATCCTGTTCCCGCACCTGCGGCGCGAGGATTGACGCGACAATACGCGCGTACAGTCGGCCGCGAGCAGGTCCGTGCGCCAACGTCGCCCTGCGGGCCGGCAAGTTGCCGGCCCTAATTATTTGTAACGAACAGTAAAGCGGCGCGGGTGCGGCGGCTGGTACGCCGCAATTGGTTACAACTTGAAACCGACAACGGACGGGGCATCGCGCAGACTAGGCGTATTCGGAAAGCGCCCCCTTCGTGGAGGTCAACAAAATGGAAAGCCCACGCAAGCTCCATCCGCTGGTCGCGGCCGCCGCGGTCGGGGTCATCATTGCCAGCCTGGCCACGACCGCGGCCGTCACCGGGTTGCTGCCTAACGCATCCAGCAGCAGTGCGCGGAACGATGCCGCGCCGATCACCCAAGCCGCGCAGCCGCCGGCCCTGCATTCCGCCGCACCGGCGGCTGCCGTGCAGTCGAGCGCTACGTCGCCCCAGGCGCTCTCGCCCGCACAGCAATCGGCACCGCCCGCCCCACCCGCCGCGTCGTATGCGCCACGTGCACAGCAATCGGGCAGTGCAGCCCTGCCCGCGCCGCCCGCCGACTACGCGCAACATGGCACTGGGTCCGGTGCCGAACCGTCATATGCACCGCCCCGTGTGGCAGCCTGCGCATCATGCGGCACCGTGGAGTCGGTCGTTCCTGTCCGGCGCGAAGGCCATAGCACAGGGCTCGGCGCGCTCGGCGGCGCAGTGGCAGGCGGCGTGATCGGCAACCAGTTCGGCGGCGGCGGTGGACGTACCGCGATGACGTTGCTCGGCGCGCTCGGTGGCGGACTGGCCGGCAACTCGGTCGAGAAACATGTGCGCAGCGAAACGGACTATCGGGTCCACGTACGGATGCAAAACGGCAAGCTGCGCAACTTCACGTACCGGCAGCCCCCCTCCTTCCAGGCCGGTGAGCGCGTACGAATCGAAAACGGCACGCTCAGGCACGCCGGTTGACAGGTCGTGGACTAGGCACCGGCAACCCAGGTTGGGAACACCCGTGACGCAGGCTGGAGGCACCGGCGACGCAGATCGGGGACACCGGCGATGCAGATTGGGGGCGCCGGCGGCACGGATCGGAAGAGTCCATGAAGTTTAGTAGTCAGCGTCCTCGATCCACGCGGCCTGGATCGCCTCGAGAATCTTTTCACTCGAGCGCTCCGGGTCGTCGTCAAAGCCGTCCAGTTCCGTCACCCATCGATGCAGGTCGGTGAAACGCACGTATTGAGGATCAACGTCAGGATAGGCATCGGTCAGTGCCATCGCGATGTCGTTTATGTCGGTCCATTTCATCGCCGCCGCCCTCCTTGGACTCAATGATTTTCCTTCGCATGATTGATCGAGTATTTCGGAATCTCGATCACCAGATCCGCATTTTGCGGCACCTTGGCCTGACACGACAACCGGGAAGTCGGCTCCAGGCCCCAGGCCTTGTCTAGCAAATCGTCCTCATCCTCCTCGGACGGCGCCAGCGCATCGAACCCTTCGCGCACGATCACGTGGCACGTGGTACACGCGCACGACTTCTCGCACGCATGCTCGATCTCGATGCCAGCATCCAGCAACGCATCGCAGACGCTCTTGCCAGGCTCGGCTTCAAGCACCGCCCCCTCGGGACACAACTCGACATGGGGCAAAACAACAATTTGAGACATGGGAGAACAGTCCTGTAAAGCGGCAGTAGCGGCAACGGTCAGCCGATTTCGTCAAGCTTGCGGCCGGCGAGCGCGCCACGAATACTCTTGTCCATGCGCCGCGCGGCGAACTCGTCGGTCGCGGCCGATAGGGCTTTTGTCGCCTCGTCGATGCGGTCCGCGTCGTCACCGTCGATCACGGCGCGCAGCGCGTTCAATTTGGCATCGACGTCGGCACGCTCGGCGGCGTCGAGCAATTCCCCATCGGCCGCCAGCGCCGCGTCGGTGGCGTCCGCCAGGCGCCGCGCGTCGATTTGTGCCTCGCGCAACGCCCTCGCCCGCATGTCGCGCTCCGCGCTGCTGAAACTATCCTCGAGCATTCGCGCAATATCGTCGTCACCCAGCCCATACGACGGCTTGACGACCACCGCCGCCTCCGTGCCCGACTGCATTTCGCGGGCGGACACGGACAACAGCCCGTCCGCATCGACCTGAAACGTGACGCGGATCCGAGCGGCGCCGGCGGTCATCGGCGCAATGTCGCGCAACTCGAAACGCGCGAGCGAGCGACAGTCGGACACCAATTCACGCTCGCCCTGCACCACGTGAATGGCCATCGCGCTCTGGCCGTCCTTGAACGTCGTGAATTCCTGCGCCCGTGCCACAGGAATCGTCGAGTTCCGCGGAATAATCTTCTCCACCAGCCCGCCCATCGTCTCTAACCCGAGCGACAGCGGTATCACGTCGAGCAGCAACCAGTCGTCGCCCTCGCGCCGGTTGCCGGCCAGCACGTCGGCCTGGATCGCGGCGCCCAGTGCAACGACCTGGTCTGGATCCAAGTCGGTCAACGGTGCCTTGCCGAAATACTGCTCGACAGCCCGACGCACACCACGCATACGCGTGGAGCCACCTACCAGCACGATGCCGTCGAAATCCTGCGGCATTGCTTTCGCATCGCGCAACGCCTTGCGCGTGAGTGCCAGCGTACGTTCGACCAGCGGCTGGGTCAGCGTCGCGAATTCGGCTTCCGTGAGCGTCAGCACGACGCGCCGACCACAGGATAACGTGACGTCGAGCACGGCCTCGTCCTGAACCGACAGCGTTTCCTTAGCGACACGCACCGCATCCAGCAGCGCCCGCACGTCCTGCGGCGGCAGCGTGCCGAGCCCCGCGCGATTCAGCACATGCCGATACAGCACCTGGTCGAAGTCATCGCCCCCCAGCGCCGAATCGCCCCCCGTGGACAGTACCTCGAACACGCCACGCGTGAGCTTGAGCACCGACAAGTCAAATGTGCCGCCACCCAAGTCGTACACCGCGTATAGCCCTTGTGCACCGCTGTCCAGCCCATAGGCGATCGCCGCGGCGGTCGGCTCGTTCAACAAGCGCAACACGTTCAAGCCGGCGAGCTGTGCGGCATCTTTCGTGGCCTGCCGCTGCGCGTCGTCAAAATAGGCGGGAACCGTGATGACGGCACCGACTATGTCGTCACCGAGCGTATCCTCGGCGCGCTGCCGCAATGTCGCGAGGATCTCCGCAGAGACCTCGACCGGGCTGCGCACGCCATCCACGGTTTGCAGCTGGACCATGCCGGGCGCGTCAACGAAGGCGTAAGGTGCGTTGTCCAGGTACTGCATGTCGGCCTTGCCGCGTCCCATGAAGCGCTTGACCGAGACAATCGTGTTACGCGGATCCAACGCTGCGTCTTCCTTCGCCGGATAACCGATCTTGCGCCCACCGCCAGGCAGGTAGCGGACGACGGATGGCAGCAACGCCCGCCCTTCGTCGTCAGGCAACACCTCCGGAAGGCTGTTGCGCACCGCGGCTACCAGCGAGTGGGTCGTCCCAAGATCGATGCCGATGGCAATTCGGCGCTGGTGCGGCGCCGGTGCCATGCCGGGTTCGGAGATTTGCAGTAAAGCCATCTTTATCCATGTGGAATACGATGCCGAGCGCATGACGCCCGCGCGTCGCATCGGGCGGCAAGCTTCATGCCGCCTCTAGTTTGTCGATCCGTGCGTCGATTTCGTGCGCGACCCGTTCGATGAACATCAACTGGCGCACCGCTTCGGCCGCCGGCTGGTCTGCGCCGGAATCGAGCCATTCGCCGAGCCGCGTGAGCCGTGCCGATTCCTCGTCCCGCAACTCGTGCAGCAGCGCCTGCAGCGCCTGGACATTGCGCGCCGCAGCCGCATCCTCGGTCCGCTCGCGCCATTCCATTTGCTGCATCAGGAATGCCGGTTCCATCGCGGTATTGTTTTCCGCGCCAACGTCGATGCCACGCAGGTGCAACAGATAGGTCGCGCGTCGCAGCGGTGACTTTAGTGTCCGGTACGCCTCGTTCGCGCGCGTCGCCCATTGCATCGCGATGCGCTTTTGCGCGTCGCCGGCTGAAGCGAAACGGTCCGGATGCACCTGCGCCTGTACGGCGCGATAGGCATTATCGAGCGCGCGCGCGTCCAACCCGAAACGCTCGGGCAACTGGAACAATTCAAAGTGATTCTGGGTTAGCGAACGCATGGTCGGGAATCACAACTAGTGCCCCACTGTATGGTGGCACCGAGGGAATACGCCAAGGGCGCCAAAAACAACATGCGACGAATCAGACGCGGAACGACTCGCCGCACCCGCATTCGTCCTTCACATTCGGGTTGTTAAACCGAAATCCCTCGTTCAGCCCTTCACGAGCGAAATCCAGTTCTGTGCCGTCGATGTACGCCAGGCTCTTCGGATCAACAATGACCTTGATCCCGTGGCTCTCAAACACCATGTCGCCACCGTCCAGTTCATCGACGTATTCGAGCTTGTACGCCAGGCCCGAGCAGCCGGTCGTGCGCACGCCAAGCCGCAGCCCGATGCCCTTGCCACGGCGCGTCAGGTACTTCTGCACATGCTGTGCCGCTTTTTCCGTCAAAGTGATCGCCATCTTCGTTCACCGGTTTGGCCGGCCGTCATTGATCGGTTCGCCCATTGCCGCGCTTGACCGGCCGAACCGGCCGGTCAAGCGGCTCCCCGCGACGGTCAAGCCGCCGCTTCGCCCGCCTGGACAGCAGGTTCGCCGGCTACCGCCACACGTCGCTTCTTGTAGTCAGCCACTGCCGCCTTGATCGCGTCTTCCGCCAGGATCGAGCAGTGGATCTTCACCGGCGGCAGCGCCAACTCCTCGGCGATCTGGGAGTTCTTGATCGAGAGCGCCTGGTCCAGCGTCTTGCCCTTGACCCATTCCGTCACCAGCGAACTGGACGCGATCGCGGAGCCGCAGCCATAGGTCTTGAACTTCGCGTCCTCGATGACTCCATCCGCGCCGACCCGGATTTGCAGCTTCATCACGTCGCCGCACGCTGGCGCGCCGACCATGCCAGTACCAACCGCGTCGTCGTCCTTCGCGAACGATCCGACATTGCGCGGGTTTTCGTAGTGGTCTAAAACCTTGTCGCTATAAGCCATTGCCGTACTCCTTGCTGTATTCGTAGGGGTTCAAGCCATCGCGCTCAATGCGCGGCCCATTGGATCGACGACAGGTCGATCCCTTCCTGATGCATTTCCCACAGCGGCGAAAGCTCGCGCAGCTTCGCGATCTTGTTGTTCAACAACGCGATCACGTAGTCCACTTCCTGCTCGGTCGTAAAGCGCCCCACCGTGAAGCGGATCGAGCTATGCGCCAATTCGTCGTTACGGCCCAGCGCGCGCAGCACGTACGACGGCTCCAGCGACGCGGACGTGCAGGCGGAGCCAGACGATACCGCGACATCCTTGACCGCCATGATTAAAGACTCGCCCTCGACGAAGTTAAAGCTCACGTTCAAGTTGTGCGGCACACGCGCATGCATGTCGCCGTTCACGTACACCTCGTCAATCCGCAGCAGGCCGTCGAGCAAGCGGTCGCGCAGCATCCGCACCCGCTCGTTCTCAGTGGCCATTTCCTCGCGGGCCAGTCGGAACGCCTCGCCCATGCCCACGATTTGATGGGCGGCGAGCGTGCCCGAGCGCATGCCCCGCTCATGGCCACCGCCGTGCATCTGCGCCTCGATCCGCACACGCGGTTTGCGCCGCACATACAGCGCACCGATCCCCTTCGGCCCATAAGTCTTGTGCGCGGAAAACGACATCAGGTCGACCTTTAGCTTCTGCAGGTCGATTTCGACCTTGCCGGTCGCCTGGGCGGCATCAACGTGGAACACAATTCCTTTTTGACGGCAGATCTCGCCGATGGCTGCGATATCCTGGATCACGCCGATCTCGTTGTTCACATGCATCACCGACACGAGAATCGTGTCCGGCCGCAACGCCGCACTGAATGCCTCCAGGTCGAGTAGGCCATTGTCGCGCACGTCCAGGTATGTCACCTCGAAGCCTTGCCGCTCCAATTCGCGCGTGGCGTCGAGCACGGCCTTGTGCTCGGTCTTCACCGTGACAATGTGTTTGCCCTTGCTGCGATAAAAATTCGCCGCGCCCTTCAGCGCCAGGTTGTCCGACTCGGTCGCGCCCGACGTCCAAATGATCTCGCGCGGATCGGCATTGACCAGCGCGGCCACCTGCTCGCGCGCCTGCTCGACCGCGCGCTCGGCTTCCCAGCCATACGCATGGCTGCGCGAGGCCGGGTTGCCGAATTGCTCGCGCAGATACGGGATCATCTTATCCACCACGCGCGGGTCAACAGGCGTCGTCGCGCTGTAGTCCATGTAGATGGGCAAGTGGAACGGGGGATTTTTCATGTGGGGCTCCGCAAGTCTGTGTCTGCTGCCAATACGTGTGTCACGTCGTCGCCTGCTCAGGACTGGGCGATGTTGAATACGGAATTCGGTCCTTTTGGCCCAACGCGGACCGTGTCCGGCGCGACCGGCTCGCCTCGCCGGTCGAGCCGCACCGGCGCTGTACTCTCGCGCAAGCGCTGTTGGTCGACCAAGTCTTGCAGCGACACGGAATCGAGATACTCGACCATCTTCTGGTTCAGCGTCGACCACAATTCATGCGTCATGCAATGGCCGCCTGGCTGCTTGGTGCCTTCGCACGTGCCCTTGCCACCGCACTGCGTCGCGTCCAGCGGCTCGTCAACAGCGATAATGATGTCGGCTACGGTCACCTCGTCGGCGCGGCGCGCAAGATTGTAGCCGCCGCCCGGTCCGCGCACCGACTCGACGATTTCGTGCCGGCGCAACTTGCCAAACAGCTGCTCCAAATAGGACAGCGAGATCCGCTGCCGCTGGCTAATGCCCGCGAGCGTCACGGGGCCCTTTTCTTGGCGCAACGCCAAGTCGATCATCGCGGTAACGGCGAAGCGACCTTTTGTAGTGAGTCTCATGGTGTGGGGCACCCGTAATTCTCGACAATTTCTGTCAAGTATAAATATCCTAGCGTTTTAGTCAAGTACCCCTACCGCGGACAGGGCCAGAACAGCGCGCCGCCCTATGCAGCAACGCGCACCGTCGTCGGCCCGCGCGCTGCGTGCCGCCTAGATCGCGTAGCGATGCCGCAACTGCGCGAGCAAGCCGTCGCAGGCGTCCTCGACTTCGTCAAGCACGCGCTCGAAGCCCTCGTGGCCACCGAAATAAGGATCGCCGACTACGTCGGTATCGTGGCGGCGCGCGAACTCCATCAGCAGACGGATCTTATGCCCATGCTCGGACGGGCAACGGCGCCGCAGCTCGGCGGCGTTGTCGTGGTCCATCGCGAGCAGCAGATCGAACCGCGCAAAATCGCTGGCGATGACCTGCCGGGCGCGCAACGCATCCAACGCGTAACCCCGCGACATCGCGGCACGGCACGCCCGGGGGTCGGGCGCGGCACCCACATGCCAGTCGCCAGTGCCGGCAGAGTCCAAGCGGATCGTGTCGGCCAGCCCAGCCTCGTGCACCTTGGCGCGCATCACCGCTTCGGCGGTGGGGGAACGGCAGATGTTGCCAAGGCAGACGAAAAGCAGCGCGATGGTTTTCATGGATTTGAATGTTCGGAGCGCCGCAATTCTACGCTGGAATCCATGCTCGTGCTGGATGCTTGTGCTGATAGGCACGATTGCCGCGTCGCGCCCGGGCCGCCCGGCACGCCTGGGCATGGGCTCACCATCGATGAGCCGATATGATACGGCACGCGCCAACTTCGCATTGAACCGCTCTTGGCTGAGCGGACCGAGCCAGCGCAACGCGCAGCCCCGCACGGAAGAGCCCGCAAGGCGGATACGCACACTGGCCCTGAGCAGGCGCCACGGGGGCGTGCGCGATGCGTGAGTTGAGCAGTTCAGTCGTGCAGATCGGCCAGCGGATGCACGTCGGCGCGCCACGGCGAGCGCAGCATCGCAGCGACACGCTCTTCGCAGACCTCGGCCAGCGTGACCGGCGCCCAGCGCGGCCGCTTGTCCTTGTCAATCAGGTGCGCCCGCACCCCTTCGCAAAAGTCGCCGTCGTCAATCGCCTGTGTGGCGATTGCCAGTTCCATCCGCAGGCATTCAGCCAGCGTCATGTGGCGTCCCCGCAGCAACGCCTGCCGCGTTACGTTGAGCATGGTGGGGGAATAGGCGGTCAGCGCATCAAGGGTCGCGCCGAGCCATGCGCGCTCGGCCTCGCAGGGACCAGCCGACAGATGGCCGCGCAGCGACGCAACGATCTGCTCAACCGAGTGGCGAGGATTGAAATGACGCACGGCTAGCGCACGCCAATCGTCCACGGTACTGCATACCTGTCCCGGCTCGGGATCCGGGCCGCCGAACACCTGCTTTAGCGCCCGATCGATGTCCGTGGTGTCCGCCTCACACAGTCGCACGTCGAAATCGCGCAACGCATCGGCGTCAACCAGTCGATCGGCCAATCCAAGCCGCTGCGCATCGGCCCCGCTGAGCGTCACGCCGGTCAATCCAACATACAATTCCAACTCTACCGGCATCACGGCCAAAAACCGCGTGGCCCCCACGTCCGGCACGAAACCGATTCGCGTTTCCGGCATCGCGATCCGGCTACGTTGGGTGGCGATCCGCAGCGAGGCACCCTGCGCCAACCCCATTCCGCCGCCCATCGTAATGCCGTCCATCAGCGCCACCACGGGCTTGGGGAAATGATGCAGCGCGAAATCGAGCCGATATTCGTCAATGAAGAATGCTTGCCACGCGCGCTCGCCGGCGATCGCCAGCCGGTACAGCGCCCGCACATCGCCGCCCGCACAAAAGCCCTTGTCACCGGCACCGCGCAGCACTAGCGCCAAAATCCGGTTATCCGCCCGGCATTGCTCGACCCATTGTGCCAGCGTGCGCACCATCGAATGCGACAGTGCGTTCAGCGCATCGGGACGATTCAGCGTCACGACCGCCACCCGGTTGATCACCTGATAACTCAAATGCTCGGCTGTCACCGGTGCTGCGCCTGCTACCTGGGCGTCACCCATGGTTCTGGCGCGCCTGGTAAAGCTCACGGAATGTGCGACCGACCGGCACCGGCATGTCACGCGTGTCGGTCCAGCCGCCGCCGAACGGCAGCTTCGAAATCCGGCGCCCAGACCCGCCTAGGCGCTCCAGTATGCGCACGCCGGCTCGGGTCAATAACGCGTACAACGCCGGGCGCATCGCGACAAAGCCCCACACGGTGAGCGACGCGCGCTCGGTCCATGGCCGCAGCCGGCGCTCGACTTGCTTCTCGCGCAGCACCTTCTCGGCGAGTTCGCGGGCGATGCGCCGCTCCCCCGAGTTGTACGCCGGTTGGCCGCAGCAGGTTTGAGCGGCCGGGACGTGGACATCAAACCCGGCATGCTCCAGCAGCTTGATGACGGAGAACCCGATTTCCGGCCGCATTAGATCGACCAGACAAGTGACAAACAAGCCGACGCGCATTCGTTCCCCTGCATGTGTCATCCCGGCCCCCCATTCCGCTGCAAAATGCCCCGATTATGCGCGCATCGCGTCCAAACCGCATCTGCACGCGCCGCTCGGAGCAGGCTATCAGCGGATTCGCGCGAAACGCTAAGCGGCCCCTAAAAGACCCGTCTCCTCCTGTTCGCACCTTTCATAATACGAGATACAATCAGGCTTCTACTGCAGCATAGCGGTACCCATGATGAGTGACCTGAACGCAGAAGCCAAAACCTCGATCCAGGTAATCGACCGGATGATGCGACTGCTCGACGCACTCGCCGCGCATAGCGATCCTGTCAGCCTTAAGGACCTCGCGCAATGCACCGCGCTTCATCCGTCGACTGCCCATCGGATCCTGAACGACATGGTAACGTGCCGGCTCGTCGATCGTTCGGATCCCGGCACGTACCGCCTAGGCATGCGCCTGCTCGAGTTGGGCAATCTGGTGAAAGCCCGGTTGTCGGTGCGCGACGCCGCGCTCGGCCCGATGCGCGAACTGCACCGGCTCACGGGTCAAACGGTGAACCTATCTGTTAGGCAAAGCGACGAAATCGTCTATATCGAGCGCGCCTATTCGGAGCGCTCCGGCATGCAGGTGGTCCGCGCGATCGGCGGCCGCGCGCCACTGCACCTGACGTCCGTCGGCAAGCTATTCTTGGCTGCGGACGAAGCATCGCGCGTGCGCGCCTACGCGACGCGCACCGGGCTGGCCGGCCATACGCAGAACAGCATCACGGATCTAGCAAAACTGGAGCGCGAACTGGCACACGTGCGCCAGCAAGCGTGCGCACGTGACAATGAGGAACTGGAACTGGGCGTGCGATGTATCGCAGCTGGCATCTATGACGACAGCTCGAAACTGGTGGCGGGCCTGTCACTGTCCGCGCCGGCGGACCGCTTGCAAGACGCATGGATCGCCCAACTCACCCATACCGCGTTGGAAATTTCACAGGCGCTCGGGTACCAACCACCGGCAAGCGCCACCACGGCCGCCGCCGCGTGAAATAAACGATCCCGCCGTCCGCCCAGTATCACCAGCGGACGATGGACCCGCAAACACACGCCGGCCCGGCCAGCGCCAGGGCGCGGATTGGCCGCACACTAGCACACGGGTGCGGTTCAGGTGCCGGCGCCGTTGGTCTGTGCGCTCGTCACGCGTTGCACTCCGCCATTGCCCATCCAATTGCGCAACCGTTGCGCATCGGCAAAACGAGAATACTTGCCGAACGAGTCCAGCAACACCATGATCACGGGCCGGCCATGAATCGTCGCCTGCATGACCAGGCATTCGCCGGCCTCGTTGATGAAGCCGGTTTTTTGCAACCCGATGTCCCACGAAGCGTTGCGCACCAGTGCATTCGTACTGTTATAGGCGAGCGTGCGCTTGCCGGTGAATACATCGTAGCTGCGGTCAGTCGAGAACTGGCGGATCAGCGGATACTGATACGCCGCATTGACCATTTTCACGAGGTCACGCGCGCTGGACACGTTCTGCGACGTCAGGCCGGTCGCGTTCTGGAAATGGGTTTGCGCCATGCCCAATTCGGCGGCCTTGCGGTTCATCGCCGCGATGAACCCGGGCCGGCCGCCGGGATAGTAGCGCGACAGCGCCGCGGCGGCGCGATTCTCCGAGGCCATCAGCGCAATGTGCAACATATCCTCACGCGACAATGTCGAGCCGATCGACAACCGGGAACCGGTGCCCTTCTCGTAGTCGCGGTCCTCGTCGGTCACCGTCAGCCTTTCATTGAGTGGCGCCTTCGAATCCAGCACAACCATCGCAGTCATCAGCTTCGTGATCGACGCGATCGGCACAACTGACGCCGAGTTCTTGTCGTACAGTACCTCGCCGGTGTGCTGATCGACCATGAAGCCCACCGTCGAGCGCAACGCCACGCTGCCGTCGGACCGCAACGTGAACGCGCCTAGCGCGGGCCTAGGTTGGTACGCGACCCGGCGCACCGCCGCATGGTGCGCGCGACCCTCTAGGCGCGCCGACACGCGCCGTTTCGACGGCCGCGCGGCAGCCTGACGCACCACCTTGCTCGAGCGCACAGCGCAAACCCGCTGAGCCTTGGACACGCGCTTCGCGGCCCACACCTTGCCACCTTTGCCGGCGGCAGCATGGCTCGCGCGCGACGCGCGCGCATCCTTCGCGGCGGTGGCGACATACGCGTTGGCCGGCGCGACCAGCGCGGCCATCAGTACGGCTGAGCCGGCGAGGGACAACGCCGCGCTGAAGGCAGCAACACGGATGCCTTTCAGCGAAGAAAACAGGGAGCTTTTCATTCGTGTTATGACCGAATTTTCCGAAAGTGTAGCCAAGCCTGGAATGATGAACGACGTTAGGCACTTATTGCCAATACTTAATCCAATATCTGTAAAACGTTCAGGAAAGACAATCGAGCCTCACAGTGTAATTGAGATCAGTAATCAGGCGCGCGCGGCGATTCGCTCCACCGTCGCTGAACGGTGTCTACCGCAGTGTGCCGAGACGCTGCGTTGAACCTGCCGCACCGGCTACAGCGCCCGTCGTCTTGCGTCGCTAAACGCTTGTTTATTAAGTTAAAGCCTAATTTGTGCAATGCACAAATTAGGCTTGACACGCGCAAAAACGCTCCTACAATGTGCATCATGCTGCATTGCACAATCGCGCAGCAGTCTTCCCCACTAGCGGCCCCGTCAGGGTCGGATCAGGAGCGCAAGCATGAATCTGTTGACCCCGGAGCAAATCGCTGTCGCCCAGAAGGCGAATCTGGAAACATGGTTTGGTCTGACGAACAAAGCGTTCGAAGGCATCGAAAAGTTCGTTGAACTGAACCTGCAAGCGGCAAAGTCGACACTGGCCGAATCACAGGAAAACGCGCACCGCGCGCTGTCGGTGAAGGATGCGCAGGAGCTGTTGTCGTTGCAAGCCAGCCTGGCGCAGCCTGGTGCGGAAAAGGTCTTGTCGTACGGCCGTCAACTGTACGAAATCACATCGGCCACACAAGCCGAATTCGTTCGCGTTGCCCAAGCGCAGTACGACGAGCAAAGCCGCAAGGTGCAGGCGTTGGTCGACAACGTCGCGAAGAACGCACCGGCTGGCTCAGAAACCGCCGTCTCGGTGTGGAAGTCGGCGATCACCGCCGCAAACACGACGTACGAAACGGTACAAAAGGCCACGAAGCAAGCGGTTGAGATCGCCGAAAGCAACTTCAACGCCGCCGCCACCGCCGCGTCGAAGGCTGCTCAGCAAGCGGCCGCACAGGCATCGCACGCCGCAAAGAAGTAACGGCTACCGGCTCGGTGTCATGGAGCCGGCAGCGCCCAAGGCAACGGTGCGGTGCATGAACCCATGCCAGCGCAAGCCTGCATGGGACGATGGTATCGATTCCACGTCGCGCTGGCGCCCTGCGTCGCGCACTTTCGCCGGTGCCCCGGCAAAGCGCGACTCAGCGTCTCACGAAATGCGCCGTTGAATGTGCCGGCACCTCGACGAGGCATAGCGAAGGCACACTGAACACGCCTCCACGGCCTTACACGCGTTCACCGCGAACCGGCAACGGCTCGCGCTACTTCTTGCGCTGCGGCGGCAGATCGGTGCAGACACCCTCGTACAGTTCCGCGGCCATCCCAACCGATTCGCCGAGCGTCGGGTGTGGATGGATTGTCTTGCCGATATCCGTCGCGTCCGCACCCATTTCCACGGCCAGGCAAATCTCGCTGATTAGATCGCCCGCATTGAGCCCAACGATACCGCCGCCGATCACGCGATGGGTCTGCTCATCGAACAGCAACTTTGTGAAGCCCTCATCCCGGCCGTTCGCAATCGCACGCCCGGAGGCGGCCCACGGAAACACGGCCTTGCCATACTGGACGCCCTCGGCCTTCAGTTGCGCCTCTGTCTTACCGGCCCATGCGACCTCAGGGTCGGTGTACGCCACCGAAGGAATCTGCAGCGCATCGAAGTAGGATTTTTCGCCGGCGGCGGCCTGCGCAGCCACATGCCCTTCGTGGACCGCCTTGTGCGCGAGCATCGGCTGACCCACGATATCGCCGATCGCATAGATGTGCGGCACGTTGGTACGCATCTGCTTGTCGACGTCAATGAAACCACGCTCGGTCACCGCAACGCCAGCACGCTCAGCGCCAATGCGCTTGCCGTTTGGACTGCGCCCGACTGCGACGAGCACTAAGTCGTAGCGCTGCGGACCCGTTGGCGCATGCTCGCCTTCGAAACTCACATAGATGCCGTCCGGCTTAGCCTCGGCAGCCGTGGTCCGGGTCTTCAGCATCACGTTTGCGAAGCGCTTCGCGTTAAACTTCTCCCATACTTTGACGAGGTCTCGATCCGCGCCCTGCATCAAACCATCGAGCATCTCGACCACGTCGATGCTCGCGCCGAGCGTCGAATACACCGTGGCCATTTCGAGCCCGATGATTCCGCCGCCAATCACCAGCATCCGCTGCGGGATTTGCGGCAACTCCAACGCGCCGGTGGAGTCGATGACGCGTGCGTCGTCAGGCAGGAACGGCAGTTTCACGGCTTGCGAGCCGGCCGCGATGATTGCCTGCTTGAACCGCACGATCTGCTTGCCGCCATCGGCCTGCACCTCGAGATGATAAGGGTCGACGAACGCCCCGACGCCGGACACCACCTGCACCTTGCGCGCCTTGGCCATACCGGCAAGCCCGGTGGTGAGCTTACGCACCACGCCGCTCTTGAACTCACGCAGCTTGCCTAAATCGATCTGCGGCTTGCCGAGCGTGATTCCATGCGCTGCCAGCGCCGCCGCCTCGTCCACGATAGCGGCGGTGTGCAGCAACGCCTTTGACGGAATGCATCCGACATTCAGGCACACACCGCCCAGTGTCGGGTAGCGCTCGACGAGTACGGTTTTCAGGCCGAGATCGGCGGCGCGAAACGCAGCCGAATATCCGCCCGGGCCGGCACCAAGCACCAGCATGTCACATTCGATGTCGACGCTGCCGCGATAGGCCGCAGCCGGCGCCCCGGAGGCGGGCGACTGTCCCGACGTCGGCGCCGAGGCGGGGGCCGAGACGAACGCAACCGGCGGTCGCGCCGCGAGGTAACCGTCGTCGGCACCCGCCTGGGCAGCAACCTCCAAGATCGCGATCACGGTGCCTTTGGACACGCTGTCGCCGAGCTTGATCTTGACTTCCTTCACGGTGCCAGCGTAGTCGCTCGGTATCTCTATCGACGCCTTGTCGGTTTCCAGCGTCAACAACGACTGCTCCTTGTCGATCGTATCGCCAGGCTGGATCAATACTTCGATCACGATGGCATCATTGGAATCGCCGATGTCGGGCACTTTCACTTCAACGAGACTCATCCACGTCCCCTTCTTGTTCGCGCAACGGGTTGATATCGTCCGGTCACAGCATCACGCGGCGGAAATCCGCGAGGATCTGGCCCAGGTACGCGTTGAAGCGCGCGGCCTCCGCACCGTCAATCACGCGATGGTCGTACGACAGTGACAGCGGCAGCATCAACCGCGGGACAAATTGCTTGCCATCCCAGACCGGCTTGTAAGCGCTCTTGGACAGGCCGAGGATCGCCACTTCCGGTGCATTGATGATCGGCGTGAAATGTGTGCCGCCGATGCCGCCAAGCGACGAAATCGAGATCGAACCGCCCTGCATCTGGTCCGGCTTCAGCTTGCCTTCGCGAGCCAGTCTCGCCAACTCCGCGGTTTCCTTCGCGATGTCGAGCACCCCCTTGTGGTCAGCCTCCTTGAGCACCGGCACGACGAGCCCGTTCGGCGTATCGGCTGCAAAGCCAATGTTGAAATACTGTTTGAACACCAGGTTGTCGCCGGCCAGGCTGGTGTTGAAGGTCGGGAATTGCTTCAACGCGGCGACCACCGCCTTGATCACGAACGCGAGCATGGTCACCTTGATGCCCGCTTTCTCGTTTTCCTTGTTCAGTTGCACACGCAACGTCTCAAGCTCGGTAATATCGGCTTCGTCGTTGTTCGTCACGTGCGGGATCATGACCCAGTTGCGATGCAGGTTCGCTCCGGAGATCTTTTTGATCCTCGACAGCGGCTTGGCCTGCACCGGGCCGAACTTCGCAAAGTCGACCTTCGGCCAGGGCAGCAGGTCTAGCCCCGCGCCGCCCGATGCGGCAGCCCCGCCCGCAGGCATGCCGCGCTGTCCGGTCATCACGCCCTTCACATAGGCGGTTACATCCTCGCGCGTGATCCGGCCCTTCGGGCCCGTGCCCAGCACGCGCGCGACCTCGACACCCAGCTCGCGCGCGAACTTGCGCACCGACGGGCTCGCGTGACTAGCACGGTGTTCGCCAGCAATCGGGCTCGCCGGCGCCTGCGCAAGCGCCGACGGCTCGCCAGCGCCACTCGCCGGCGTTGGCGCAACCGGCAGATCTGAAGACTGCTCGGCCGACCTGGACGCCGTAGCCGGCTGCGCGGCCGGCGCCTGCTCGGACGCCGCGCCACCGACGCTATCCAGTACGACGATCAGCGTGCCTTCCGACACCGTGTCGCCAACGTTGACTTTCAGTGCCTTCACCCTGCCAGCGGCCGGGCTCGGCACGTCCATCGTCGCCTTGTCCGACTCGAGCGTGACCAGCGATTGCTCCGGCTCGACAACGTCGCCCACCTTCACATGCACTTCGATCACCGGCACGTCCTGGTAGTCACCGATATCGGGGACCTTGACCTCGCGGACACCGCCGCCGGCCCTACCCGACGCGGCAGGCGATGTGACCCGGGCTGAGTCCGGAGCCGCAGCGGCGGGCGGCGCGGACGCGGCAGCGGGCGCTGAGCCTGAGCCTGCGGCCGGCGCAGCGGCTACGGCGGGTTGCGCCGCACCGTGACCGCTAGGCGCCGAGGCGTTGCTCGCGCGATCGAGAATCACGATCAGCGACCCTTCGCAAACCGTATCACCCTGCTTGACCTTCACTTCCTTAACGACACCGGCGCTCGGGCTCGGCACGTCCATCGTCGCCTTGTCCGACTCGAGCGTGACTAGCGATTGCTCCGGCTCGACGGCATCGCCCGGCTTGACCAGCACATCGATCACCGGCACGTCCTGGTAGTCGCCGATGTCCGGCACCTTCACTTCGATCGCTTCACTCATTGATTTTGTCTCCATCAGCCACGCGCGTGCGACGGCTGGCCATGGCCGTCGCACACGGGGCAGCGCGTTCGCGCGATGCGGGAAAATGGCGTTAGACGGTCACCGGGTTCGGCTTGGCCGGATCGAGCTGGTATTTCTGCAGCGCTTGCGCCACCCGCTTGCGGTCAATCGTGCCTTCGTCGGCCAGCGCGTGCAGCGCGGCCACTGTGACCCAATAGCGGTCAACCTCGAAGAAGTGACGCAGTTTCTCGCGCGTATCGGAACGACCGAAGCCATCGGTGCCCAGCACCACATAGCAACGCGGCACGAATGCGCGGATCTGCTCGGCCAGCGAGCGTACATAGTCGGTCGCCGCAATCACCGGCCCTTGCGTGTCCTTCAGCAAGGTCTGCACGTGTGACAGTTTGGGCTCAGCGAGCGGGTTGAGCAGATTCTGGCGCTGTACCGCCTGCCCTTCGCGGGCCAGTTCAATGAAGCTCGGCACGCTCCACAGGTCGGCGGCCACGCCCCAATCGTTCTTCAGCAACTCGGCTGCAGCAATCACTTCGTTCAGGATTGTGCCGGCACCGAGCAATTGCACACGCGGAGCGTCGTTATCCGCATCAGCCTTGCGCAATGAATACATGCCTTTGATGATGTGCTGCGCGACATGCTCGCCCTCGGGCATCGCCGGATGCTCGTAGTTTTCGTTCATTACCGTCAGGTAATAAAACACGTCCTGCTGCTCCTGCACCATACGGCGCAAGCCGTCCTGGATAATCACCGCAAGCTCGTAGCCAAATGTCGGATCGTAGCTAACGCAATTGGGGATCGACGACGCCCACAACAGCGAATGCCCGTCCTCATGCTGCAACCCTTCGCCATTGAGCGTTGTGCGCCCCGCAGTGCCGCCGAGCAGGAAGCCACGCGAGCGCATATCACCGGCGGCCCAGGCCAGGTCACCGACGCGCTGGAAGCCAAACATCGAGTAGAAGATGTAGAACGGCACCATGATCTCGTTGTGCGTCGAGTACGATGTCGCCGCCGCGATCCAGTCGCAGAGGCCACCCGCCTCGTTGATGCCTTCCTGCAAGATCTGTCCGGTCGTCGATTCCTTGTAGAACATCAACTGGTCGGAATCTTCCGGCACGTACTTCTGCCCTTCCTGGTTCCAAATGCCGATCTGGCGGAATAACCCCTCCATGCCGAACGTGCGCGACTCGTCCGGCACGATCGGCACGATCCGCTTGCCGAGCGCCTTGTCCTTGAGCAGGATGTTCAAGATCCGCACGAACACCATCGTCGTGGAGATCTCGCGTCCCTCGCCGGTGCCCTTGAGCACCGGTTCGAACACGGACAGCGGCGGCACGTCCAGCGACATATCGGCCTTCATCCGTCGCTGCGGCAAATAGCCGCCGAGCGCCAGCCGGTGCTGGCGCATGTACTCAAGCTCTTTTGAGCCCTCGTCAAACTTTAAGTAAGGCACATCAGCGATCTCGTCGTCCGAGATCGGCAGCCGGAACCGGTCGCGGAACTGCTTTAGTTGGTCCACCTGCATTTTCTTCTGCTGGTGGGTAATGTTCATCGCCTGCCCGGCCTCGCCCATCCCGTAGCCCTTGATCGTCTTTGTCAGGATCACGGTCGGCTGGCCGACATTGTGCTGCGCCGCGTGAAATGCCGCGTAGATCTTATGCGGGTCGTGGCCGCCTCGGTTCAAATTCCAGATATCATCATCGGACCAGTCCGCCACCAACGCCTTGAGTTCCGGGGTGTTAAAGAAATGCTCGCGCACGTAGGCGCCGGACTCCGACTTGTACGTCTGGTATTCGCCATCGACCACTTCCATCATCCGGCGCATCAACGCGCCCGTCTTGTCGCGCGCAAACAGCGAATCCCAGCGGCTGCCCCAGATCACCTTGATCACGTTCCAGCCCGCACCGCGGAATTCGGACTCCAACTCCTGGATAATCTTGCCGTTGCCTCGCACCGGCCCGTCCAGCCGCTGCAGGTTACAGTTGATCACGAACACGAGGTTGTCCAGCCTCTCACGCCCGGCCATGCCGATCGCGCCGAGCGATTCCGGCTCGTCGGTCTCGCCGTCGCCGAGGAAAGCCCAAACCTTGCGCCCCGCGGTCTTCGCGATGCCGCGCGCCTCCAGGTAGCGCATGAAACGCGCTTGGTAGATCGCCATGATCGGACCCAAGCCCATCGACACCGTCGGGAACTGCCAGAAATCCGGCATCAGCCACGGGTGCGGATACGATGAGATGCCCTTGCCCCCGACCTCCTGCCGGAAGTTGTCCAGTTGCTCCTCGGTTAGCCGACCTAACAGGAACGCGCGTGAATAAATGCCGGGGGACGAGTGGCCCTGCACGAACACCAGGTCACCACCATGCTCGGCGCTCGGCGCGTGCCAGAAATGGTTGTACCCGACGTCATAAAGGGTGGCGGCCGACGCAAACGATGCAATGTGCCCACCGACGTTCGTGTGCTTGCCGGCGCGCAGCACCATCGCCAGCGCATTCCAGCGCGTGTACGAGCGAATCCGATGTTCGATGTCTTGATCGCCGGGGCTCTTAGCCTGCGCGGACACGGGGATCGTATTGATATAGGGCGTGTTCGCGGAAAATGGCAGATGCTCGCCATGGACCCGCGCAAATTCGATCTGCTTTTCGATCAAGTAATGTGCGCGCTCGAGGCCCACAGCCGACAGCACGCCATCTAACGCCTCGAGCCATTCGGCGGTTTCCTGCGGGTCGTTGTCTTTTTCGGCGGCGACATACTTCATCACTTCCTCGGGTACGGCGGACATGAGCGTCTCCTAGTCCTAGTATGGGGAACGTGCAGCACAAGCTGACCAGCTACCGCGTGCGCGGTTCCGCCTGCGGGATCGCGCGGCCGGAAGCGGCATCCTGGCCGGGCGGCCACCGAATTGTAAAGACCCGGTCTGAGCCTGCGCAACAAAATTTTCAAATGACGAGATGATTTCCCACAATACGAAAAATTGCTGCAGCGCAACCCGAAAATCCGGCATCTGACTGGATTCTATCGCTGCCTTGCCGCGAACAGCTCGCTTTGTGCTTTTAACCCTGCGCTACAATTTGCTTCATGTTGACTGAACGGCTTCTCGCTCGTGCAGCGCGGCCCGGGCCGACGCCGCCGCCTAACCGCTGGCATCACGGCCCGTGGTGGTCCAACTCTTACTTGCTCACGCCGCTCGTGTCGATCGTGGTGTTCCTGATCGTGATGAGCCTGATTCTATGGAGCCTGAACCGGCGCGAGCAACAGCAGCAAGAAGACACGCTGTATCGCAACGTCGCGTGGGCACAGCAACAGATCCGTCTGTCAATGACGAGCACGCAGGAACACATTGCTGCCCTCGCTCGCGACATTGCCGCCGGTCATGGTGACGCGCGGACCTTCCAAACGGCCGCCGGTGCCGTGATGCAAAGCCACCCGGAAATCATTTACATGAACTGGCTCGACGGCTCGCAGACGCCGCACTGGGCCAGCACCCCGGAGTCGCACGTCGGCTCGCGGCTGGCCAAGCCAAACGAGACGCAATTGGACGATGCGATCCACGCTGCGTTCACTGAGGCACGTGCTTCGCGCCGGCAGATCTACTCGGCGCTGCTCTACGACGACTTACGCAATGGCTACGTGACACTGCAAACGCCGATCTTTCGCGAGCGTGAGTTCCTCGGCACGGTGGCCGCCGTGTTCTCGGTCGAAGGCATGCTCAAGCACGACATTCCAGCCGAGTTGTCCGCCAAATACAAGATCTCGATCATTGATCTGGGTCACCGCGAGCTATCCACTACGTCCACCCGTCCGAGGCTGCCGCGCGATGCGTATTACGACCTGCCGCTCGATCCACCGGGCCATGGCCTGGCGGTGCGCGTGTACTCGTATCCGCAACTGACCAACTTTACGAACAAGACGCTGGTGTGGCTGGTCGCCGGCCTGTCGTGCTTCGTGCTATGGAGCCTGTGGAGCTTATGGAAGCACACTCGGCAGCGCTTCGAGGCTCAACAGGCGCTGTACGCGGAGGCGTTCTTCCGGCGCGCGATGGAAAACTCAGTGTTGATTGGCATGCGCGTGCTCGACATGCAAGGACGCATCACGCACGTGAATCCAGCCTTTTGCCGGATGACCGGCTGGGACGAAAGCGACCTGGTGGGCAAGACCGCTCCGTTCCCGTACTGGCCGCGCGAAGCCCATGCGGAGATGCATCGGCAGCTCGACATGACGCTGCGCGGCAAGGCGCCCTCGTCGGGGTTCGAGTTGCGGGTGCGCCGCAAGGATAGCTCGATTTTTCACGCGCGGCTGTATGTATCGCCGCTGATCGATAGCTCCGGGCGCCAGACCGGCTGGATGTCGTCGATGACCGACATCACCGAGCCCAAACGCGCGCGCGAGGAGCTGGCCGCCGCCCATGAGCGTTTCACCACGGTACTCGAGTCGCTGGACGCGGCAGTCTCAGTGCTGGCGGCAGACCAGGCCGAGCTGCTGTTTGCCAACCGCTACTACCGGCATCTGTTCGGTATCCGCCCGGACGGGCACCTGGAATTGGCAGGCTCGAGCTTCGATGCGGCGACCCAGGCGTCGAACGACTCGATCGATCTAGTCGATACCTACGCCGGCCTGCCAGCTGCCGCGCTGACCGAAAGCACATCGGACGCGCGCGAAATCTACGTGCAGAGCATCCAAAAGTGGTTCGAGGTGCGTCGGCAATACATTCAGTGGGTCGATGGCCACCTCGCGCAGATGCAAATCGCCACGGATATCACGCAGCGCAAGCAAGCGCAGGAACTGGCGCAGCAACAGGACGAGAAGCTACAGTTCACCAGCCGCTTGATGACGATGGGTGAAATGGCCTCGTCACTGGCGCACGAGTTGAACCAACCGCTGGCGGCGATCAACAACTACGCATCGGGCACCGTGGCGCTGGTAAAGTCCGGCCGCGCGTCGCCGGAAAATCTGTTACCGGTGCTCGAGAAAACGTCGCAGCAAGCGGTGCGCGCCGGCATGATCATCAAGCGCATCCGTGAATTCGTCAAACGCAGCGAACCGAAGCGTCAACGCACGAAGATCAGCGACATCATTGCGGATGCGGTCGGCCTAGCCGAGATCGAAATGCGCAAGCGGCACATCCGCATCGTCACCGACATGCGCGCGCGGCTACCGGTCATCAACGTCGATCCGGTACTAATTGAACAGGTACTCGTGAACCTGCTGAAAAACGCCGCCGAAGCGATGGCCGATGCCCGTCCAAACGCGGTCGATCCCGTGATCCGCGTCGAGGTGCGCATCGTCGATGAGGGGCCGTGCGTGCGCATCAGCGTGGTTGACCAGGGACCCGGCGTGGACGAGGCCAGCACCGAGCGCCTGTTCGAGCCGTTCTACAGCACCAAGTCCGACGGCATGGGCATGGGGCTAAACATCTGCCGCTCGATCATCGAGTCCCATCGGGGACGTCTGTGGGTCGTCAACAATGTCGAGCCCGACGGCCTTGTGACCGGCTGTACTTTTCATTTTACGTTGCCATTTGGCGAAACCGAAGAACCTACGCAGCATGGGCCCGCAGCGGCCGCGCCGCAAACTGTCACGGGAGATCTATGAGCAGCCCATTCACCACACAACAGGAAACCGTCTTCGTCGTCGACGATGACGAGGCAGTGCGCGACTCGCTGCGCTGGCTGCTCGAGGCCAACGGCTACCGTGTCCAGTGCTTCTCCAGCGCCGAACAGTTTCTCGATGCTTACCAGCCGTCGCAGCTCGGCTGCCTGATTCTGGACGTACGCATGTCCGGCATGAACGGGCTCGAGCTACAGGAAAAGCTGATTGCCGAGCATGCAACGCTGCCGATCATTTTCGTCACGGGCCACGGCGACGTGCCGATGGCCGTATCGACGATGAAAAAAGGCGCGATGGATTTTATCGAAAAGCCGTTTGACGAAGCCGAGTTGCGCCAGCTGGTCGAGCGCATGCTCGAGCGTGCCCGCACCGAGAGCTCGACCGCGCAGCAGCAGCGCGCGGCCGCCGAGCGCCTGTCCAAGCTGACCGCGCGCGAGCAACAAGTGCTCGGGCGCATCATCGCCGGACGGCTGAACAAGCAGATTGCCGACGATCTTGGCATCTCGATCAAGACGGTCGAGGCGCACCGCGCGAACATCATGGAAAAGCTCAACGTGAACACGGTGGCCGACCTGCTGCGCCTCGCTCTATCGAAAAAGCAGTAGCGGCACGTCAAGCCACGGGCGCGCACGAAGCCGCCCGCCCGTGGCGGTATAATCAGCCCTTTCGGTCGCATGCAGCCGCTTGCCGTGCAAGCGCAGTGTAGCATGCGCCGTCCACCGCTTTGCGCTTCGATAATCCGACCCACCACCTGCCATGACAGCCAGAATCATCGACGGCACCCTCCTTTCCAAACAGCTGCGCGCCGACGTAGCGCAACGTGCTGCCGCGCTTACCACACGTGGCCACCGGCCCGGCCTGGCCGTGGTGCTCGTCGGCGACAACGCGGCTAGCCAAGTCTACGTGCGCAACAAGATCAAGGCGTGCGAGGACAACGGATTGCATTCAGTCTATGATCGCTACCCAGCTGAACTCAGTGAAGCCGACCTGCTCGCCCGCATCGACGCGCTAAACCGCGATCCACAGATCCATGGGATCCTCGTGCAATTGCCACTGCCGCCGCATATCGACGCGCACAAGGTCATCGAGGCAATCGCACCGGAAAAGGACGTCGATGGCTTCCATGTCGCCAACGCGGGCGCGTTGATGACCGGCAAGCCGCTGTTCCGCCCTTGCACGCCGTACGGCGTGATGAAAATGTTCGAATCGGAGCGCATCCCGCTGGCTGGCGCCAACGCAGTGGTGATCGGCCGCTCGAACATTGTCGGCAAGCCGATGGCAATGCTGCTGATCGAGGCCGGCGCCACCGTGACAATCTGCAACAGCAAGACGCGGGATCTGGCCGCCCATACGCGCCGCGCGGACATCATCGTCGCGGCAACGGGCAAGCGCAATTTGCTGACAGCCGACATGGTCAAGCCCGGTGCGACCGTCATCGACGTCGGCATGAACCGCGACGACGAGGGCAAGCTGTGCGGCGACGTGGATTTCGCCGGCGTACGCGAGGTTGCCGGCTACATCACGCCGGTACCCGGCGGCGTCGGTCCGATGACGATCACGATGCTACTGGTCAACACGATCGAGGCGGCCGAACGCGCCGCCGGCTGACGACGCAACGGCGCGCGACGCCGCTGACCGATGCGTCGCGCTAATCCGCCACTCTTTCGGAATCCGCTAGGAACACCATGCCTCACACCGCCGCTAACAACCCACTGCTCGATTTTTCCGATCTGCCACGCTTTGCATCGATCCGTCCCGAGCACGTTACGCCGGCGCTGGACGTATTGCTGGACGCCGCCAACGACGCAATCGAGCGCGCCAGCGCGCCGCACACCCCGGCCACCTGGGAAGCGGTCATTGACCCCGTTGAGGCGGCGACCGAGCCGCTGTCGCGCGCCTGGGGCGTGATCGGGCACCTGAATGCGGTGGCCGACACGCCAGAGTTGCGCACGGCGCACGCGCAGAACCTGTCACGCGTGACCGAATTCTGGTCCAATGTGGGCCAAAACCTGGCGCTGTACGACAAGTACAAGGCGATTGCGGCAAGCAGCGCCTATGCGCAACTGAGTGACGCGCGCAAGAAGATCCTAGACAATGCGCTGCGCGATTTCCGCCTGTCCGGCGCCGAATTGCCGGAAGCCAGCAAGCCACGCTTTGCACAATTGCAGGAGCAGCAGGCGACGCTGGCGAAGGCGTTTTCCGACCATGTACTGGACGCGACCAACGCATACGCGTACTTCGCGACCGATTCCGCACAACTCGCCGGCCTGCCTGCCGACGCGGTTGACGCGGCGCGCCATGCAGCGGAAAAGGACGGCAAGCCGGGCTGGAAGTTCACGCTGCATTTTCCGTCGTATTTTCCAGTGCTACAGTACGCCGAACATCGCCCAATGCGCGAGGCGATGTACCGCGCCTACGCGACCCGCGCGTCCGAGTTGGGGGCCGAATACGGCAACGGCAAGCCCGAGTGGGACAACACCGCCAACATGGCCGAGCAATTGAAGCTGCGCGCGCAAGAAGCGTCGATGCTCGGCTACCGGAATTTCGCCGAAGTGTCGCTCGAGCCGAAAATGGCCGACTCTCCGGACCAGGTGATCGCGTTTCTTGACGATCTGGCCCGGCGCGCGCGACCCTATGCGGAAAAAGACTGGGCGCAGCTTCGTGCATTCGCTGCCAACGAGCTTGGCCTGGCGCAACTCGCACCATGGGATGTTGCATACGCGTCCGAAAAGCTGCGGCAAAAACGCTATGCGTTCTCCGAAAACGAAGTCAAGCAATACTTCCCGGAACGCGTCGTGCTGCACGGGCTGTTTCGCGTCACCGAGACATTGTTCGGCGTCTCGATCAAGCCGGACACCACCGAGACATGGCATCCCGATGTGCGCTTCTTCCGCGTCGAGAACGCGGATGGCAACCTCGTCGCGCAGTTCTACCTGGACCTATACGCGCGCGAAGGCAAGCGCGGTGGCGCGTGGATGGACGATGCGCGCTCGCGCCGCAAGCGCGGCGACGGTAGCCTGCAAACCCCAGTCGCCTATTTGACGTGCAACTTCTCGGCGCCGGTCGGTGACAAGCCGGCATGCTTCACGCACGACGAAGTGATTACGCTGTTCCACGAATTCGGCCATGGACTGCATCATATGCTCACGCGCATCGAGGAGTTGGGCGTGTCAGGCATCAACGGTGTTGAATGGGACGCAGTTGAATTGCCATCGCAATTCATGGAGAACTTTTGCTGGGAGTGGGACGTGCTGACCGGCATGACGTCGCACGTGGACACCGGTGCACCGCTGCCGCGCGAACTGTTTGACAAGATGCTGGCGGCCCGCAACTTCCAAAGCGGGCTCGCGACGCTGCGGCAAATCGTCTTTTCGAAGTTCGATATGCTGCTGCATACCGGTTACGATCCGGATGGCGCCGTCAGCGTGAATGCGCTTGCCCGGCAGATCAACGACAGCTGCCACGTCGTGCCCCAGGCGCCGTTCTCGCGTTGGCCGAACACATTCAGCCACATCTTTGCTGGCGGCTATGCGGCCGGCTACTACAGCTACAAGTGGGCAGAAGTGCTGTCGGCTGATGCATACGCGGCGTTCGAGGAAGCGGCAAGCGCGAGCGGCAGCGTGCTCGATAGACAAACGGGGGCACGCTACCGCGCGGAGATTCTTGAAGTCGGCGGCAGCCGTGCTGCGATGGCGTCGTTCAAGGCATTCCGCGGGCGCGAGCCGAACATCGAAGCACTGCTGCGTCACAACGGGATGGCTGGAGAAGCAGCCTAACCACGGGGCATGAGTGATGGCGAGCCCAAGCGCTTAAGGCTCGGGCCGTCAACGACGCAACTTGAAATCCACGGTATCGGGCCGACCAGCGAGCGCCAACGTCGCGTGCGCTGCCGGCTGGCGGCTGACCACCTGACCGCGCCGTATCACGGCCAGGCGTGCCGCGCGCAGCCGGATCGCCTCGATCGGATCGCGAGCATCGAGCAAGACGAGGTCGGCGTAGCAGCCCGGCGCCAATCCGTACCCTTCCAGACCCAGTATCCTGGCAGGCGTCTGCGTAACCGCGGTGAAGCAAGCGCGACTCGCGTCGATGCCAGTCATCTGCGCGACATGCAGCGCCATATGCGCGACCTCGAGCATGTCGCCGGAGCCCAGTGCGTACCACGGATCCATCACGCAATCGTGACCCAACGCGACATCGATGCCCGTGGCCAGCATCTCGGGCACGCGCGTCATGCCCCGTCGCTTCGGATAAGTGTCGGCACGGCCTTGCAGCGTAATGTTGATTAACGGGTTCGCGATGGCGGCCACGCCCGCTTCGTGCATCAACGGGAGCAGCTTGCTGACATAGTAGTTGTCCATCGAGTGCATCGACGTCAGATGCGAGCCAGCGACGCGCCCGTGCAGCCCAAGCCGGTGCGTTTCAGCCGCCAGCGTCTCGATGTGGCGTGACATCGGGTCATCGGATTCGTCGCAGTGCATGTCCACCCGCAGCCCTTTCTGCGCTGCAAACTCGCACAGCAGCCGGATGGATTCGGCGCCGTCGGCCATCGTCCGCTCGAAATGCGGGATACCGCCGACGACGTCCACGCCGAGTGCAATCGCGCGCTTCAAGTTGTCGAACGCGCCGGGACTGCGCAACAGACCATCCTGCGGGAACGCGACCAGTTGAAGGTCCAGGTAGGGTGCGACGCGTCGCTTGACCTCGAGCAGCGTCTCGACGGCCAGCAGCCGCGGGTCACAGACGTCCACGTGCGAGCGGATGGCTAGCAATCCACGCGCGACCGCCCAATCGCAATATTGCAGCGCGCGCTCCAACACGGCCTGTTGCGTGAGCGCGGGTTTGAGTTCTGCCCATAGCGCGATGCCTTCGAGCAAGGTGCCCGATGCATTGACCCGCGGCAACCCGTACGACAGCGTCGCGTCCATATGGAAATGGGCGTCGACGAACGGCGGTGTGACCAAGTTGCACTGCGCATCGATTTCGTGTGATGCGGTCGCCGCCAGCGCGGGCTCTACCGCGACGATACGCGCGCCGTTTATGCCGATGTCGATTTGCGTACGCCCGTCGGGCAACGATGCGTTACGGATAATTAGATCCATCCGAAGCTCCTCTGTGTCAGGGCGTGCCGACGTTGCATGTTGGTGAGCAACACACGCGCCGCGGTTTCATGCAAGACGTCACCACGACGCTCGATGCAGGCAGCGCGAAATTGACAGCCAGCGTGTACCATATGAGACAAGTTTGAAGACAAAAGCCGAAGAAAAATTGGGCGTGCCGTGCCACTACGATGCCATAAGGTTCAAGCTAGAGAACTTCGCCATGCTTGTTCACACTACCCGCTCGCATGGCGCCCGGTCATAAATACACGGACTAGCCTCATGAGGTTCAGCCCAATATAGAGTACCGATTGATAAATACCACGCTTCTTACTATTTTTTAAATCGCTAAGCGTTAAAATAAAACGAATTGGCACCTTCCGCGCAGTAGACAGATAGCGTTTGGCATGTTACAGAAGACAGTTACACGAAAGCACCGAAAGATACTTTGCATTGCAACTAAGTTGAAGTACCCCGCGGTCAGCCATTCTTTCATCGGCGTGACCGCACGTATGGTCAATGCGTCCGATCATCGGACGCTGTAACCTTGGCCGCAATGCAAGCCCTAACCAGGCAGTAAATCCCTGATAATCCCACCAGCCCGTAAATAATACGGGACGCAACCGATCCGACGCCGAGGATCGCCGCGACGAGATCAAACTGAAACAGCCCGACCAGCCCCCAGTTAAGAGCACCAATGATGACGAGTGCGCCGGTAATCCAGTCGAGTAGGTTGGAACGTGCGCCACAGGTAGTCACGATAGTCATAGCAATCTCCTAAAGATATGCAACGAAACGGGATAAACTAACTGCCTGCCTTTACCGCAAACCGCGTGCCTATACGGGTTCTATAGAAGTGGCCGCACAAAATCGGACCGACGAATAAGCGAGGCGTGCTGGACCTGAGGTAGCAATAAAGCCGACAAGAAAACTGGAAGATGACACAGACAGAGAAACGAGCGCATTGAACTGCATCGAGGCGAAGGTGCCCCTTGCGGTGATCAAGAGAGTCCGGACGCGGGCCGATTGGCACAGCAGTTCGATGTGCGACCGAGTCAAATCACTTAATGGAAACGGTAGTCGCAAAAGCGCGTGGCAAACATGTTCGGCGCGGCGGGTTCGTCGTCGCGCGAGTGTGGCGCAGCACCAAATGATGAGCAAGTCCATCTGAATGCGTACGAGTCGGTCTCAGTGACAATTCTGCATGGCACGGTAGCCGAGCACAGCGCGCTTTTGAAGACGCTTTTGACGGCGGATTTATCACGGCAATTTTGCCGCAGCACATCCAGTTCGGCTCCACGCTCATCGGCGACGCGCCACAGTGTATACGGCCTGCCGCGCAGATTCACGAACATTTCATCAAGGTGCCACGTCGAGCCGGGCTTACCCTGTACGGCTTTCGTTGGCGGGGCAAGCTGCCCGCCGGATGGGTTGCACCCGCACGCACCGACTCATACGTCACCTTCACATTGCGCTCAAGCAGCAGCCCCTGGACGGAATCTTTCTAAAAGCTCATGCTTGCCCCATGGCATAACGCTTTTTCTACCGTTTTCGTCTTCGTGAATGGCGTATCCATTCCTAGCACACGCAATTAACTCTTTTGCAAAAACACTGCTTCGATGTTGCCAGTTTTCCGCTGCATTGCTCAAAATTTCTTTATATTGATTAATGTTTTCTTCAGTCGGATTTTGAGCGGCATTGTTATGCGCAGCAACAAGATGTTCAGGCACGTCAGTTAACAAGCGGAACATATGACCTCTATCAAATGCTCCTTGTATCCAACCTTGATTGATTGAACCAGACCAATCTGAGAACGGGTTGATATTAAGAAATTCGCCTGCCGTTGGTTCTCGACCTGCTAACCTATTCCGCTTTAGCCAGTTATTTACACCGTTTATCATATCCCCTCCGTTCTCGCCCCCCAAGCGTCCCAACACGCGCACCGGCACCTGTTGCCGTCGATCACTCGTTACCCACTCATCGATAGCTGCAGCGCGCTTGTCGATTTCGCGCATCGCCGGGCTTGGACGAGCGGTTGCACCGAAACGCGCGGCAACGGTGTTGAGTATTGCTTGTAGCTCACCGTAATGCCGCTGCATTCGCGTGAATGAACTGAGTTCTCCCTCATGTTCATGTAAAATTCTTGCAACTTTAGCTTTTTGTTGCGCTTTTACTTTCATCGCTCGCTTTCTCATTGCCATCCTCCCTTGTTCCCGTGGTCAGTGATCATCACGCGCCCATAGCAGGCCCAGCCTCATAGGCCAACGCTTCCATAATTTTCCAGCCTTGTCCAGGCCGTAATTCGCGTCTTGCCTTAAGCGTACAAGAAAAATTATTGGTCCAATGGCCACGCAATTTGTCAGAAGTCACTGACATCGGCAAAGCACGTTTATTTTTGCGCGTCGAACCCATTGTCCCCACCATAGCAGGGCCACCATCGCCGTAAGTGCTCCACCAATCCGGGTAGCAAGTTGCGCAAACGGCATCAGTGGCAGACGGTTGGCCGCGGTGACCAACGCCCAACGAGAAAACCGATTGCCATCAGTATCAGCACCGCGACAAGCGCTGCGGCAAGGTGCGCCCCCCCTCCTGCGCCGTTCCCACAAGCCGAGAACCGAAGCACGGCATCATGATCCTGCGACAGGAGCTTTACGATGACCGGCTCACGTGCCGAAAGCCAAAGTTGCCCAGACGTGCTTAAGTCTGCTGTCGCCTGACGAATTGGCCGCAAGGCCCGCACCGTTGCCACTCAAGAGCCGCGAGGGTCAAGCAGCGAACTAAAGCTATCATAAGCGGCCTCCATCGTTTTCTCTACCACCTCCAAGGTGGGTAGCTAGATAGTCAACTACCATTTAAACATAGCCGCAAAGCCAGTCCTGTCGCGGCACTGACTCAAACATGAAAATCGCCACGTGGAACATCAATTCTCTGAAAGTCCGCTTGCAACACGTCATCGACTGGCTCGCCATGAGTCGTGTCGACGTATTGTGCTTGCAGGAACTGAAGCTGCCCGACGACAAGTATCCGCGCGCGGCACTCGAAGCGGCCGGCTACCGCAGCTGGTTTTCCGGACAAAAGACCTATAACGGCGTCGCGATCCTCGTACGCGAAGGTTTGCCCGTCGACGAAGCGGTCGTCATACGAAACATTCCCGGCTTTGACGACCTGCAGCAGCGCTTGATTGCCGCGACCATCGACGGCGTGCGCGTGGTCAGCGCTTACTTTCCCAATGGGCAGGCGCCGGGCACCGACAAATTCGCGTACAAACTGTCATGGCTGGCCGCGCTGCGTGAATGGGTCGCCGCCGAAATGCGTGCACACCCGCAGTTCGCGCTAACGGGTGACTATAATATCGCGCCGGAAGATCGCGACGTGCACGACCCGCAAGCGTGGGAAGGACAGAACCTCGTGTCGCCCGAGGAGCGCGATGCCTTCCGATCGCTCGTCGAACTCGGGCTCGTCGATGCCTTTCGCTGCTTCGAGCAGCCTAACAAGTCGTTCTCGTGGTGGGACTACCGAATGCTGGCCTTTCGCCGCAACGCAGGATTACGCATCGATCACATTCTGCTGTCGCCGTCGCTCGCGCAGTGCTGCAGCGCGTGCGAGATCGACAAGACTCCGCGTCGCTGGGACCAGCCATCGGACCATGCGCCAGTAATCGCGACGCTGGAGCGTTAAGCGGGCGGCGACCCGATCGCCATCACGATTCCAAACGCAGGTCCTGGATCTTGCGGGTGATCGTATTGCGTCCAATGCCAAGCCGCTCGGCGGCTTCGACCTTGCGGCCGCGCGTGAAGTCCAGCGCCTCGCGAATCACCGCGGCTTCGAAGCGGCGCGCCAGCCCATCCATCACCTCGGGCGCGTTCTCGCGCAGCAGTCGCGCCACTTCGGTGCGCAAGCCAGCCTCCCATGCACTGACGTGAGACGATACTGGCGACAGCGCGTCACGGGCGGGGCCGCCCAGCGGCGTCACGCCGCTGGGCGCCAGTGCTGCGGCGCGGGTATCGCCGGACGAGAACGCCGCTGCTGCGCCGGCGGCGACGCCGACAGTCTCGCCAATCAGTAGCCCTTCATCGGACACGGCGTGCGGGGCCGATTGCCGCTCTATGACCAGCTCCGGCGGCAAGTCCTTGATCTCGATGGTCTGCGCGGGCGCCATCACGGTCAGCCAGTTGCACAGATTCTCCAGTTGGCGCACGTTGCCGGGAAACGGCATTAGTGCCAGGTACGCCAGCGTCTCGTCAGTGACGCGCTTGGGCTCGACGCTAAGCTCGCGGGCACTCTTTTGCAGGAAATGCCGTGTGAGCAGCGGGATATCCTCGCTGCGCTCGCGCAATGGCGGCAGCCGCAACCGGATTACGTTGAGCCGATGATAGAGATCCTCGCGGAACAATCCCTGCCGCACCCGCGTCTCCAGATTTTGATGCGTCGCCGCAATCACCCGCACGTTCGCCCGCAAAGGACGGTGACCGCCGACGCGGTAGAACTGCCCGTCCGAGAGCACGCGCAACAGTCGCGTCTGTAGATCGAACGGCATATCCCCGATTTCGTCCAGGAACAGTGTGCCGTTCTCGGCCTGCTCGAAGCGGCCCTGCCGCATCGCCTGCGCGCCCGTGAACGCCCCGCGCTCGTGCCCAAACAGCTCTGACTCGAGCAAGTCTTTCGGCATCGCCGCCGTGTTCAATGCGATAAACGGTCCATTGGCGCGCGGGCTGTGTCGATGCAGCGCATGGGCCACCAGTTCCTTGCCGGTCCCGGACTCGCCAGTGATCAGCACCGTCGCCGCGGAATGAGACAACCGGCCGATCGCACGGAACATGTCCTGCATCGCCGGGGCCTGCCCAAGCATTTCCGGCGCCTCAGCGAGCCGGTCATCGCAGCCGGACTCGCCGCGCATGCCCTCGTCAACGGCGCGGCGGATCAATTCGACCGCCTTATCGACGTCGAACGGCTTGGCCAGATACTCGAACGCCCCGCCCTGAAAAGCCGCGACGGCGCTGTCCAGGTCCGAGAATGCCGTCATGATGATCACCGGCAACCCCGGCCACCGCTCGCGCACCGTATTGAGCAGTTCAAGTCCCGAGCCGCCCGGCATTCGAATGTCCGATACCAGCACCTGCGGCTGGTCCTGCTCGAATGCGGCCAGCACGTCGCGCACACTGGTAAAGCTACGGGTCACGAAGCGCTCGCGCGCCAGTGCCTTCTCGAGCACCCAGCGTATCGACTGATCGTCGTCAACTATCCAGATTGGCTTCATAGATTTCAGATTGGCTTCAAGATTGATCGAGCGGTTTTCTTCAATATCTGCGTGCGCGCACCTGTCGCCTACAGTCATCGAGCCAGCGGCAACAGGATCTGAAATTCGGTATGGCCGCAACGGCTTTCCACTTCGATCAACCCTGCGTGCTGCTGCACAAAGGTCTGCGCAAGCGTGAGTCCAAGCCCGCTGCCATCTTCCCGTCCCGACACCAGCGGATAAAAAATCCGGTCACGGATCGCCTCCGGTATGCCGGGGCCGTTGTCGGTTATCCGCAAGTCCAATGCCAACTTGCACAACCGCTTGGCGATCGTGACCTTGCGCGCGACGCGCGTGCGCAACGCGATATGCGCGTCACCTTGCGAGATGCGCTCTTTGAGCGCCTGCGTTGCGTTGCGCACGATGTTCAGCAACGCCTGGATCAGTTGCTCCTTATCGCCGCGAAACTCCGGCACGCTCACATCGTAGTCGCGCTCGATCGTCAGCCCCCAGGGAAACTCGGCCAAGATCACCGCGCGTACCCGTTCGCAGACCTCGTGGATGTTCACGTCACCAACAATGTGCGGATGACGGTGTGGCTCCAAAAGCCGGTCCACCAGCGTCTGCAGCCGATCGGACTCCTTGATAATGACCTGCGTGTATTCGCGCAGGTCGTAGCGCGCCTCGCGCTCGCCTAACTCGAACTCAAGCAACTGCGCCGCGCCGCGAATGCCGCCAAGCGGATTTTTAATTTCGTGCGCCAGATTGCGGATCAATTGCTTGTTGACCGACGTCAAGTCATGGATACGTTCCTCTCGATCGCTGCGCAATTGCTGGTCGTTGGCGAACAGCTCGAGCAATACGTAGTCCGATGCTGTCTCGAGGTAGCCCACGATCACGTGCACGCGCAACGGCTCGCGCAGCTGGCGCTCCAGTGTGGCGTCCAAGTGCGTCGCCTGGAACCGGTTGTCAGCAATCGCTGCGATGGTCGTCACTAACTCGTCGCCATTGGAGAACAGATCCGGCCACGTGGTCTGCTCCAGTTGCCGGCGCGACATCTCGAGCATCGACTCGGCCGATGGATTCGCATACGCTACTCGCAATGTCCGCTTATCCAGCACCAGCACGGCCGTTGGCAGCGCGTCGAGCCCAGGCAGCAGCCCAGAGCATGACAACGCTGAATCGTCCGGCGTATCGGATGGGCTTCGTTTCGCAGCGTATCGCATTGGCTTCGTTTCGATTTGACCAGGCTCTTCAATATCCTCGGGCCGGTCCAATAAAATAGGGACGGCGCAAGGCCATCCCCATTTCCTACCGGTCACCTCGCGGGCGCGGGCGACAACGCGCATAGGCGCGCCGCACGGCCTGCCGGCTGCCGGACAGCACGCGCCATCGCTCAGAGCGAGTAGTACATCTCGAACTCGATCGGGTGCGTGGTTTGACGGAAGCGTTGCAGCTCCTGCGTCTTAAGCTCGATGTACGCATCCAGCATCGAATCCGTGAACACGCCGCCGCGCGTGAGGAACTCGCGATCGGCATCGAGCGCATCCAGCGCGGTGTCCAGGTTCTCGCAGACGGTCGCGATCTTCGCGTCCTCTTCCGGCGGCAGGTCGTACAGGTTTTTGTCCGCGGCCTCGCCCGGATGGATCTTGTTTTGCACGCCATCTAGGCCGGCCATCATCAACGCCGAGAAGCACAGATACGGGTTGGCCATCGGATCCGGGAAACGCGTCTCGATCCGGCGCCCCTTCGGGTTCGACACATGCGGAATGCGGATCGACGCGGAACGATTGCGCGCCGAATACGCGAGCTTGACGGGTGCTTCGAAGTGCGGCACTAGCCGCTTATACGAGTTCGTGGTCGGGTTCGTGATCGCGTTCAACGCACGGGCGTGCTTGATGATGCCCCCGATGTAGAACAGCGCGAACTCGGACAGGCCCGCATAGCCATTGCCTGCGAACAGGTTTTGGCCATCCTTCCAAATCGACTGATGCACGTGCATGCCGGAACCGTTGTCGCCCACCACCGGCTTGGGCATGAACGTCGCGGTCTTGCCGTACGTATGGGCCACGTTATGTACAACGTACTTCAGGATCTGCGTCCAGTCAGCGCGTTGCACCAATGTCGAGAATTTTGTGCCGATCTCGTTCTGGCCGGAACCCGCGACCTCATGGTGATGCACTTCGACCGGCACGCCCAGTTGCTCGAGCAACAGGCACATCTCCGAGCGCATGTCCTGGAACGAATCGACCGGGGCAACCGGGAAATAGCCGCCCTTAACACCCGGACGGTGACCGCTGTTGCCGTGCTCGAATTCCTTGCCCGACGACCAAGCAGCCTCTTCGGAGCCGATCTTCACGAAGCAGCCCGACATATCAATGTTCCACTGCACCGAATCAAAAATGAAGAATTCGGGTTCCGGGCCAAAAAACGCGGTATCACCCAAGCCCGTGCTCTTCAGGTACGCCTCGGCACGCTTGGCGAGCGAGCGCGGGTCGCGCTCATAGCCCTTGCCGTCCGACGGCTCGATCACGTCGCAGATGAGGACCAACGTCGATTCCTCGTAGAACGGGTCGATATACGCGGTGTTCGGATCCGGCAACAGCAGCATATCCGACGCTTCAATTCCCTTCCAGCCGACAATCGAGGAACCGTCGAACGCGTGGCCGGCTTCGAACTTGTCCTCGTCGAACGCCGACACCGGCACCGACACGTGTTGTTCCTTGCCGCGGGTGTCGGTGAAGCGAAAATCGACGAACTTGACGTCCTCGTCCTCGACGAGCTTGATGACGTCGGCCACGGTTTGAGTCATTCCTTTCTCCTGATGAACAATGGGGGCGATACCACTTCCCGATTCCGGCTTCTCGGTTATGCAACGGGATCGGGTCCAAACAAAGCACACTCCATGCCAAATTATGATGCAGGGACACCGGGCACGCTCCATTGCAGGGCTTATGCCCTACCACGACCTACAAGCAGCGTATTACCCGTCCTAGTGGCAGCGCATTGCGCACAATATTAGTGCAACTGCGATTGGCGGCACCGAACAAGCACGCGATCGGTGCAAAAAGACGATAATGCACCAAGGTCGTGCTCCATGCCGCTGCCTAGGCGGGTCATTCTACGACGACGCTAAAATTAAACCATTGCGCTTTTTGGACACAGTGATGACTTCCCGTGACGCGATTTATGCAGCGGCCGAGCAGCGCCGCACGCAACACCAGCTGCAGTATGCTGGCGCGCTGGCGCCAGGTGAGGCATTCGAGTTGTTGGCGCTCGAGCCGGGGGCCCGGCTAGTTGACGTACGCACCCGCGCGGAACTGGACTGGGTCGGCCGCCCGGTCGTCGGGGATGGCCAGTACGTACACATCGAGTGGACGCGATACCCGGGCGGCGTTCCCAACCCGGAGTTCGTCGAGCAACTGTCCCAAGTGGCGATGCCGCATACGCCGATCCTGCTGCTGTGCCGCAGCGCCGCGCGCTCAAAGCTGGCCGCAGTGGCAGCGGCGAACGCGGGCTTCATGCACGCTTACGATATTCTGGAAGGTTTCGAGGGCGACAAGGACGCTCGAGGCCACCGTAAGACGGTTGGCGGTTGGTGCTTCCGCGGCTTGCCCTGGGTAAGCGCCTAGGCTCGGGGACACCGGGTTGGGGACACTGCGCCACGGGAGGTCGCGCCCGGATGGTCCCGCACGCGGAACGTGCACGACCCGGACGCGGCGGCCCGACGTGCCCCCTCACTGCCATGCCGCACGCCCGTCGCGGTTGCCGCAGGCGGTGGGCGCAGTAACGTTCCGAAAAAAAGGGCGCTGGACTGACACGGTCGACGCACGTAGGATTTCGTGCAGTTTCCAATGATGGTCCGACAAACCAGGCACCCCACCACGTCGGCTCGTCGTCGCAGCCCTTCCCCACCATCGCGTCCCAACGATTGGCTCGACCATGCAGAAAGACGAACAACAACAAACCCGATCATCCGATGCAGCGCCGCGCGCCGTGGCCAGCCGCACCCGCACGCGCGTGCTGCGGCTGGCCACGGGGCTCGTCGCTGTCGTCGTCGTGCTGCTTTGGTGGCATCCGTGGCAACGTAATGCCATGCGCGGCACGGCGGGCGCCCACGCCAGCGGCACAGCCACGGGCAATGCCGGCAAGCCGCCTGGCGCGAAACGTGGCAGCCATGGTGGCGGCGCGTTCGCGGACATGCCACAGCCGATTAAAGTCGCGACCGTGGTCCATGGCGAAATGCCAATCATGATCAATGCGCTGGGCACCGTGACACCGCTCGCGACGGTGACCGTGCGCACGCAGTTGAATGGCACGCTGATGTCGGTCAATTTCCAGGAAGGCCAACTCGTCAAGCGCGGCGATGTACTCGCACAAATCGATCCACGCCCCTACGAAATTTCACTGCGCAACGCCGAAGGGCAACTGGCGAAAAACCAGGCGCTGCTGCGACAGGCAGTGTCGGATCTGAACGCGTACCAGGCGTTGTTCAAGCAGGATTCGATCTCGCGCCAGCAGGTCAACACGCAGGCCTCGCTCGTCGAGCAGTACCGTGGCCAGGTAAAGTCGGACCAGGCGACGATCGATACGTACAAGCTGGACTTAACCTACGCGCGGATCACCGCGCCGGTGACTGGCCGAGTGGGACTGCGTCAGGTGGATCCGGGCAACTACGTGACCACCAGCGATACAAACGGCATTGTCGTCATCACGCAGATGCAGCCCATGAGCGTCGTGTTCACCACGTCCGAGGACAACCTACAAGCCATCCTTAAGCAATGGACCGCCGGCGCCAAGATGTGCGCGACCGCATACGACCGCACCAACAGCCGGCCGCTGGAAACCGGCGAGTTGCACACCCTCGACAACCAGATCGATACGACCACCGGCACCGTGAAGCTGCGCGCGGTGTTCCAGAACGCGGGGCAGGCGTTGTTCCCGAATCAGTTCGTCAACGTGCGGCTACGCGTGGACACGATCCGCAACGCGACCATCGTACCGACTTCCGCGGTGCTCAATGGCTCGATGGGAACATTTGTCTATGTGGTCAAAGCCGACAATACAGTCACCGCGCGCCCGGTGAAAACGGGTCCGGTCGATGGCGAGCGCACCAGCATCGTCTCCGGTCTAGTGGTGGGAGAGCGTGTCGTCATCGACGGCTCAGACCGATTGCGCGAAGGCGCCAAAATCACGATTCCGGCCGCGATCGCTAGTGGCCGCCCCGCCGCGTCGGCAGGCCAAGCGGCGCGTGGCGCGCGTCACGCGTCGGCCACGCACGGCCACGCGCACCAACCGCAGCCTTGATTCCGGCCGGGACCTGCCCCGGCGCCGCGCTCCCGGACCATTCGACGCATGAATCCATCCCGCCTCTTTATTCTCCGCCCAGTCGGCACAGCACTGCTGATGGCCGCCATCATGCTGGCCGGCCTTGTGTCGCTGCAGTTCCTGCCACTGTCCGCGCTGCCAGAAGTGGACTATCCGACGATTCAAGTGCAGACCTTCTATCCCGGTGCCAGCCCCGAGGTGATGACCTCGTCGGTGACTGCGCCGCTGGAGCGCCAGTTCGGTCAGATGCCGGGGCTGAATCAGATGTCGTCGCAAAGCTCGGCGGGCGCATCGGTCATCACGCTGCAGTTTTCGCTGGACTTGCCGCTGGACATCGCGGAGCAAGAAGTGCAGGCGGCCATCAACGCGGCAGGCAACCTGCTGCCGTCCGATCTGCCAGCGCCGCCGATCTACGCAAAGGTCAATCCGGCCGACGCCCCCATTCTCACGCTGGCGATCACTTCTAAGACGCTGCCGTTGACCCAGGTGCAGGACCTGGTCGATACCCGGCTCGCGCAGAAAATCTCGCAAGTGGGCGGCGTCGGGCTGGTGAGCTTGAGCGGTGGACAGCGGCCCGCGATCCGCATCCAGGCCAACCCGCGCGCGCTCGCGGCGTACGGCCTGAATCTGGACGATCTGCGCACCACGATTTCGAACCTGAACGTCAACACCCCAAAAGGCAACTTTGACGGTCCGACACGTGCCTACACGATCAATGCCAACGACCAGTTGACCGATGCCAGTGCGTATCACAGCGCGGTAGTCGCCTACAAGAACGGCCGTCCGGTGATGCTAACCGACGTCGCGCAGATCGTCTCCGGCCCGGAGAACACGAAGCTAGGCGCGTGGGTCGATACCGAGCCGGCGATCATCCTAAATGTGCAGCGGCAGCCGGGCGCCAATGTGATCCAAGTGGTCGACAACATCAAGGCGCTGCTGCCGCAGTTGCAGCAAAGCCTGCCCGCATCGGTCGAGACCCGCGTGTTGACCGATCGCACCACGACGATCCGCGCGTCGGTACGCGACGTGCAGTTCGAGCTGGTAACGGCGGTCGTGCTGGTGGTGCTGGTGATGTACCTGTTCCTCGGCAGTTGGCAGGCGACCGTGATTCCCAGCCTGTCCGTGCCACTGTCGCTGATCGGCACGCTGGCGGTGATGTACCTGTACGGATTTTCGCTGGACAATCTGTCTTTGATGGCGCTGACCATTGCCACGGGCTTCGTCGTCGATGACGCGATCGTGATGATCGAGAACATCACCCGCTACGTTGAGGACGGCGACACGCCGTTGCAAGCCGCGCTGAAGGGCTCCAAGCAAATCGGCTTCACGATCATTTCGCTGACCGTGTCGTTGCTCGCGGTGCTAATCCCGTTGCTGTTCATGGGTGACGTCGTCGGCCGGCTGTTCCACGAGTTTGCGATCACGCTTGCCGTGGCGATCGTGTTCTCTGCAGTGGTGTCGCTCACGCTCGTGCCGATGCTGTGCGCCAAGCTGCTCCGGCACAGTCCACCGAAGGAAAGCGGCCGCTTCGAGGCTCGGGCCCGTGCGTTCTTCGATGCGGTGATCGCCGCCTACGCAAAGATGCTCTCGCGGGTGCTCGATCACCAGCCGCTCACGCTGCTCGTTGCACTGCTCACGCTGGTGCTCACGATCGTGCTCTATATCGTAGCGCCGAAGGGCTTTTTCCCGACGCAAGACACCGGCATCATCCAAGGCATCACGCAGGCCTCGCAAAGTGTGTCGTACGCGGCCATGGCCGAGCACCAGCAAGCGCTCGCCGCCGAAATCCTGAAGGACCCGGATGTCCAGAGCCTGTCGTCGTTCATCGGCGTAGACGGCACCAATCTCACGCTGAACAGCGGCCGTTTGCTGATCAATCTGAAGCCGTTCGACGAACGCAGCCGCGACGCGCCGCAAATCATCCGCTCGTTGCAGCAGCGCGTCGCGCAGATACCCGGCATCTCGCTGTATATGCAGCCAGTGCAGGACCTGACGATTGACTCGACGCTCAGCGCGACGCAATACCAACTCATGCTGACCGACGCGAACGCCCAAGCGTTTGCCGACTGGGTGCCGAAGCTTGTCGCACGGCTCAAGCAGGCGCCGGAGTTGGTCGATGTCGCCAGCGACTTACAGCAAAACGGGCTCTCAACCTATATTGAGATCGATCGCAGTACCGCCGCGCGCTTCGGCATCACGCCGGCGACGGTCAACAACGCGCTGTATGATGCCTTTGGGCAGCGCATCATCTCGACCATCTTCACTCAATCAAACCAGTATCGCGTAATCCTGGAGGCGGACCCGAAGGTGCACGCGTCCCCGGACGCACTGGGCACGATTTACCTGCCATCGGCCACCGCGCCTGGCGCCCAGGTCCCGCTGTCGTCCATCGCGACCTTCCATCAGCAAAACGCGCCGCTGCTGATCTCGCACTTGGGCCAGTTCCCGTCCACGACCCTCTCGTTCAACCTCGCGCCGGGCAAATCGCTCGGCGCGGCGGTGAAGGCCATCGAGCAAGCGAAGGACGACATCGGTCTGCCGCCCTCGTTCCAGATCCGCTATCAGGGCGCGGCGCTGGCATTCCAAGCATCGCTGTCCAACCAGGTATTTTTGATCCTGGCCGCGATCGTCACGATGTACATCGTCCTTGGCGTGCTATACGAGAGCTTCGTCCATCCCATCACGATCCTGTCTACACTGCCCTCCGCCGGCGTCGGCGCGCTGCTCGCATTGAGCGTCACCGGGCATGACCTGGATATCATCGGCATCATCGGCATCGTGCTGCTGATCGGCATCGTCAAGAAGAACGCGATCATGATGATCGACTTTGCGCTTGAAGCGCAGCGAGAACAAGGCAAGCGCCCTCGCGACGCGATCTACCAGGCTTGCCTGCTGCGCTTTCGGCCGATCCTGATGACGACGATGGCAGCGCTACTCGGTGCGCTGCCGCTGATGCTGGGCACGGGCTCCGGTCACGAGTTGCGCCATCCGCTAGGCATCGCGATCGCCGGCGGGCTGGTCGTCAGCCAGTTGCTGACGCTGTTCACGACGCCGGTGATTTACCTTGGCTTTGACCGGCTCGCCTCGGCGCTGCGCGAACGCTTGTCGCGCGATGCCAGCGGCGAAGGCAGCAGACAATGAACCTTTCCCGCCCTTTCATCGCGCGCCCCGTCGCCACCACACTGCTGACCGTGGGCATCGCACTGGCCGGGTTATTCGCTTTCGTGAAGCTGCCGGTGTCGCCATTGCCGCAGGTGGACTTTCCGACCATCTCGGTGCTGGCAACACTGCCTGGCGCCAGCCCGGAGACCGTGGCCACCAGCGTGGCCAGCCCACTCGAGCGACATTTGGGCGCCATTGCGGACGTCACCGAGATGACGTCCACGAGCGGCATCGGCAATACGCGGATCGTGCTGCAGTTCGGGTTGAACCGTGACATCGACGGGGCGGCTCGCGACGTACAAGCCGCGATCAACGCCGCGCGGGCAGACCTGCCGGCCAGCCTGCGACAAAATCCAACATACCACAAGGTCAACCCGGCCGACGCGCCAATCCTCGTCCTTGCGCTGACGTCGAAAACAATGACGGCCGGACAGATGTATGACGCGGCCTCGACCGTGCTGCAACAGGCGCTGTCGCAAATCGACGGAGTCGGTGAAGTCAACGTGAGCGGCGCAGCCAATCCGGCCGTGCGCGTCGAAATCAATCCGACCGTGCTGTTCCACTACGGGATCGGACTGGAAGACATCCGCGCCGCGCTCGCGTCGGCCAATGCGAACAGCCCGAAAGGCGCGATCGAGGCCGGCCGCCGGCACTTGCAGCTATACACGAACGACCAAGCGCGGCGCGCTGACCAATACCGTGACCTGGTGATTGCTTACCGCAACGGCTCCGCGGTGCGGCTTTCCGACGTCGCGCAGGTCGTCGATTCGGTCGAAGACCTGCGCACCATGGGCATAATGAACGGCGAACGCGCGGTGCTCGTGCTCCTGTACCGGCAGCCTGGCGCCAATATCATCGAGACGGTCAACCGCGTCAAGGCGAGGCTGCCCCAGCTACGCGCGGCGCTGCCCGCGGCAATCGATGTGACGCCGACCGCCGACCGCACAATGACGATCCGTGCTTCACTGCGAGACACCGAGCGTACGCTGTTGATCGCGGTAATCCTGGTGGTCATGGTCGTGTTCCTGTTCTTGCGCAACTGGCGTGCGACGCTCATCCCCAGCGTTGCGGTGCCCGTATCGATCATCGGTACGTTTGCCGGCATGTACCTGCTCGGCTATTCGATCGACAACTTGTCGCTGATGGCGCTGACGATCGCCACCGGCTTCGTCGTCGATGATGCGATCGTCGTGCTCGAGAACATCTCGCGGCACATCGAGGCCGGCATGCCGCGCATGCGCGCAGCGATCGTTGGCGCACGCGAAGTCGGCTTCACGGTATTGTCGATCAGCGTCTCGCTGGTCGCGGTGTTTCTGCCGATTCTATTGATGGGCGGCATCGTCGGTCGTCTGTTTCGCGAGTTTGCTGTCACGCTGTCGCTGGCGATCTTCGTGTCGCTGCTCGTGTCACTGACGCTCACGCCAATGCTGTGCGCCAGACTGCTCGGGCCCACCCCTGACGTGCGCGGCGAAGGCCGGCTCGCGCGCTGGCTCGAAGCCGGCTTCGCCCGCTTGCAGCGCGAATACGAACACTCACTCGGCTGGGCGCTGGACCACGCGTTGCTGGTGCTGGCCGTGCTGGTCGCCACCATCGGCTTGAACGTGTACCTGTACACGATCGTGCCAAAGGGCTTCTTTCCGCAACAGGACACCGGCCGACTCGTCGGCGGCATCCTGGCGGACCAGAGCACGTCGTTCCAATCGATGCGGGTGAAATTTTCGCAGATGATGGACATCGTCAAGCGCAACCCGGCAGTCGATTCCGCAGTCGGTTTCACCGGCGGGCGTCAGACCAACGCGGGTTTCATGCTCATCTCGCTGAAGCCGCTCGCCGAGCGCGGCGTGTCCGCGGACCAGGTCATCGAGCAACTGCGCGCGCCGCTGGCCGAAGTCGCCGGCGCCAGAACGTTCTTGCAAGCGGTGCAGGATATCCGCGTGGGTGGAAGACAATCGAACGCGCAGTATCAGTTCACGCTGCTCGGTGATTCGACTGCTCAGTTGTACAAATGGGCGCCGATTCTAACCGAGGCGCTGCAAAAGCGGCCCGAGCTTGCCGATGTCAACTCGGACCAGCAGCAAGGCGGTCTGGAGGCGAACGTGATCATCGACCGGCCAACTGCTGCACGCTATGGCATCACCCCTGCGCAGATCGACAATACGCTGTACGACGCCTTCGGCCAGCGGCAGGTGTCGACGATCTACAATCCGCTGAACCAGTATCATGTCGTGATGGAAGTGGCGCCCCGCTATTGGCAAAGCCCCGACATTTTGAAGGACATCTTCATTAGTCAGTCCGGCGGCAGCGCATCGGGCACCGCGAGCACCAACGCGACGGCCGGGACCGTCACCCGTGCATCGGGCACGAAAAAGACGGTCGGCGTGTCGGCGTCCAATGCCGACAGCCGTGCAGCGAGCGTCGCACTTGATTCGGCACGCAATCAGGCGATCAACTCGATCGCCGCCAGCGGCAAGTCCAGCTCATCGTCCGGCGCCGCGGTATCCACCGCCAAGGAAACGATGATCCCGTTGTCGGCCATCGCGCGCTTCGCCCCGGGCAATACGCCGCTGGCGGTCAGCCATCAAAACCAATTCGTCGCGACGACGATCTCCTTCAATCTGCCGGTGGGCACCTCACTGTCGGACGCGACCGCCGCGATCTACCAAACCATGGCCGACATCGGCATGCCCGGCACCCTTCATGGCAGTTTCTCCGGCACGGCACACGCCTTCCAGCAAGCGTTATCGAACCAGCCGCTATTGATTCTCGCGGCGCTCGCCGCGGTCTACATCGTGCTGGGCATTCTGTACGAGAGCTACATCCATCCGCTGACGATCCTGTCCACATTGCCGTCGGCCGGTGTTGGCGCGCTACTGGCGTTACTGCTGTTCCGTATCGAGTTCAGCATCATTGCGCTAATTGGCGTGATCCTGCTGATCGGTATCGTGAAGAAGAATGCGATCATGATGGTGGACGTCGCGATCGACGCCGCGCGCACCGGCATGAGTTCGCGCGAGGCCATCCGTCAGGCCTGCTTGCTGCGCTTCAGACCGATTATGATGACCACCTGCGCCGCGCTGCTCGGTGCATTGCCGCTCGCATTCGGCCACGGCGAAGGACACGAGATGCGCGCGCCGCTGGGCATCTCCATCGTCGGCGGACTGATTGTCAGCCAATTGCTAACGCTCTATACCACACCGGTGGTTTACCTCTACATGGACCGGCTTCGTACTTGGTGGGGCGCACGGCACGGCGGCGAGCACGTCCCGCCGCGCCACGTGTTCGGCAGTGACGAGTAACGCTGCCGGGCGGCGGCGCCCCGTGTGACGGTGTCCCGGCATGATGTCGCTACGTCCTGGCCAACATGAAACGCCGGCGCACGCGGAAGCCGATAGCGGCGATGCGCCGCCGACGGCGTGCAACGCCACTCATCGCGGATGCTGCGCGCGCCATTGTTTGAGCGCGCGCAGCATCTTGGCAACATCGGCGACAGGCTGATGTACTCGTAGACAATGCGATACTGCGACGCGGTCATATAGGACGCGCGGTTTGCCATTGATGCCTTGAAAGACAGCGCCGCATCGTAGGAGTGGATGATCGTGCCTTGCTCGTCAGCCGCTACCGGAACTTGCTGCGGCACTCGCTAGCCGAGGATCGGCTCAACCTCTCGATAGGGTCGTTTGCTATGCCGACCACGGCCGTACCCAGCGCGCAGTACCGGTCAATCGCGGCGACAAACTCGTGCGCCCCGATCGTACAACCGGTCGTGCTCTACGGATCGGGCGATGGAAACATCATCGCGCGGCGACGGCGTCGAGACACCTCTTCGAAGCAGGTAGAATACGGCCCCCGCAACGAGTGCGATCGCGCGCCCGCGCAGCTTGCGCATCGCCCGATGCACGCATTCCCCCTGCTTCAACTGCATATCTTCATGGCTAAACTCTTGACAGACCAAGAATTCCATCGCTTCAACGAATTGCAACAGAAACAAGCGGCATTCACGATTTCGAGCGACGAAGCCGATGAACTACGCGATATTGTCGCGCGCGCCCAGCAGCGTCGCGACGATCGTGCACAAGCGATGCAGACGATTGAGAGCCACATTCGCACGTTCAACATCACGCCCGACGAACTCTTCTCCCCGGAGCAGATCGCCGAGGCGGCGCGCGCCTTCGGCCTGATCCCGTTAGCCAAGAAGCCACGCAAGGGTACAGACGCCAAGCCGGCCGAGCCCAAGGCGAGCGCCGTCGCACCGGCGAGCTCTGTCGCGGCACCGACGGGTCCTATCGTGGCACCGACGAGTCCTATCGTGGCGCCGGCGGGTTCCGTCGCGACGCCCGCGCTCGCGGTCGATGCCTCGCGCAAGTCGAAGCTGCCTGGCGCCGGCATGGACGCGTGCACGGCCGCCGACCATGCGGATAGCCACCCGGCCCCTGCACCGGGCGCCAAGACCGCCATCCCGGCGGCCGTGCAAGCCGGAACCGAAGCGCGAGCCAGCGCTGAAACAGGGACTGAAGTCCGGACCGAGCCTGCATAAGCCCGCCCGCGCCAACCGGCGATGACGTGCCGTTCAATACGACCCTCTCGCACGGGTAACGTCCAATAAGCACAGCGCGCGTCGCACCGGCGCGCCTGCCCACCTGCCTGCCCAGCCCCCGTCCGGGACGCCGCTCAAGTCGCCCGTCCGGTTTATCAGCGACAGGGTATTCTCATCTTTTTTCTCCACACCTGCTTAGCGAACGCCATGGTGAGCGGCCACCGTTCGTCTGCTCGCCCCGCCGAGCATCATCGGCCACGCCCGACCAGGTTCGGGCCATCGGGTTCGCTTGCGGCACCTCCCGTTCGCGTCCAGCTTAGCGAGCCAGCCAAATGCCTATGAAATAACGACATATTTGTTTATTTCAGACGAGGTCTTGCATGACAACCACGATCACAATCATCCAAACCGATTCGCCGTCTTCCAACTGGTCCCAATGGCCCGGGCTTTACGACAACGACACGTCAGGAATCCATCACAAGCGGGCAGGAGACGGGCACACCTCGACGTCATCGGACGGGCAGTGGTCGAACACCGACGATCTGCTCAATCAGCTAATCCAGTTGTTGATGCAATTCAACGGCAACGGTAACGAGGACAAAACCGGCGATGGCCCGGACGCGGATGGTGCCATCGGCCGGCATCACGGCGGCGGCGGATGTCACCATCACCATTGCAACGCGCCAGAAGATGGCACGAGCGGCTCATCCAGCAAGACCCACGGCACCTCATCCGACGGCGACACCACCGACTCGACCCAAGCAAGCAACCGGTCCGGTAAGGACCAGCCCGCGCTGGATGGTCCGACAACGCCAGGCAAGGCATACACGCCAGGCAAAAATCCGAAGATCGACCGGTGGGAAAACGACATCAACCTGGCCGCGCGGCTGACGGGGCTAGATGGCAACCTGATCGGTGGACAGATGTGGGCCGAATCGCGCGGTAATCCGAAGGAATGGTCGAGAAACAGCGACGGCACGCCGGACCTAGGCCTGATGCAGATCGGCCAGCGGCGCTGGGAAAAGGACGTACTGCCGGAACTGACGAAACAAGACAAAGAAAACATCAAGAAGTTGACTGGCAAGGATCCGAAGGACCTGGACATGAACAATCCGCACGACAACGTGATTGCGGGAGCCTTCGAACTGAAGACCCACATCATCGAGCACGGCGGTGATCGCAACAATCCGATGGCCAACGAAAAGGCGCTGAAGAAGGGGCTCGAAGAATACGTTGGAGTGGGCGACGAAGGGAAATACGCAAGAAACGTCATCACCAACTACAACGTATTGAACCAGCACAAAGAACTGGACGACAGCCAATAATGCGCAGAGGTGCCGGCGCCCTGCCTCGATAAAGCGAGGTTGCCCGGCACAATCAGCGCATATGCCCCAGGAGCGCAGTTGCCGCTGCAAGCGACCGGGTTAACACTGCGCCAACCCAATCCCAGGTGGACTGACAACGGAACCCGAGCGCGCCGCTAGGCACCATGGCGAGCCGTACTGGCAGTGGTTTTCCAAAATAACGGCGCGCTGCCCAACAAGGAGCACAACATGACCATTACCATTTCCATCACTCAAACGGATTCGCCCTATTCGCCGTTCGACCCGGGTAGCCCGAGCCACACGTACGGCACAGCCCCGGACGCTGCGCACCACAAGCGCGCGGATCAAAGCGATTCCATGTCGTGGCCGGCGAACGGTACTTCATCGGACGACTCCGATTTATTGCAAAAACTCATCGAGCAATTGCTGGCCCTGCTGCAGAATTCGCATAGCGACGACGACGATTCGTTCGATGACGACGGCACGACGTGCGGACATCGCTCTCCAGCCCCATCAACGGATGGCGACTGTGAATGTCCATGCTCACCGCATCATAGGCACTCGACCGCGGATAGCGCCCAGCATGATGGCAAGGCGCCGGTCACTAGCGGCGGCTGGGGCACGATCACCGATCCCGTGACCAGTGGCGGCTCAGGCACGACTACAAAGCCCGTGACCAGCGGCGGCTGGGGCACAATCACCGATCCGGTCACTAGCGGCGGCTCGGGCACGAGCACCAGCCCGGCGTCCAACGGCGACTCAAGCACGAGCACCCATCCGGGAAGCAGCAACAGCAAGAACGCGTCGACGAGCCCCACCGAGTCCGCAGACCCTTTTCATCGCGATAGTTCGTCCGACAATAACGGCTTTGACCCCTCCGGCGTCAGCAATCAGAAGGCCTCCGGCACGTACTTTTACCAATAGTCATCATACGGCGTCCGCCACACTGTTGCGGCGTTGCGCGGCCGCTACGCGCGTGCCGCGCCCACCACCCGGGGTGGTACGTCAACGGTCGCATCGTCGATCGGAAAGTGCAACATCGCCGCGACAAAGCCCGCCACCACGGTGGCAGCCCAACGCTGCTGCCGCAACCGAGGCAGCAGCGGCAGCAGCCACCGTGATGCAAGCGTCGGTGCACAGCTGATCGCGATCGCATGGCTGCCGCGGCTGTGCGTTAACCTTTGCGTGCCAAGCTGGGGGTAACGTTCGCGACATGCCAATACGCATTGCGCTGCGCTGGCAGCACGCAGCGCTCGCTGACATCGCCGTCGAACAAGGCGGCATATAACCCCGCCCATCCTGGCGAATCTGCAGCGATCCGTCCCACCCGTGCGAGGATACGATCAGCCGCCACTTGCCGCACTTGTCCGCATCGCTGATACGGGCTTGCTGATACCGCGGCTCGGCGCTCTTGACATTTGGACACCTCCAGCAAAATGCACGGGTCGCGACGCGGCCGTTGCCAAGTTCGGCATCGTGCTGCGGCCTCGCTTCATCGTGGCACCGGCGTTGGACCGTAGTCAACTCGTCACCGTGCTAGAGCCGTTTGCGCCAGTTCCATTGCCGCTGAGCGTCGTCTATCCACTGCATCGGCAGTTGTTTGCCACCTGTTGGGCATTTGTCAGGTTCATTGAGAAACGCTTACGCACGCGCTTTCCCCAATGATCGACGCCACTGCGGCTATATTGCTTGCAACCCCGTCAACACTGTATTTCGGGAACTTCCCGCAGTGTACGCCCCTGGCAACGGGGCTTCGTGCGCCTTCATGGTCACGCGTTGCAAAGCGTCCTAGAGTGACAACGTCAGCACTACCAGAGGGTACCCGATATGATGTTGAGCTCGTCACTTCATCCACGCAATTATGATGTAGACCTAACAATGGATTTCGGTGAACGCCTGGCGCAATTGGTTGGCGCCCCACCACGGCTGCAAACGGCGCCGTCCAGCCATGCGCATCACCACGGCCAGATTGAAAGCCTGCCTCACGCGTGGAAAAAACAGCTTGCGGCACGCAGCCGCGCGATGACTCAATTAGAAGGCCTGCCCCACGACGGGAACGTGCGTTCAGTGCCTGTGTCAGCGGTAGACAGACCTTCAGCGCAAACCCTGCCCACCTCCGATAGCACCTCATCCTCGCTGAGCTTGGTCGAGATACACGACCTTGCTCGGAATTGCCGGAACCTGATAGCCCGCATCACGCGGTCCCCGTCCGAGCAGCGGACCGTTTCGACGGAAAGATCCGTGGCAGGTGCGTCGCAACGCGATGTCCGCCTGCCGCGCGCCATCACGCGGATGGGCTTAGGTACCGCCATGCGCGGCGTGTATGCCGCGATGGCCACCCCGATTCAGGTCTTCAAAGGTTGCACGCAAACCACTTCCGACGGCCTTGATCAATCTTCCGAATTAATTGAAGCTGATCCACTGGACACCCTCAAGCGAGCAGGCATCTCCGAGGAAATTTTCAGCCGGAACGAGAAAATCGGTGCCGACGGCACGTTGGCCTTGCTGGCGGTCATGGAGATCAAGTCAGGCATTCAAGAAATGGCGCATGCCGCCAGGCACCACAAGGAACTGAAGCACTCGATCAAGCAACTCGAACAAGAGGTCGCCTGTCTTGAGCGGCTCGCCGGCGTTGCCGGCTCAACGCGGGATCACAATCGTCCCGCGCAAGCGGCTTCGGTCCGACTGTTCACCGACGCGCAATCAATGATGACATGCTTGCGCGCCGTCATGGAAGTCAAGCGCCAGGTGATGACGTTTACGCGACAGCAAAACCGTGCCGGCGCCGCATTAGGGGCATGCTCGATCGCTTCCGGCAGCACCGTGCTGGCCAAGGCTTCAGTCGGCATTGCCGCCAAAGCTGCCCTGTGCGCATCGGACAGCCCTGCCGCAGCAGCACTGGATCATGTCGCAGGCCTCGCAACGCTGGGCCTGGAGCCGCTTGTCGGTGCCACGGCGCTCGCCAGTGGTGCATACAAGGTTCATCGTTCGCGCCAGCAACTCAGCGCGTTCCGCGCCGCCAAGGCCGCAACCGACACACGCTTGAAAGACGCACATATCGATGCCCTGATCGGTCAATTGCGTCAGAACGGGCACCCTCTAGACTCTGAAGACGTCGAATGGCTGCACCGCTACGCGCGATTCCAATCACTCAAGTCGGAACAGCGGGATCAGTTCTTTACAAGCTATGCGCGATGGAACAACAGCTTCCTCGCTGGCAGCGCCCTCTATGCCGCCAGCACGCTGACCAAGGCCGGCGTGGCGGGCGCCATCGCCGCCGGTACAGCAGGCGCCGCGATGGCCCATCCCGCCGTCGCCGGGGGCCTGCTGGCCGTGACAATAAGCGGGCTGCTTATAATGAGCGCATCCTCGCAACGCGCGCTCTTCGACTACCGCAAGCAGCGGCGCTATCAAACCTACTACACCGGCGATGACCCGGAATTGAATCGTACGTTCCTGGAATCCATGGACGTGCTCAATTGGGGCAGCAGCACTGCAACGCCGTTGGACGGCTTGCTGCTGCAATCAGCATTTTACAAGCAGATATACCAGCGTGAAGACCGACGTCAAACATTTTTAAGCCAGGTCGCGGACCAACTCGGCAAACGCTACGACGACAAATATGTCTACACTGGCGATTCCGATGCGCGTGGCACTAAACCGTCCACCCAGCAAGTTATCGCGAGCACGGCCCGACGCGCGGCGCAAGACTCATTGGGACGGCTGAAGGCCACATCATCGTTCCTGGCTCACAGTGCCAAGCTAAACTCCCCGCACAGCGCGACGCGCGCCGCCCAGCAAGCTTGGAACGGCTCGCGCGAGTATCTGACCCGAAGCAGCTTGAAAACATGGCTCGCTCAACCGACACGAGAAGCGCAAGCGGCCCAGATTGAGTTGCTTGAAGACATGCTAGACACTCAGGCCACTTATCTGCGCAGGAAGCTAAAGGTCAAAATACAGACCTATCAGCACGTGGTAAACAAATTGAGCGGCACGCCTGCCCCCTTTGCGGACGGGCACGCCATCGAGGACGTCAGGCTCAGCACCGTGGACGCCACTGACAACACGTCGCACGAGCACAAATTCAAGGCAATATTCGCCCCGCTCGATGCGACTATCACGCACGTCGAGGATGTCCGCATCGAGAACCATCCGGCCGACATGCCGCGCAACCTCGCGCTGAAAGAAATCCTGGTGGGGTTGGACAAGGATCTAGAATATGATCAGCGCCTGTATCGCGACGCATTGGCCGTACGGGCGCAATGCCGGAAGCTGAAGCGCCAGCTGCCGTTGACGAATGCACACGAGCGGCAACTGGCCATTGCCATCGACCAGTTCATCTCAGTGCAACAGGGTAAACTCGTCGATCCGCACGCGCGCCACGCCGACTTGGCAACAAGCCACGACAAGCTCGCGAACTATCTGATGAAAAGCGCGCCGAAACGCTACCGTGATCTGCGTGGCAAGCTGATTGAAACGCTGATGCAAGCGACGCGGCAGATCGACCTGTGCCGTGCATGGCACGATGGCGAAGCGGCTAAGACGCGAGATCCAGACGCGTCGGATGCGGCTTTGCGCCAGCCACGACACGCATTTTCAGACTTAAGGCAGCATCACGCGGTTTCCTGATGCCGTTTAATTTTTTGATTTTGTTGGCCCGCCCTGCAGGATTCGAACCTGCGGCCTACGGCTTAGAAGGCCGTTGCTCTATCCAACTGAGCTAAGGGCGGTCAAGGGAGTGATGATTGTACTGCGTATCACCCGTTCGCTGCTCCATCGGGGCTCTAGCGTCGGCTTAGAAGACCGATGCGCTATCCCAACTGAGCGATAGACAAACAGGTGCTCAATTATAGCTGAACAACGCAGCCGGCTCCGATTGCCGGCTCGCTCTACGCGACAGCGTAACGTCTACGCCAACGATTGGGGATGGAAAAAGAACCAGCCCAGACAAGCCAAGCCGGCCATCACGCAATAAAGGCCGAATGAAGCCAACCGCCCCCGGCCTTCGAAATAACGCATCAGAAAACGCACGCTCAGATATGCCGCGATGCCGGTCAGCACGCCTCCTAGCGCCGCGTCAGCCAATTGCGCCGGTGCGTGAAACAGCTTGGGCACCTCGAGCAGGCCCGCCCCCAAAATAATCGGCGTACCGAGCAGGAACGCGAACTCCGCCGACTTTTCTGCGGACATGCCAGCACCCACGCCGGCAATCATTGTCAAGCCGCTGCGCGAGAAACCCGGAATCAGCGCACCGATCTGCGCGATGCCGACCAGCGCGGCCTGCCTGAACGTTAGCGCCTCAGGTACACGCGCCTCGGGTGCACGCGCCGCGCGCGCGCGCTGCAACCGGTCGCCGATCCACAGCAAAATACCGTTGATCACCAGTGCCAATGCCACGATACGCAAGTCATGAAAGACATGCTCGATCCGCTTTTCCAGCAGAACGCCGACGATGCCTGCCGGAATCGTGCCGATCAGCAACGCCCAGGCTAAATGTCCGTCCTCGGTACGGCGGCCGCCCAGCGAGCCGAACAAGCCTTGGATGATCGCGATCCACCGTGTGCGGAAATACCACAACAGCGCAAAAGCAGTGCCCAAATGCAGCGCTACCAGAAAAGGCAACAGTTGCGGCGCATGCTTGTCGATGTGCATGTCGAACAGTGCCGGCACGAGCAGCGTATGCCCGAGGCTGCTGACCGGGAACAACTCGGTCACACCCTGCAAGACACTCAGGAAGATCAGAAACACAAGGCTCACGAAAGAAAGTCCTCCATGTAAATGACAGCATCAGCGCGGGCTCCTTTTTGGCATGCCGGCATAGGCTTGTCCGTGCGGCAGGTCGCACACGCTGGCCGCCGCTGATGAGTATCGTGGTTGTACATTTATTGCGCGTGGACTCGGACTTCGATAGGCCATGACAATCTTGTCGGTCGCCGATACGACCTCACACAACACGCCTGTGCTGTAGTGGCGCGATGCCGCGGCATGGACCGCAGCAGTGGCGGCACAAAGGCGACAGACCGGTTATTTGACCAGCTTATAGAAAAAGAGGAACGTGCCGCCAGTAAACATGCCAAAAAGCGCACATCCCATCGCCATGGCCAAGTCCATGATCATCTCCTCTCCGATACGGTATGGTCTGAGTGATTATCGACAGCGATCTGCCGGCGAACAACCAGAGAGAACCCGCATAGCCGACATCCGGCGACACACCGATATCATGGAAAACCCGCCCGTCGGCAGGCCGTGCGCCTGACGGCGACGCAGCATTCGACAACCCCGGGGCAGGCACCGTCGGCAGCAGGGACGCCCCACTTTTTCTGCTTCGATTACAAGATGCGTTTCCAGAACCAGGATGTCATTGAACTCGAACGTGAGCGCGCCAGCTTGCTGGTCGCGCCGCAATCAGGAGGCCGTCTATTGCGCTGGCGCGTGGGCGGCCACGACGTCATTGGATGGCCGGACAACGCGAATTGGAACGAGCCCGCCCGGGTGCGCGGCGGCAATCCGCTGCTGTTCCCCTTCCTCGGCCGGCATCGCGTTGATGGCACAATCGGTCGATGGCGCGATCACGCCGGCGTTGTACGGGCGTTGCCGATGCACGGATTCGCCCGCGATCTGCCGTTCGAGCCGACGATCGACGTGGCTAACGCCCGCATCGACATGACGCTGACGGACAGCGACGCGACCCGCACCGGCTATCCATTCGGTTTCCGGTTCGATGCGATCTATCATCTCATCGACGGCTACACCCTTGACGCGACCCTCACGACAACGAACACCGGCGACACGCCGCTGCCGTACTATGCGGGTCATCACTTTTATTTCTCGCTGCCTCACGGGCTGCGGAGCGAATCCCTGCTCTCGTTACCGCCGGCGCGGCTGCTGTACCAGCGCGACGACGGTGTGATCGCCGAAGCGGCTGCCGCGGCACGCGAGTACCGTCTCGACGACGCGCGTATCGTCGACCGTTTTCATGCACTAGACCCGTTGTCAGGCGGGGCGCGGGTCACGCTGCACACACCGTCACTGGGCCGCACGATCACGCTAGCACTCGAGCGCCCCGGCTCGATCCCGTGGTATGCCGTCACGACGTGGACCGAGAAACCTGATTCCGATTTCTATTGCATCGAACCCTGGCTTGGTTTGCCAGATGCCATTCACAACGGACTTGGGTTACGTTGGCTTGCGCCCGGGGCGAGCGAGCGCGCGGTGCTGCGAATCCGCGTAGAACTTGACGAATGACGTAAAATGAATCGTTTTATGCCCCGCCCGCATGGCCCGGCCAGCGCCTTGCGGGCGTCGCGAGGTTCGATGCAGAGAATAAAAAGTGGTTTTTCCGAGAGGCGCAGCACGATGTTTCAACGCGTGTGCGCCCTCGGTTCGGTGCAGTGCGTGACGGTATGCTGCGGTATCGCGTTGTTGCTGTCCGCGTGCAGTTCCGCCCCGGTCGGTTCTGGCTTCTATCGCGTCGCGCGGGGCGACACGCTTTCGCGGATCGCCCAACGAAACGGCCAAAGCGTCGCTGCGATCGCGCGGTGGAATAATCTGTCCAATCCGGACGTGATCGAAGTTGGCCAGCTGCTGCGCGTCGCGCCCCCGACACGTCCGGCGCCGTCGCGCAGCGCGGCGGCTGCGCCGAACACCACTGCTACGGCCAAGGTCAGGCCTTCGTTGGCGCCCGCCACGACGATCCGCTTGATCTGGCCTGCCCGAGGCGACGTCATACGCCGTTTCAACGGCATGGATTCCAAAGGCGTGGACATCGCGAATGCGCCCGGCACACCCGTGGTCGCCGCCGCAACCGGAACCGTCGTCTATGCCGGCAATGGTTTGCGCGGTTACGGCAACTTGCTGATCATTAAGCACAATGCCAATTTTTTGACCGCCTATGCACACAACCGCGCCCTGCTGGTCAAGGAAGGACAGAACGTCACGCAAGGACAGACCATCGCCGAAATGGGTGATAGCGACAGCAACCGGGTCGCACTGCACTTCGAGCTGCGATACGATGGCAAGTCGATCGACCCGGCCCGCTATTTGCCACCGCAATAACGGCAAGCGCACGCCCCGCGTCGGACGACAATGCTTGTCACCGTTCCCATCCCGCGGATCAACTTAATTTAAGCTCGCCCAGGAAGTGGCGCGCGTAGCGCTTGTTGATATCGGCGAGGCGGAACAGCGTGAGGAAATCTGCGACGTTGAAATCCGGATCCCATGCGGGTGCGCCGCATATCCTCGCGCCTAGGCGTAAATAGCCCTTGATCAGCGGCGGTGGGGATACCGCAGAGCCGGTGGCAAGGTCGTCCGTCGGCAGCGGGGTATGGGGGAAGGCCCGGTACTCTGGCGCAGTCATCGACGCGTCCCGCAGCGACGCGAACAAGTTGGCCGCGTAATGCCCGCCGTCCGCCATCGGGACACTCGCACAGCCAAGCATCGTCTCATAGCCGTTTTGCAGCATGTATTCAGCCAGTCCCGCCCATAGCGATATGATCACCGAGCCGCTACGGTAGTCCGAGTGCACGCACGAGCGCCCGACTTCGACCATCTTGGCGCGCAGATGCGTAAGGCGCGAAATGTCAAATTCACTTTCTGCATACAGCTTGCCGATGCGTGCCGCCTGGTACGGTGGCAGCACACGATAGGTCCCAACGACCTGCAGCGAGTTCAGGTCGCGCACTAGCAGATGATCGCAGTACGCGTCGAATTCGTCGACGTCCTGGCCCTTGGGGCCTTTGAGTTGCGCTCCCATTTCTTCTGCAAAGACACGATAACGCAGCCCTTGTGCTTCGCGAAGCTCTTCTTCCGTCCGTGCCCAGGCCACGCCGAGATGATGTTGTCCAGCAACCGTTTCTTGCGGCCGAGGAAGACTCCTGCGTGAATCGAGGGGAATGGACGCAAGCGGCAAGGTAGGATTCGGCAACTCTCGCATTGGCGTGTCCTGTCAAAATTACAGAAAGGTTGCGTGCAATGTAGAAATCAGCGGTGACGTGTGGTGGCAAACGGGGTGATTCGGTGACAACATACGCAATCGACACGAATCACACAAGGTCCGGATTCACGATGGCACGCAGCACGACCTGCGCTTGTTCGTCGCGGCGGTGGTTGGATGTCCACCAGATCCCGCCTTTTTGAGGCCCCAGTTCGCTTCGTCACCAAACAGCAGATCGGTTTTACGTTCGGGAAGGTGTGCGGCGTCGGCACGACGCCACAGAATTAGATTCATTGCCGTTGCGATGTCCGTGCACAGCATTGACTGTTGCACCGAATTCAGTCGCGAGGACAGCTCCGAGTGCAGTTCGACAGTGTGCAGGGCAGCGATGACGCGCGCATGTCCGGCGCACTGATGCGCCCACTACGGGAGCGGGCACAGTACACGATACATCGATACAGCACAGTGCACTGCACCGAAAAAATTGACGTCGCACCAATCGTTCAACTATAATCAGCAATTCGGCGGAGCGTAGCGCAGCCTGGTAGCGCATCTGATTTGGGATCAGAGGGTCGTAGGTTCGAATCCTATCGCTCCGACCAATATTTTTACAAAGATTCGGCGACCCTGACGGTCGCCGTCTTCAAATTATTCTCCCTATTCTCTTCAAAAATTTTCTGCTTTCGAATGCTTAAGCGGCACTCGATTTCAGAATATGAAGGTATATTCCACTGAGTGGGACATGCCGCAAAGCACAGAGCTGGACGCTCAGAGAGCGCCAGCTCAGCCCACTTCAACGCTGGTGTGCTTGCTTACTCACGCACGATCGTTACGTCACTGCAATTGAAAAAGCCCTCGTTGCCTGCATCTATACGCTGCCAGTAGCTGTAAAGAATCGCATCGCCTACCCGGTTTTCCGGAATAGGAACGTTCAGTTTATAAAATGACTGGACATTCGGCAAATGGCCTGCGCCATTAGCTGGCACCGGGACCGGAGCGGGTGCATCGTAAATCAGTTCAAGGTCAGACCAGCTTAGTGGCCGAGTCGGATCATATGAGGGCTTGGAGATAAACACACGCATGCGTGAAGGATTATGCGCTGTCGTATTTTCCCAGGCCAGCTCTATAGCACCGTTTTTGGGGGTAATTTTGGTTTTACGCCAAAGAGTCGTTGGTGCGCGGTCCAGTCCCTGCTTACGCGGGTCGCCTCCCGCGCACAGTAGCCCGTCGGGCACGGCGCGTTTGACCTCGTCAAAATCCTCGGGATTCCTTGGATTGGCGGAAAGCTCGTTCCACTGCACAAACGGATAAGCACTGTTGTCACCTGCGCGATAGGCAGCCAGGCAATCAGCGTTCGGAATACCGGAGCCGTCAGGTGACGACCAATAGCCTCCGTCCAAATGGCATTGATACTGTCGGGCGATTGGAAAGCCTACCGCGCCATGCGCGCTCACTTCCTGCACCATGCCGCTTAAGCCTGCCATCCCCGCTAACCATAGCCAGGTCGCACGCCAGCCCAGGCTAGAACGCCCCAAATTTCGTCTCATCGCTTTCTCCTTGAGATAAAAATTCAGCTTGCACCACACCAGCTCCCAAATAGTTAGGCGATAACTACAGCGCCCAACACCACTGCAACAGCCAACCGACGTACCTACCGGATACGCCGATTCACTCCTTGCCCGTTTGCCGCCGGCTCCACGCAAGCTGACTTAAACACGCTGAGTGATGCAAGCCACTCGATGCGTGGCTCCAGTCGCACTTCTCCGTGCGGCTCACTTTTTCGTGCTCAATATCAGCCTCGTGGTGCTTTGCGATTTTTCAGCCCTTAACCCGTTTTTCTTCTAGTTGACTACGCACCAAAGCGTCTCCTCAGATCACGTCTCTAAATATCGTAAGTTTCTGACTTGCTTTCGAACTCACTGTAGACCAGGTGTATTGCTTTCGCAAGAAATTTTCATGAGCCAGCAAACACGCACGGGCCGTGCACATACGAGGGCGGGCTTCGCGTGGTGAAGGGCACGCAAAACTCGCCAAACAGTTACGATTAACTTAAGACGAAGCCAATGAGTACTACGGGTCCAATCCTCGCCAGCGCGTCAAACTCGACAGACCCATCAGAGGCTTCGTCTGCAAGTATGTCTGGCCGGCAAACAGTTGCCAATACGGGTTTTCCAGCCATTGCCAAACAACTCCTTGTCTGACAGAGCAAAGGCGTGCTGCAAGTACAGTAGCGCGGCCATCGATGTGGCGAGTTCGCCGGCCGACCCTGCTGCGAGACGAAGCTTACACTCATCCGCCTACTCAACCGATCCCAATCGAACAGATCGGCCGATTGCACCAACAGATGCTTCAAGTTGATCTGCGCGCAGCGGCGGGTGCCCCCTCTGGCACCGGCGTCTTCGACCTCCTCCAAACCCCGTCGAAATTTGCAGCAAACTCATACTAATATGCTTGCGTCTTGCCATTCCCCAACACCATTTCATTGCTGCATAAGCCTGGGTAGATTGTTCAGCGCCGAGTATTTAGCTTCGCGACACAGGGTTATCACTATCAGGCACTGGTCAATGCACCAATCAAAAAAACAAACAGAAACACGCGCATTATGCGCTGCTTTTGCTTTTGCTTTTGCTTTTACGCACAATGCGACTCATACAAGATCCGCAAGGGTAATACACCCGCCGTCTTTACAAGGTTTCTAGTTTTGTTCGACCCATCTAAAAATTAGGGCCATTATTTCGCAAAGAAGGCATAGGCTTGCCGATGACTGAGCAGAACGCTGCATTCAAGGCGCATCATCGGCGTGCCGTCTTGCTGCGTTCTAGCACTGTGCCAAGCTGGCTTGCGGGAGGCACACACTGATTTTAAGTGTGTGCCTCCCTGAGGGCACATATTGCATCATGACTGACTGTGCAATATCTAGCCACTCATTTTTTAATAAAGTTCTGGCGACGTACGCACTGGCATTTTTACTTTAAAAACCTTGCCATCCGAAAGAAAGAAAATAACTCTAGCATCGTTGCCCGGCGTAATCAAATGAGTTGGTTTTTCAAACATTAAGTGGTATTTACCCGGAACCAGCGCAAATTCTCCTTTTGCCGGGATGGTAAATTTATCCAATTTAACCATTTTACTAGATTCTGCATCGTTTACAGTTTGATAGATCGCAATATTTTGATAATCTGGACTTTTGATCTTCGTGACATCAACTGGCTGTTCGGAACTGTTTTTCAAGGTGATATAGCCAGCAGCAGGCAGTGCATTAGGTAGCCAGCGTATCCATACTGACTTTTCCACCGATGTGATGTCAGTCGACACAGGCATTTTGGCAGATGCCGAGATAGGGGAAAGCCAAGTCAATACACCAGTTAACAGCAGAGCAAGCAATCTCATGATTTTTTCCTATTTAGATGGATGATTAAAAGTCCCGCTTAAATCGAAATTATAATTGGAGATTGAATTTGAGCCTTAACCTATTTCTCGCACCTCCTTTTTGGGTTCAATATATACAAGTACCTAAATGGCTAAACGTTACATAGCAGCGTAACCATCGAAGTCAAATTGCACAAATAGATAATTTTGATTGTGTGGTACTTAGCCAACACTTCTAGCTTGACCAAGATGCGGCCACCCCACGATCAAGTGCGCTCGTGTTAGATTTACTGGTTTAGGTGGTTTCACTTGAAAGCGATCCGCGTGCTTCTTGCGGTCATCGCACCGCGCCTGAGCATGACTTCCGTTGTGCACAGCCCGCGACGATATCACACCATTTAGCGGCTTCCGAATTTGATCGTTGACTATTGAATTTTCAGTCGTTCTCACCACAGTAAGGTTTAGTGCATGTCGTAATTCGTAACAAATGTGGCGCTTGCCAACCAGATCAACCTGAATAAAGCAAGCGGCATATTTCTAGATGCGATCTGCATATTGACTGGGCTTGAACGCGTCAATCCGCTCAGGGCCGCGATTAGCGACACGTCCATGCCACTGTACTTCGAGCGCCATTTGTAAACGTTGTCATGCTGCTGCCTAGTTCCGGCACAACTACGGTACCACCAGCCCCACCGCCGCGCGCTTGAGCGCATCCATGATCTAGCTGTCCTCAAATCTCGGCTACTTTATTCGGTGAAAAGCCATCATCGAGAAATTCTACTTTTGGTCCCAGCGGATTTTTAGAGAGGTTACCGTACCGTTCGCGTTACAAGGTCTGCAAGGTCGAGCACGCATTACACCGGCTGCGGCAGCATATCGCGCACACGCTATCGGAACGTCATCATGCGCGCGTAGGATCCGCGATATCGCACCACTGCTGCGCGTCTAACGCCATCACCGACACTTTTGCAAGCGTGTGCCCGCGGCGCAAGACCGACCAAAGACCACTCGTTGGTTCGTTATCGACGCTAGCGGGTCCGAATTCTGCTTTCTCTTGAAAGCGCAGCCACGCAGGTATTTCGATGGCACGACGGTACGCTTAACATTGTGCTTGCCCTCGCCGCATGCCGTTGATCGTCCAGTGTCCGGCTCGCAACGAAATTTGACTGAATCAGGTAGGCGTGCGCATTATCCGATGCGGCAAAGGATAATCTTCTGTCCGGCGTTGGCATAGCCCAGGCAGCTTTTACATGGCCGGAAGGTCCTTCCCGTCAGGACAGAATTGGCTAGCACGCTCGCCATGGCAGCACAGTTCCGTTACGATATTGATGACGGCAAGTTTGTCGCAGGAGCAGTCATGACGGAAGTTAACAAGGAGAATTTAATGTCGGATATCAAAACCGTCCTGTCGGACGCCGAGGACCTGCTCAAGCAAGCAGCAAGCACGACGGGCGAACGCGCGACCGAATTGCGCGAAAAGGCCCTGGCGCGCCTAAAGCAAGCCAAGGAAAAGGCGGCCGATGTTCAAGTGGTGGTCGTCGAAAAAGGCAAGAAGGCGGCTCGTGCCACGGACGATTACGTCCACGATCATCCATGGACATCCATCGGTGTCGCCGCCGGGGTCGGCATATTGATCGGACTGCTGATCAACCGCAAGTAGGGCTGGGTGCGACGACGCCTGCGCGTCGCGCCTGCCAGTACCTGGTGTTACCGCGTCCCGCCTGCGCGCGACGCGGTGGCTGATTGAACGTCCCGCCTGCCGCGCCCTGCGCAATCTGCTAATGAGCCACGACACTCAATCGTCACCGCCGAATCACGGCCCGCTGCGACGCCTGATCGGATCGGTCTTTTCCCTGCTCCAAACGCGTCTGGAGTTGATCGGTATCGAACTCGCGGAAGAAAAGGAGCGGCTGCTCGGTGCATTGTTCGCTGGCCTCGCGGCCATGATGTTTGCGACAATGGCGCTGATTACCCTCACCGTCCTGATCGCCGCGGCGTTCTGGGAAACATATCGATGGCAGGCGTTGGCTGGACTCACCGTGCTATACGTTATCGCGGCACTCGCCTGCGTGCACAAGGCGCGTTCGGGCGTGCGGCGCGCACCTCTGATTTTCGAGGAAACGCTAGCCGAATTCGATAAGGACCGTGCTATTTTCCGCAAGCCATCGCCATGAACCATCCCTATTCCAACGGCCGTCTTGCCCAACCAGCCTCAGTGCGCGGGTCGGGCGATCCCAAGGTGCGAGCGATCCGTAAGGAGCTCTTGCTGGCGCGCGCCGATCTCGACCGACTGGACATCGCTCAAGCCGGCCAAGAACTACGCCAAGGCGTCACAAAGTTCAGTTGGCTTGGCCGGCTGATGCCCGGCATCGGTCGGTTCCGCTCATTGCGCCGGCTTCCGGCCATCGGCGCATTGCTGGGTCAGCATCCGGTGCTCGGCTCGATCGCGTCGGCCGCGTTCTCCGGCCCCGTGCGTCGCATGGTGATGCGCAACGCCAAACCGTTGCTGAAATGGACCGTGGTAGGCACCATCGCGTGGCGCGGCTACAAGCTGTGGAAGGCGGTACGCCCACAACGCAGCATGCCAGCCGCCGCCGCGAGGCACACCGGCCCATCCGCGCACTCGCGTGATGCCCATAGGGACGCTTAGGACGTTCACGCTACGCGCGACTGCCACTCGTTGACGCGCTGGCATGCCGTAGTGACATCCCGCGCCGGCGTGGTTGCGCGCATCATCGAGCCCAGCAATACGCATGCTCGTGCCATCGTGAAAGGATGCCCGCTGGGTTCGACGGGCTGGCAGCGCCGCCGGCGGCCCCGGCAGCGCCGGAATTGCTTCGCTGCCCAGTGGCATCAAGCCGGAATGCACCGCACAGGTGATCGTCGGCCATCGGACCATCTTGCAGCGGCTCAGCTATCACAGAGTACCCGCCATTGGACCGCGTCGCGCCGGTAACCCGCAGCGCATAGGCGGCGCGCGCACCTGGCGGCACGCGCACCAATTCCGCTGGAAGGACAATGGGATCCGTGGCAACGCCAGCCCCGCCGAGCGCCGGCGCACGCTGTGTGTGTTGGATCTCGACATGGTGAGCGGCGCGGTAAACGGCGCTGACGGCAGCTACCCGCATGCCGCGACGCATTTGCTCACGATACACCGGCAACGCATACGTTGCGAGAATGGCAACAAGCGCCAATGCCACCGCCAGTTCGACCAGCGTCATGCCCCGGCGTCGCACCGTGCTCAAAACGGCCTGCGGGCCACGAACCGCCATCCAGTACGCACCGTCCGCGGCGTCTCGCCAACCCACATGATCGCCTGCAACCATATCTCGCTCTCCTCATCGACCGCGAAGCCGCGCGCGGTCAGCAGATAAGCGACCGCGCCAGCCTCCGAAACATTCACCGCCTCGATCAGGCACTGCGGTGCTCGCCCCCCGGCACGCCAACGACGCACCGGTTGTATCGCGCTATCGGCCTCCTCGTCGAATAGCGCGCGCTGATGCCATCCGGGCGCGGCCTGCATCGGGTCGGGTGTGGCACCATGGATCGGTGTGCCGATGTCATACGCATGCGTCACGTAACGTTCGCACCATCGCAGCGCTGAATCCGCCGCATGAAATGCTTCGATATGCGCGATGAATCCACGCTCCATGCGCGCCGTCGAGCGCAACGCGTCTAATGATGATCCGAGCAATGCGGTCAACGCGGCGGCGAATATCAACACGAACGGCAGCGCGCTGCCACGCTGCCTGAGCATCACACGTGTCATCACGCGCCGCCCGCAACGACGTTGCGAATCGCCACGCGGCGCATCCAGGCGGTACGGACCCGTCGATCGGCCGGCGTCACCCGATTGCCGTCGCAGTCGAGGTAGGCCGTCGGACGCGTGGCCACCGGTCCGCGCGACACGACGCAGACATCGATGGCTACGATACGACGCCAGTCCGACTCGGATAACGACGACGCGCGAACCGCGGCGTGAGCGCCGGCAAGCCAATAGGACAACCGTAACTGTTCGATACCCTCGACCAACGGCTGTGCCGCCACGTCGTGGCCATTGCCCCGGCAATAAAGCTCCGGTTGCTCGGGCGTACTCGCCTGCACGTAGAAACGCACCGCAATCGTATCGCCCGTCACGTTCTGGCCCAGGCAATCAGTGGGCCAGTTGTCTTTCGATGGCCAGGTCGCCACGGGGTCAGCCGCATACCGAAAAACCACGCCGTCCGAATCGTGCATGACCGCGCGGCACCGCCCAGCTTGCTCGCGCTCGGGTATGCCGCGCTCACAACCGAAGATCGGCGGGTCTCGGATCGTCTCATCCCCAACGGGTACATCGGATGCTTCGGCGGCCTGCGTCGCCGTTGAAGTCGTTGAGGCACGCCATGTCTGTGGGAAAGCTCGCGGCATTCCGGCAAGCCTTGCATGCGCCACAATGATCTCCAGCGCCTGTAGGCCGGCGGCCGCGGCTCGGCGGGTCTCGTCGACATGACCGAGCACCCCACTGAGCGTACCGTAGGTCCCAGCTAGCAAGAGCATGAGCATTAAGCCAATGGTCGATGAAAGGAGCAATTCCACCAGCGTATGCCCCTCATCGCGCCTGCGTGACGCGCTGATCATTCGAGAAAGCCCAGCGATAGGCAGCGGCGCACATATCCGTCGGGCGGCACGATCGTCCCGCGGCACGCTGCTGCCCGCTGCGACGCGTCGGTAGCCAGTTCCGACCATTCGAGCATGAGCACGTTGGCACCGTCCGGATCACGTTCCACCGTCACGGTACCGTCAAGCAGTTGGCGTGACGCATCCCGACTCGCATGCGCGAGCGCCACGGATTGCGGGTGTCCGGCGCGCATCAACTCGAGCGCGGCGTCCGCGATCAACGCCGCTCGCATGCGATTCGACAAAGCTTGATCCGAGCGCACCATCGCCTGCCACGCCGCGCCCACACCAACGATGGTCACCGCAGCCAATGCAGTGGCCATCGCGGCCTCGATCATCGTGGCACCGGTCACGCCCAGCCGCGGTACACGTAGCGCGCGCCATGGCGCCCGAGCCATGGGCGGAATCACGCCGGCCTTGCACAGCCGGCTCGGCAAGCCGCGCACAAAACTCATTTGCGATACGCATCGGCACGGATCAACGCACGGCCACCTGCCGCAAGGCGGACATGCAACGCCGCAATACGCGGTGACGCGCGCGCTGCGCGCACCGCAAAGCCACGAAAGGTGCCAACAGATAAGCCAGCAGGCGGCAGGAACCTCATCTCCGTCGTACTGCCAGTGATCGTTACCTCGCTCACAGCCGGTTGTGCGTGTAGCACGACCGGCCGCGCGCCGACGCCAGGCTGCCGGGCCTGCACCAGCCAGCCGCAGGACCAGTCCAGCGCGCCCGTGGCGCACGGTCGGCCGGGTAAGATGCACCGGCCCGCACCATCCGAGCGACAGACCGTCACCGGCGCCTGCCGCGCTACGGCCTCGCTGCGAGCCAACGACAACGTGCGTGCCAGTGCACGCGCCGCCGCCCGAATTTGCTCACGCGAACGCCATTCGTCGAGCGACGGGATGACCCATGCCGCTAACGCCAATGAAATCGCCATGACCGTGCAGATCTCGGTCAGCATGAATCCGCACCGCCGCGCGGCTCGATATCGTTCCACCGTCACGCCTCCTGGATGCTCGCGACACGCAACGCCCGATGCGTTGCCATTGACGAACACTGTAAGACGGCGCGCGGCGCGCAACAATTGACCGAATGGCCGACGGTGCCGGACCACAGGCTTATGCCCGCTTCGCGTCGCGGATTCTGAGCCGCAGCACGTCGAACTACACGCCGTGCGGCTCAATGGTGGGGTGGAACAGCGATATATAGAATGAGAAACGCGATGACGCCGTCAGAGGCGCCTACGATTGCCGCTTGCGCGAGGCAGGGCCGGGCGTGCCGGCTGCAGATCGACCAAACTCATCGATCAGATTCTTGAACTCGGACACGTCCTCAAAGCGCTTATACACCGACGCGAAACGCACGTAGGCGATCTTGTCGAGCTTGCGCAACGCGTCCATGACCAACTCGCCGAGCCGTTCGCTGCGCACCTCGCGCTCGCCGGATGCCAGCAACTGGTATTCGACACGCGCAACCGCTTCGTCGATCGCCTCGGCGGCCACGGGCCGCTTGCGTAACGCAAGCTGCATGCTGGACAAAATCTTGCGACGGTCGAATTCGACTCGCGTGCCATCCTTCTTGACGACCGTCGGCAGCGCAAGCTCGACCCGCTCGTATGTCGTGAAACGCTTGTCGCAAGCTGGGCAGCGGCGGCGGCGACGGATCGCTGCGCCGTCCTCCGACACGCGCGAATCCACCACCTGGGTGTCGTCGTGCCGGCAAAACGGGCAGCGCATAACGATTCGTCCCGCGGCTTACTTGTACACCGGAAACCGGCGCGTGAGTTCGGCGACCTGGCCGCGCACCCGCTCAATCGTCGCTGCGTCGTCCGGCTTGTCCAGCACATCGGCAATCAGATTGCCGACCTGCTCGGCCTGGGCGGGACCGAAACCGCGCGTGGTCATGGCCGGCGAGCCGAGCCGGATGCCGCTAGTCACAAATGGCTTTTCCGGATCGTTCGGGATCGCATTCTTGTTCACGGTGATGTGCGCGGCGCCCAACGCGGCTTCCGCAGCCTTGCCCGTGATCTGCTTCGCACGCAGGTCGACCAGCATCACATGGCTTTCGGTGCGGCCGGACACGATCCGCAAGCCGCGCTTGACCAGCGTTTCGGCGAGCACGCGCGCATTGTCCACGACCTGCTGCTGGTAGGTCTTGAACTGCGGCGCGAGCGCTTCCTTGAACGCAACGGCCTTCGCTGCGATCACGTGCATCAACGGACCGCCCTGGATGCCCGGGAAAATCGCTGAATTGACCGCCTTCTCGTACTCGGCCTTCATCAGGATCACACCGCCACGCGGACCGCGCAAGCTCTTGTGCGTAGTCGTCGTCACGAAATCGGCATGCGGCACCGGGTTCGGATAGACGCCGGCGGCAATCAGCCCCGCATAGTGCGCCATGTCCACCATGAAATAGGCGCCGACCGACTTCGCGATCCGTGCCAGGCGCTCGAAGTCGATGCGCAACGAGAACGCCGACGCGCCCGCGACGAGCAGCTTCGGCTTGTGCTGCTGCGCGAGCTGCTCGGCTGCGTCATAGTCGATGTCCTCGTTCTCGTTCAGCCCGTAGCTGACGACATTGAACCACTTGCCGGACAGGTTGACCGGCGAGCCGTGCGTCAGGTGGCCGCCGTGCGCGAGGCTCATGCCCATAATCGTATCGCCCGGCTTGAGCACCGCGAAAAACACCCCTTGATTGGCCTGCGAACCCGAATTGGGTTGTACGTTCGCCGCCTCCGCGCCAAACAGCTGCTTGACCCGTTCGATCGCCAACTGCTCGACCACATCGACATATTCACAACCGCCGTAATAGCGCTTGCCGGGATATCCTTCGGCGTACTTGTTGGTCAGTTGAGAGCCCTGGGCCGCCATCACCGCCGGGCTCGTATAGTTTTCCGACGCGATCAACTCGATATGGTCTTCTTGCCGGCGGTTCTCGTTCTGAATCGCCTGCCAGACCTGCGGATCGACGTTCGCAATGGTTTGCTCGGCTTTGTCAAACATGCGTCAATTCCCTTCAATGTTCAAACGGTTGACCGAATCGGTGCACTGTCGCGCCCACGGCAGAGATACGGTCCTGGAACGGCTTAGCGGAAAAAGACTTCCGATGACGCAAGGACAGGACAGCCCGGGTGACGCAACGACTGCGACCGGATCACGGCTGCCCAGGCGAACGGCAAGACTGCACCCCGCGCTTCACGGTGGTCGTTCCACCTTCGACTTGAAAGTCGCTATCGCCAGTTACGCAGGGTTAGGCGCGTTAGTGTATTGGAAGGATACTGAATAGGCAACTAAGCGTGGCATTTAAAAACGAGCATTCATTTTTCCATCATTGCGACGTCGCGACTGCCTGGACGCAGCGCAACACCGTTCACTACCCGAGACTGCCACACGCGTTCCGGTAGAATCCCGCGGATGAACATGATCTCGCCTGAACCAGCAGCCCAGCCCGGCTTTACGTGGCCAGTACGCGTATATTTCGAGGACACCGACGCCGGCGGCATTGTCTTCTACGCCAATTACCTGAAGTTCTTCGAGCGGGCCCGCACCGAGTGGCTGCGCGCATGTGGCATCGACCAGCGACGGCTGGCCGACACCCAGCAGATCATGTTCGTCGTGCGCAGCACCGCGGTCGATTACCGCGCCCCGGCGCGCCTGGACGATGTGCTCATCATCGACAGTCGCATCGAGCGGCTCGGCCCCGCCTCAGTCGATTTTTACCAACAGGCAAGCTGCAACGGCAAGGTGCTGTCCACCAGCACAATCCGCGTGGCCTGCGTCCAGCGCGCGACAATCCGGCCCGTGCCACTGCCTGACGCTGTACGCCAAGCGCTGCTGAGCGGCCCGCGCGACGCGGGGCTGTCAACGCTCGCACGCTGACATGCGTTGACACTGTACAGAACGTGAGCCGATCCGCTCCACCCAACGAATCCTCATGAATAACGCACAAGACCTTTCGATCATTGCGCTTGTATTGAACGCAAGCCTGCTGGCGCAAGCCGTCATGGCACTGCTGCTGTTGCTGTCGCTCATGTCCTGGACTTTCATCTTCCGCAAATGGTTCTCGATCCGTCGCGCCCGCGCGCAGACGGAATTGTTCGAGCGCGATTTCTGGTCAGGTGGAGAGCTGCAGTCGCTTTACCAGAGCGCGGCGAACAATCGTCATACGATTGGCGCCCTCGAGCGGATCTTCGAGTCAGGCATGCGTGAATTCCTGAAAGCCAAGGAAAAACGCGTCGCCGACCCCGGTGCGATACTGGATGGTGCACGTCGCGCGATGCGCGCCGCGTTCCAGCGCGAAATGGATGCGCTCGAAGCCAATCTAGCGTTTCTTGCGTCGGTCGGCTCGGTGAGCCCGTACATCGGCCTGTTCGGCACGGTCTGGGGCATCATGAACGCGTTTCGCGGGCTTGCGAACGTGCAGCAGGCGACGCTGGCCAGCGTCGCGCCCGGCATCGCGGAGGCGTTGGTCGCCACCGCCATCGGCCTGTTCGCGGCCATCCCGGCGGTGGTCGCCTATAATCGCTACGCACACGACATCGACCGCCTGTCGATCCGCTTCGAGACCTTCATCGAAGAATTCTCAAACATCCTGCAACGGCAGACTCACTGACGGAGAACCCGATGGCCGGCACTCCGATCCGCTCCAGTCTGCGCGGCGGCCGTTCGCGCCGCGCGATGTCCGACATTAACGTCGTTCCATACATCGACGTGATGCTCGTGCTGCTCGTCATTTTCATGGTGACCGCTCCGCTTGTCGCGCCGTCAATCATCAACCTGCCCACGGTCGGCCATGCTGCGCCACAGGAGCAGACGCCGCCCGTCATCGTCAATCTCAAGCCTGACGGCACCATGAGTGTTAAATACAAGAACGACGCGTCGGGCGCCACGCAGGAATTGCCGATGACGCTGGCCGACCTGAACCACTTTGTCGCCGACCGGGCGCAGACCCACCCCGACCAGCCGGTCGTGATCGGCGCGGACAAGTCGGTCAAATACGAAATCGTGATGAATGTCATGTCGGAGCTGAAAGCAAACGGCGTGAAGCGTGTCGGGCTGCTCGTCAAGCCGAAATGAAGCCGAAAGCAGGATATCCGTTTGAACCGCCACGGGAACGCGGCACGCTGCGCGCACTCGCGCTCGCCGCGTTGATGCACGTGCTGCTCGCGCTCTTTCTGTACCACGGGATGAAATGGCAAAACAGCACGCCTGCCGGCGTTGAAGCAGAAATCTGGACGCAAGTGCCGAGCACGCCGGCCCCGCTCTCCCCTGCCCCCGCGCCGGCGCAACTCGCACCACCGCCAGCCCAGCGCGAGGAAGCAGACATCGCATGGCAACAGGAAAAGCGGCGCAAGCAACAAGAGGCGCAACGCCAAGCGCAGTTGGCCGAACAGGAGCACGTGCGCAGGCAAGCCGAGCAACAAGCCGACGCGCACCGCCAGCAGCTCGCCGCGCAAAAAGCAGCGGCCGAGAAACTCAAGCAGCAGCTCGCGGAGCAGCAACGGCAAGAGGCGCTGAAAAAGCAGCAAGCGCTGGAAAAGCAGGAAGCGTTGAAGGCGCAGCAGTTGAAAGAGCAGCAGGAAAAGCTTGCGCTGGCCCAGGCGAAAAAACAGCAGGAGCAACAAGCGGCCAAGGCCAAGCAGGCGGCCGAGCAGGCCGCGCGCCAAAAGCTCGACCAGGCGCGTCGGGCGCGGCTGGCGCAGTTGCAGGGCTTGGCCGGCGATGCGCCCGGGGGTAACGGACTGGCCAAGAGCGGCACAGGCACGGGAAGTGGCGGAACCGCAACGTCGGCTGGCTATGCGGACAAGGTGCAGCGCCGTGTGCGGCCCAATGTCATCTGGTCCGGGCCCACTGAAGGGCTGGACACGCTGATTGCCGTACGCTGCGCACCCGATGGTGCACTGCTCGACGCGCGCATCGCGCGCAGCAGTGGTAACGCGCAGTGGGACGACGCAGCGCTGCGCGCGGTCCAGCGCTCCGATCCGATGCCGCTAAACACTCATGGCAAGGCGCCGGCAAGCTTCAATATCCGGATGCGGCCTGCCGGCGGATGATTGATCGTTGACTGCGGCGCATCCGCATGCACGCTTGCGAGGCTCACGGCGCGATGGCGCCAAGGGAACGATCGCCCCGTTTCACGGTCTGTGCCGTGTTGCGGAATCGTCAACAACGTAGTCAGGCAAACGTAGGAAAAGCATGAGTTTGATCAAAAAACTGGGGCTAAAAACGCTAGTTGCGTCATTACTCGTCACCGCCGGCGTATCGGCGCGCGCCGACCTGACGGTGCTCGTCACAGGTGTCGGTTCGACCCAGTTCCCGATTGCGGTAGCAAGCTTTGCAAACGAGGCCAGTTCGCCGCAGCAGGTCGCGGCGATCGTGCGGGCCGACCTGGCTCGCAGCGGCAGGTTCAGCAACATCGACGCGGGTAGCGCGCCGGTGTCCGAGTCCGACTCAGTCGATCTCGGCGGCTGGAAGGCCAAGGGGGCAAACGCGTTCGTCGGCGGCAGCGTCACGCGGCTCGCGAACGGCCAGTATGAAGTCCGATTCCGCCTGTACGACACGGTCAAGCAGCAAAGCTTGGGCGGGCTCTCCCTTGTGAGCCCGGAAAGCGGGCTGCGCATGAGCGCGCACAAGGTCGCCGACTACATCTATCAGAAGCTTCTTGGCTCGCGCGGGATGTTCGCCACGCGGCTATCGTATGTGACGCGTCACGGCGGACGTTATCAACTCAAGATCTCCGACTCGGACGGCCAGAACGAGCATATCGCGCTGACGAGTCCGGAGCCGATCATCTCTCCAACGTGGTCGCCGGACGGCACGAAGCTCGCCTATGTATCGTTCGAAAGAAAGAAACCAATTGTGTACATCCACGACCTGCCAACCGGCCGGCGCGTGATGGTATCCGGCCAAAAGGGCAACAACAGTGCACCGGCGTGGTCGCCGGACGGCACGAAACTCGCGGTAGCGCTGTCGCTAACCGGCAATACGCAGATCTTTATCGTCAACGCCGATGGCTCCGGCTTGCGCCGCCTCACCCGCGGCCATTCGATCGATACCGAGCCGGCCTTCTCGCCGGACGGCCAGTCGATTTACTTCACCAGCGACCGCGGCGGCCAGCCTCAAATCTACAAGATGCCCGTACAAGGCGAATCGGTAAACGCCGCGCAGCGCGTGACGTTCAACGGCAGCTACAACACCAGTGCACGCGTCTCGCCAAACGGCAAGGAGCTTGCGTACATTTCGCGCGTCGGGGGTGCATTCAGGCTGTATCTGCAAGACCTGTCGACGGGGTCCGCGACGGCGCTCACCGATACGACGCGCGACGAATCACCGAGTTTCGCTGCGAATGGCCAATACCTGCTCTACGCGACGCATGTCAATGGCCGTCAGGTGCTGGCCGCGGTTTCGACCGACGGCAGCATACGGCAAGTGTTGTCGATCCCGGGCGGCGGCGTGCGTGAGCCGTCCTGGGGCCCTTTCATGCAATAATCACAAGGAGAGCTTCAAATGATGTCCAAACTGCGTATTGTTTTTGCAGCGCTGCTGGTGGGCGCATTGGCGGCGTGTCACTCGGGTGTCAAGCTCGACGAAGGCGCTAACGCCAAGGGGGGCGCCTTGAGCACGCAACCGCAGCCGACCGACGTGCAGCAAGTCAATGTTGACGAGCTCAACCACCCGAACAGCCCGCTCGCCAAACGCAGCATCTACTTCGATTTTGATAGCTACACCGTCAGCAATGAATATCAGCCGCTGCTGCAAGCCCACGCGCAATACCTGAAGGGCCATCCGCAACGCCACGTGCTGATCCAAGGCAACACCGACGAGCGCGGTACCAGCGAATACAATCTGGCATTGGGCCAAAAGCGTGCCGAGTCGGTGCGTCGCACGCTGGCACTGCTCGGGGTAAACGACAGTCAGATGGAAGCGGTGAGCCTGGGCAAGGAAAAACCGGCTGCGACGGGCCACGATGAAGCATCGTGGGCACAGAATCGCCGTGCCGATCTCGTTTATCAATAACCGACGGTGACTGACGCATGAAAGTCTGTTTCAGGGGGCTGCGCGTCGCTGCAGCCGTAGCTGCGACGGGCGCCGCGCTTGCCGCGTCGCCCGCGCACGCTGGTCTGTTCGACGATAACGAGGCACGGCAGGCAGTGCTAGATCTGCGCGCGAAAACCGACTCGTTGTCAAACCAGATGAGCGCGGCGCAGCGCACAATACTCGATCAATCGAACCGCCTTGAACAACTGAACCAGCAGGTGGCAACGTTGCGCGGACAGAACGAGGACTTGGCCAATCAAGTCGCCGCGCTGCAAAAGCAACAGCGTGACTACTACATCGACCTGGACGCCCGGCTAAAAAAGTTCGAGCCTCAGCAACAGACGATCGATGGCGTCCAGGGCGAAGTACAGCCAGGCGAAACGGACGCGTTCAACGCAGCGCTGCAACTGTTCAAGAACGGCGACTTCAAGGGCGCGACGTCGGGATTCAAAGCGTTCGTGTCGAAGTATCCGAACAGCCCCTATCAACCGACGGCACAATACTGGCTCGGCAATGCATTGTACGCGCAGCGCGACTACAAGGCGTCGACGACGGTATGGCAGGGTGTCGTGACGAAGTACCCTACACACCCGCGCGCGCCCGAGGCATTGCTCGCCATCGCGAACAACCAGTTGGAGCAAGGACAGAAGGTAGCCGCGAAGCGAACACTGGGACAAGTGCTCGCGCAGTACAGCGGATCGAACGCCGCGCAGGCGGCACAAAGCCGTTTGTCGCAGATCCGATAGGGCTAGTACCGGTCGGCGGCTCGCCGCAAGTCGCTCGCTTGACCAATCGTTCTTTTATCGATATACTTTTCGGCTCTTTGGGTCGTTAGCTCAGCTGGTAGAGCAGCGGACTTTTAATCCGTTGGTCACTGGTTCGAATCCAGTACGGCCTACCAAAGAAATCAAGGGCTTGCACGTGAGTGCGAGCCCTTTTCCATTGGGCGATGCGTTTGTTATTAGATAGCGTCTAATACCGAGCGGTCCCGTGTTCATTGCTGCGTGTAGTTTTCGTTTTCAGACCGCTGGCTTCGGCGCAAGCCGTTCCTGTCAGTCAAGCAAATTTTTTACGCCCATAGGTTTTGCGCTGCCATCGCTACGATGGTCGCTTGCTTATGGTCGGGTGGCACGCAGCTATACAGGACCTGAAAGGGAAAATCTGCGGGCGGCCCTACGACCGTGTTCGAATGCCCGGCCGCCTCTCTGGACAGGGGGCGAAATTGAACGATTCGTAGGGGGCTAACATGGCCGCATGCCCCCCTTCTCTTCAACCCTTTCAATGGGGTGAAATAGGTCTTTCCCAGATTGTCCGCATGGGGCACGCGAGCGTGCCGTGCCGAATATCATGAAAACCGGTTCGCGAGCGCGGCGATTAACGTTCGCATCGAGCGCGCAAAGCTCGGCAATCTTGGGTATTGGCGTGTTGTGGGCGAAGGCGTCTGCGAGATGAAGATCGACGTTGGTCTAGGCTACCGCGCCTACTTCGTGCGGCGGGGCAAAATCATTGTCGTGCTGCTGTGCGGTGGCGACAAATCAACGCAGAAAAAGGACATCAAACTGGCGAAAAAGCTTGCCGGCGAACTGGAGGATTAAGTATGAAAATCAGCGAACTGACTGAATTCGACGGCTCGAAGTACCTAAAGGACGAGGAAACGGTTCGTCACTACCTGGCGCAAGCGTTCGAGGATGGCGATCCGCGCCTGATTCAAGCCGCGCTCGGGAACGTCGCGAAGGCGCGCGGCATGACCGCGCTCGCGCGCGAGTCCGGTGTGAAGCGAGAAGCGCTCTATCGGGCTCTGTCGGAAGGTGGGAACGCGGAGTTCGCAACGGTCATGAAGGTAGTGCGCGCGTTGGGACTGCATCTGACCATCATTGCATCGCCCGTGCATGCGGCGGAACCCGCGCCGGCGCCAACTCGGGCGCGCGCGCGTACCGCCGCGCACGCGTAACGTCATTGGCGGCTAAACGCGATCGGTGTCGCTGGCGCAATGGCGTTTGGACCGAGGCGCGCCTGCCGCGGCTGGATTGCGTGGCGCCCGAATACGCGTGCGGCAGTGTCCGACATGCCAAACCCGCCCGCGTTGCTTGGCACGATGCTGAGCAGTTGCAGTGGCACGCGATGCGCAGCAAGCAAATCGTCGCGTGTCACGTTCTTGATATTGAAGAACTTGTCTTTGGCGGCCACTTCCGACACCGGAATCAGCTGGATCCCGTCCTTCTTGCCATGGGGCGCGTAGTAAAAGAGGTTACGGAAATTGCCCGGCCCCTTCGCGCTTTTGAGCGCCGCGCGCATCTCGTCGATATCGTCCTGATTCTGTGCCGGATCGGTCACGTACAGAATAAAGCCGGCATGGCTGCCGTTCTCGTAGTAGCGACGGCGAAACAGTGTTGACGACTCGTTGAGCCACGCCGCGTGCAGCGCGACGAGGTACTCGGACAAGCCGTACACCTCATTCACGTCCGGCTCGACTAAATGGTGAATTGTGCCGGGCGTGAACTCTTTACCAAATCGCCGACATCCTGGGGTTTGTTAAAAAGAAGGGACAAAGCGATGAAAACCGATTCGGCGATTTGACCCGCGCAATCGAAATCATTGCCGAGCACGGCCGCAATCAAGCCGAACAAATTGAGGTCTTGCATAGTCTTCCGGTCCAGCTTCAGGGCTCCACGCTCATGCGCGAAGTGGCCCAGATTTCAGTTGCGCTTAACAGCACGGCGTGCAACACAATGCTATGTGGTCGTTCTCCCAAATTAAGTACCTGCTTGGCGTTGCTTTAACTGGTATCGGGCTTGGCGATGCAGACTTACCACGTCCCAAGGATTTGTAACGCGATGCCGCAATATCACTTCTTCAACCGCCACGCCCTGGATGATGTCCAACATCGCGTTATGATGCGCTGACAAGCCGCTAGCCGACTGGACGTCAAACTCACGGTATCCTGGATCCCTATGTATGGCGCTCACCACGGCGTCCAGCAAAGCAGGACGGGGCGCCGGCACCCGTTCAGCAACGCGTAACCAAGCTTTGCCAGCTTCTAGCCGATGTTTGGGTGAAAGCAAAGTGTGCATTTGCCCACCCAATTCAGCAACGGGCTCGCTTTGACGATGAGCAGGAAGTCGCTCGATGCGTTCGAGCAAGCTGATGAAGCCTTGGAAATTCTTTACGCGCGGGATTGATTCCAATATCCACTGAACTTCCCGCGTTATCTCCAGTTGCGGGGCGGCTTCATAGTGCAAACGCTTAGATGCTTGAGATACAGTCGCAAGCGTTTTGGCGTCCATATGCTGAAAAATTTCTTGCAACGTCTCATTAGGCAGTGTCTCGAGGCGACTTGGAGACGAAGTTGGCACTTGCTTGTGGGAAATAGGGCTGTCCGCTACCTTCTTATTGGACGTTTTTTCGTACATGCCGGCAGCCGATCGTCGCGCTGGGTTTTTTAACTGAGACAGCACATTGTGCGTTGGCTTCTGACTCGGCACGCCGTGCTCAGCCGGATTGGCGGCGTTGCTCGTGCTTGGCTGATCGGTATTTTGTCGCCGGCGCCCCATCGAAAGAACATTTAGGCTAGGTAAGCATCCGCGCATCCATTTCTCCTTAATCAAAAAAGCTTAGGTGGCGACCGAAAAAACGCTCGCTCCTATTCAATAGGGCGATAGGTGACACGGCGTACGATGGCGGCCGACATGCTTGTCCTATTAGGATGGCGCTTGGCGACGCACGTGCCGCGGCGTGCGCGAAGTCAAGTCAGCCCCAGCGAACGGTAGTCTGCGACGCGTGAGCGGGTCCCGGACGCTTTATCGCGCTGCGCCTATCGCAGCCCCTCTGCGCAGGCCATGCCGTGGCGACGCTATTCGATGTCCTTGTGATATTGAATGAAGCCGGCATACGTCGCGAGGTTGTCATACAGTGCGCGACGCGGCAAGCGGCCGGACGGTCACCGGCGCACCGGCACGCCGAGTTGCCGCCTGCTGTGCGCGGATCGCCGTGAGGCAAAGGCGCTGCGCGCATTGCGCATCGAAGTTCTGTGGCGACAGCCATGCATCAAACGCCGCGGCAAGCGCGCTCCATTCGCTATCGATGATCGAAAACCACGCCGTGTCGCGGGAGCGTTCCTTATAGACGACGGCTTGCCGGAACGTGCCCTCGTAGCGAAAGCCGAGTCGAACAGCCGCCTTGCGTGATGGCGCGTTCAGGTTGTCGCACTTCCACTCGTAGCGACGGTATCCTAGCGTGTCGAACACGTACTTCATTAGCAGGTACTGTGCTTCGGTCGATGCCGGTGTGCGCTGCAGCTCCGGCGAGAATGCTACCGAGCCCACCTCGATGACACCGTTTGCCGGATCGATGCGCATCAAGGCGAGCGTGCCGACCGCCCGGCCGCTTGCCAGATTGATCACCGCGAAATGCAACGGATCCGTGCTCGCAGCGGCACTTTCGGCGTAGCGCCGATAACTGATCTCATCGTCAAAAGGTCCGACCGCCAAATACGTCCAGTCCCGGCCGTCGGGCGCTTTTGCGTACGCGCCGTACAGCGCTAATGCATGCCGGTCTGGCTGCAACGGTTCGAGCCGGCAATAGCGTCCATGCAGCGTAACGCGCTGCGGGTATGCGCGCGCGGACCAATCGGCAAGCGGCCGCCCGATCGGCTGGCCAAATCTGTTCGTCGGAGCGGACAAGGTCGTTCTCTCATCGGTGACGGCCGGCGTCATGCCGGTTGGGTTTGACGCACATCTTAGTCATCCAGCGATACCGCGAGAAGAGCCAGGATCGGCGGTTTTCATCGTACCAGCCGCAGTGGATGGCGCAACGGGCGCGCCCGGCGTGCGAAAAAATCGACGGCAACGCTGCCCATCAGATCGTCGCGGTCCGTTGCCGCTTCATCGAGATGGTTGCGCGAACCCGCGCCTTCACTGTTGACGGGTACGCCGGATCGGCCACTCACAGCTGTTGATCAGGCCTGCATAGGCACGACTGACCAGCAGCCCGTCGCCGTGCCCGTGCAGGTGGAGGCGCAGCCGGACCAGTAGGTCGTACTCGATGGCCGTAGGCGACGATCGTCCCGCGCTGCACCTGTACGGAGCGTGCACGACAATGGCCTGCACGATGCTACCAAGCACGTCACGCAACACCGTGCAAGCGCAACCACGTCAAGCACTCACCCCATGCCTGCGCAGCGTCGGCTGGCTGGTAGCTCGCCCGATAGTCGGCAAAGAATGCATGTCCGGCGTGCGGATAGACATTAATACGCGATGACCTGGCAGCGGGACTACCCTGCTCGAGTCCGGCGTGCATCGCGCTTAGATGCGCCACCGGCACAATTGGGTCCTGTCCGCCATACAGGCCCAGTACGGGCGCGTACAGTCGGGAAGCTACGCTGACCGGATGGACGGGCGTGCAGTCCATCACGTCGCCATCGAGCCGACCGTACCATGCCACGCCCGCCTTGACGCCCGCGTTATGCGCCGCATAAAGCCATGTGATACGGCCACCCCAGCAAAAACCTGTGACACCCAACCGACCGACGTCCCCGCCCAGCACACCGGCATGCGCTGCGACCGCGTCGAGGTCGGCAATCACCTGGGTATCGGCGGTTTGGGACACCACCTCGCGCATCAGTTCAGGCAGTGTCTGGTACGCTGAAGCATCGCCACGGCGCGCAAATAGGTCTGGTGCAAGCGCCAGATAGCCCAGCTTAGCAAAGCGCCGGCATACGTCCGCGATGTGCGCATGCACGCCGAATACTTCCGACACAACCAGCAACACCGGATGCAAGCCACCGCCCGAACCGGGCTTCGCAAAATAGACCGGAACCTCGAAGCCGGCCGACGATACGCTCGTTTCGCCCACCACCAGTCCTTGCGCGTCGGTATGGATCGTGGTGCCTTGCACCGGCGCGGCCGCCGCCGATACGCGCTCGTGCGCGCCCATCGCGGTACGCGCACTGTTCGACTTGAGCTTCGGGTCGTCCATTCGACTGTCCTTCATGCTCAGCGCGGACCAAATCCGCGATACGGCAGTAGCGGCACCAAGTGCTCGAGTTCGAGCATCCCGGCTTTGACCAGCGGCAACGACTCGATCATCGCGCGGGCCGCCGGCTCGGAATCGGCTTCGAGAATCGAGCAGGCCCCGCGCTTGTCGCCGCGATACCAAATCTGGCGCACCGAACCCTCGATGTACAGCGTGCGGGCACGCTGGGCCTCGTCCTCGAGCAGCGGGGCAAAGTCCTCATCCGAATAACGATCCGTGCACAAACGCGACAGGGCAAGAAATTGCATCATGCGACTCCATGATTCAGCGTGCGTCGAGTGTAGCGGCACGGCGATGTGCCGACAATGCACGCAATGCCCGCATGTCGTTGACTTCAGGGCAACGCTTGCGCGGGTGACCCTGCTCCTGCACGCCCTGCCCGCGGGGATCGAGGCCACGTTGCGGGAAATGCGCGGAGAATCGGCCGGGCCCGACCATGGGTTCATCCAACGGATTGCGCCTGAGCACATGCCGGAACTGTCCCGTTTGACACGAAATGGTTGTGGGCCAGGGTCAACGCTCGTGAATAGTGGGCAGAGTGCTGGATCGACGGCGGCGTCGAAAATCGAATATAGACGATTACCGTATTTAAAAGTCTGCAGCATCTACGTTTTGAGTCATGGCGCCTTCCGTCTTTACATCTATCAAATATAAGCAGACAATGCGCTTTCTAGCACCGTATGCATGTTATAGCATCGTATGCGCGTTACCACAGGCCGCTGCATGGTGTGTACGCAACAACTAGAAAAATTATTTGGTCACACATTCGCTCCTTGAATGAAGCGCTCTTGCCTGTCATCGCTGTTTGAAGAACAACGATTATTCACAAAAATGAAAATAAACATAAATCAATGCAGCATTACATCCAATAAATTGCAACTTTGTGCATGTCGATTCGAAATTTGTCGGTTTAAATTAGGTCTGCGCGCTTGGCTTTTTTGAATAGCTTCTCTATAGTTGAACTACTTTATCGTTAGACAAGCATGACAGTTGGTACTGAGTACCGTTAACCTCTGTACATATCCGCTGTTTATGAAGCCATGAGGTGATTTGCTAACAGGACAGGTGCATCTCAAAAAAGATTTGGTTTTACGAAAGTAATGTCTGGAGCGAATGGAAATGACGAAGTGCTTCCTGCTATACCTATCCATCCTGTCTGCGTTCCTTCCCTCTCGACGCTGGATTTAATTTAGATACTGTGAGGCGCTTACGCTGCACGTAGCACATTTACATCACCATTACTTTGGCGTCTTGCATGCAAGCTTGATCCGTACTCGTCAGTTTCGCTACGGTAACTATTTTTGAAGTCATGCTGAGGCAGGCATCCATCGCCCCCTCAGGGGTAGTTGCACGCTTGCCGTATGCTGTAAAGCTGAGTGTTTTGAACGTCTGAATGTTTTAAGCGTATATGCAGTGCAGTCAGAATTCATTTTCCTTCTTTTTAGGCACTACCACCATATCAACCAGCGGAAGTAAAGGAGTTAATGTATGACCAATCCCTTTGATGACCCAAATGGAAGCTTCTTAGTACTGGTTAACTCCGAGAATCAGCATTCATTGTGGCCAAATTTTGCCGAGTTGCCTGCAGGCTGGCAAGTGGTGCACGGACCTGATACACGCCAAGCTTGTCTTGATTATGTCAACACGCATTGGACTGACATGCGGCCCAAAAGCCTAATTGAAGCCAAGGATGATTGAGCCAAAGCGCCGGCGCGGCTGATCCGCTTACATGATAAGCGAAGTTACTTTTTTGTCACTTTTTGACTGAACCATATTGATATGAAAATCCTTGGCATCAATTCCGCCTATCATGAATCTTCCGCGTCGATTGTCATCGACGGTAAAATCGTAGCGGCAGTCGAAGAAGAGCGATTCACCCGAATCAAGCATGCGAAAGAAGCCTGTGTAAGTGGCCCGGCTGAGCTACCGAAAAACAGCATACAGTTTTGCCTTTCTCATGCAGGATTAAAAGCCACGGATTTGGATGGGATCGCCTACTCGTTTGATCCCGCCCTCAGAAAGCGTGAATTCAAGCTCGATTCGCTCAGCCTACCGGGTGATTGGGGAAGTGCGGAGGGAGAGGAAATTTTCCTTGCCAAGCTCCAGCAAGTTCCCGGTGCAATCGATGCGCTGTTAGACCACCAGTTTGGCAGCAAATTAGTCTTTGTTCCGCATCATATCGCTCATGCCGCTTCGACTTTCTATCCGTCTGGTTTCGCTCAGGCTGCGATCCTTGTCGTCGACGGGATCGGCGAATCAGGCTGTACTTTGCTGGCGCGTGGGGACGGCAATAAAATAACGACAC
>NZ_JAHKSP010000044.1:0-21572 GCF_021733735.1 Mycetohabitans sp. B2
GCGTCAGCAATTCCGTCATCAAGGAAAGCGGCTTGTTCTCTCAAATGTATGTCCCCACCGCTCCCCATGACGCAGGCACAGCGGTTGGCGCGGCGCTGCATCTTTATTATTCGCTTTCCGGCCAACGTCCATCCCAGGCGGATGACAACCCGTACCTGGGCCCGGCGTTTTCCGATGCTGCTATCGATGCCGCATTCCGTGACGCCGGTCTGTCGCCCCAACACAGCGCCGATCCCGCGCGCGATGCGGCCACGCTGATCGCTGACGGCAAGATCGTAGCCTGGTTCCAAGACCGCATGGAATTTGGTCCACGCGCGCTGGGTAACCGTTCACTGCTGGCCGATCCCCGCAGCGCGTCGATGCGTGAGATGCTCAATGTGAAGGTCAAGCACCGCGAAGAATTTCGCCCTCTTGCACCCAGCGTACTGGCTGAAGAAGCAGCCAACTGGTTCGAGCTCGGCCAAGCGTCGATGAGCCACCACTCGATGCTGTTCGCCTGCCCGGCCAAACCAGATCGCCAAGCATCGATCCCAGCGGTCCTGCATAAGGATCATTCCGCCCGTGTGCAGATGGTCAGTCGAGAGCGCAACCCTAAATTTCATGCACTAATCCAGCATTTCTTTGAAATGACCGGTGTACCCGTGGTGCTCAATACCTCATTCAACGATAGCGAACCGATTGTCTGCACACCATCGGATGCCATCAAGACGTTCCAAGGAACGGCCATTGATGCTTTGTTTATTGGCGATCGGTTTGTCGTTAGATAAACAAGTGTTTGATCGCCAGATCAACAACAGGATGATACGGGAACATCGCTATGCACCACACAAACGAAGAAAAATGTATTTTTTTCATCACGAAAAACCATGACCAGGCGACAAGTCAGCATCGAATAGCTGACTGCTTGCCGATAGCCCAGTGGAATTCAATGCATCATGGCTTGAATGGTCAAAATGACGAGAAAAATAATTTATTGTCGTCGCCCTATCCAATCAAGGTCGTGACGGATGCCTTTCACTATCCCCATGCTGATCAGGTCCTTCCTATACAGCCGGAACAGTTATTTTTTATGGACTACACGTCCCCAGAAGATATAGAACATGCAAACGTCCTAGACATCGGCATTGGCTCGGGCGTATTGAGCATTTTTTGCCTACTCAATGGCGCTACCTCTTGTGTTGGATTGGATGTCAATCCAAGAGCAAAAATATTGGCCGGATACAACGCCATCCTCAACCATATCGATAAGAATTTCGACATTCGGGATGGCAGTACTTCGAATATTTTCGAATCCGTCAAGGATAAGCAATTCGATTTCATTTGCTCTAACCCGCCGTTCGAGCCTACGCCACCCGGAATCGATTACTACGTCAATTCCGCAGCCGGCATTTATGGAATGGATTTTGCCGAAAAGATACTATCCAATATCGATCAATACTTAACAAACGATGGCATGCTCCAGATAGTCACGATGGCGCCGGGAGATGCGAATAAGCCATTCAAACTATATGAAATTCTCGAGAATCATTTGCCAGGCCGAGCGGTGGAGATTATTCTAGACCAACAGCCCATTCCCTATGATGATTTTGTCGGCAGATTCAACACTATTTTTGGATACGGCGAAGATGTCGTTTCCCAAATGAAAAAGACTGCTCGCGATGACGGCGTCACGCATCTCCATATGCTGATAATGAAATATAAAAAAGGACGACAAGGCAGCATCACGGAAAAGGTGGCCGATAAAATTTACGAAAACTGGACGACCCCCCTTGGGGCGCAGGATTCCTGTTATATGTGACAAGCACACTAACCGTGATCACGGGTAGGTCATCGAAGGCGGACGTAGTCGGAGGTCTATCGCGCAAAATTTGTAACAGTGCAACGCCGCCTGCGAAAAAGGAAGATATTGATGTTGATGGTTCAATACCTGAAGCGGTATTTCCGGCCCTTATTCGCCACAGCGATCCTTTCGTCTGCCGGTGCAATGCTGACGATCGGCCTGCTCGCCTATATCAATCGATTGGCAACGCAAGGATTGCCACAACCCAATTGGGTTTGCCTTGTGACGGCACTGGGATGGTTCGGTGCGCTGTGTCTAGTCAATGGTGTTTCACAAATCATTCTGGCAAAGCTCAGTAGCGGATTGGTGGGCCAATTACGTAAAGATTTATCCAAACAATTCATCGATGTTGATTATTGCAAATTGGTTGGCCATAAATCGACCGTATTTGGCGTTTTGATCGAGGATATCACCCGTATTAGTCCACTGGTCATACTTGCACCCCATCTCGCTTATAACGTTATCTTGGTGCTAGTCTGTTCAATCTATTTAATCACGCTGTCGTTTCAGCTCTTTCTTGTCTTGCTGGTAGGACTGGCTATTCCGCTTGCAATCTCAGCATTCTTGCTCAAATCCACTCGCAAACCACTTGACGCAATGCGGCGCAGCGAAGAGGCATTGTTTGAACATTTTCACGCGATTGCAGATGGCAAAAAGGAAATGTTGTTAAGTCGAGCACGTGCCAACCATTTTTATGACGTGCTATTGCTGCCCGCGATTGAGCAAGCGCAAAGGTTGATGAGACAGGTTCATCTGCGCTGGAACCTCAATGAGGCGTGGTCGTCCGGTTCGGCATACGGTACCGTGTTTGTGGTGGTCTACCTGGGCTATGCCGCATTTGCGCTTCCGTCCGATGTGATTGTGCGCTTTGTCATCGGTGCGCTGTTTATCGTAGGGCCCTTAAATTTTTTAATTCATTCTGGCCAGCCTGTCAGCACCGGTTTGAGCAGCTTGCGTCATCTTGAACGCGTCGGGCTGGATCTGCGCTCGCAGGACGTCACGGCTGATGAGCATACGACGTCGCACACCGATACGAAATGGCAGTCTATCCATGCACAAGATCTTTGCTATCGCTATCCTGAAAGCAAGGTAGGTGAAGGCATTGGACCATTTAATTTAAGTATTCGCCGCGGTGAAATGGTATTTATTGTGGGCGATAACGGCAGCGGCAAATCCACATTGATACACTTGCTGTGTGGCCTGTTGCCGCCCAGCTCGGGGCGACTTTGCTTGGACGAACAACCCGTTCCCTATGGATCGAGCGCATATAGGGAGCGTTTTTCCAGCGTTTTTGGTGATTTCTTTCTGTTCTCTGATGTGCTTGACGCGAAAGGTGATGCGTTGCCTGATGCGCAAATCCGTGCGCTGTTGCGCGATTTGGAATTAGACGAACAACTCTCAGTGGATCAGGGAAAGCTTTCAAAGACCAGTCTCTCAACAGGGCAACGAAAAAGGCTGGCATTGTTGCAATGTTATGCCGAAGATCGGGAAGTGTGCCTTTTTGACGAATGGGCTGCAGATCAGGATCCTCGTTTTCGCCAACATTTTTATTTAACATTGCTGCCACAACTCAAGCAGCAAGGCAAGACGTTGATCGTCATTAGCCACGATGACCGTTTTTTTCATTTGGCGGACCGTCTCATTGTGCTCAAAGGCGGGCGCGTGATGTCCGATTCAGCCACCGACACACTGGCAGATGGCGCCGATACGCGCCTAACTAGCCTCTCCGTTGCCAACAGCATGGCTGCCAATTCGGCAGCATGACTTGCTTTATTTCGATCGGCTACCGAATGCCAAAGAAAGCGGCAGGTTGTCTGTTTACCCCATATTCTTCCCTTTGCACGTAGAGCATCGATATGAACGATCAAACGGCTAAACTCGACTCTCTTATCGAGAACGACGCGAATCATCCATCTCTGCTCGACGATCAAGGTAACACTGGGGGAGCGCCAGACATTCGCAAGGCGCTCGCATCCAGTGAATCGTTCTGGCAGGAGCGACTAGCTCGCCTGCAGCCTTTGCCACTGCCCTTTGAACAAGGTGAGCGTGCGCTTGAGCCCAAATGGGCGATCAGCGCATGGCGCCCGCCATTGCTGGGAAAAAGCGAGCCGAAGCGGTCACTGACGGTGTTGCTGAGCGTGCTGGCGATCTATCTAGCCCGTTTGACCGAGCAAGCGCAGTTTCAGATTGGTTGGCGCGTCAGCGAAACCAACGACAAACCAGAGACGCTTGCCGATCTATCGCCTGTTGTGCCAATGGAAATCGCGGTGGATGTCAATCAGCCTTTTGCTTCGGTTTGTCACGCCATCGAAGCAGAATACGCACGGCTTGAACAGCACCATACATTCGTGCGCGATTTGGTCGTCCGACATCCTGCTTTACGTAGCCTACCCGCGCTGCATGCAGCCCGTCCTTGGCAGGTAGCAGTGTCCGTGCTATCCGATGAAGCACCATCACAGCTTGCCTGCGACACGCAGGCCAGTGGCGCCTTACTGACGCTCCAGGTCAAAGGCGATGGCGCTTTTCGCTGGATCTATGATACCCATCGTATGGATGCACGCCGCGTTCAATGCATCAGCGAACATTTACAAGCATTATGCGACGCAGCATCAAACAACGCCGAGACGCCCGTTTGCAAGTTGAATCTGTTGCCGCCGGCCGAACGCGAAACATTGCTTAACACCTGGAACGCCACAGCGACACCGTATCCGGCACATCAATGTATTCATCAAGTCTTTGAAGAGCAAGTCAAGCGTACACCGGATGCCATTGCGTTAGTTGACGAAGACCAGGCACTCACTTACGCCAAGCTGAATGCGCGAGCCAACCGCCTCGCGCACCGGCTGATTGAACTAAGGGTTCAGCCGGACACGCGCGTAGCCTTGTGCGTGGCACGCTCACCAGCGATGGTCGTGGGGCTGCTCGCGATTTTGAAAGCAGGGGGCGCCTATGTGCCACTCGATCCAGCGTATCCGTCTGAGCGCCTGACGCATATTTTGGCCGATTCGGCACCCAAACTTGTGATCGCCGATGCAGCAGGTCAGGCCGCACTAGGTCAAGCGGCTCTCGCATCACGGACTATACTCGATCCTAATGTGTTGCCAGAACGCGCAGCGACCAATCCGCATGTGCGTGAACTCCTTTCCAGTCATCTGGCTTACGTGATCTATACGTCCGGCTCGACCGGCACCCCCAAGGGCGTGATGGTCGAACATCGGAGTGTCGTCAACCTTGTTCAGGCTCAGATCGATTGTTTTGGCATTGGCCCATTCAGTCGGATCTTGCAGTTTGCTTCGCTCGGTTTCGACGTCAATACGTCTGAGACGTTCATCGCATTGAATAGTGGGGCAAGCCTGTATTTGCCGCCCGATACAGCGCGCCATGATCGCAATGAACTGTGGCGTTATTTAGAAAAGCACGCGATCACGTACGCGGACATTCCGCCCGCACTGCTGCAAGCAGGCGACGATTTACCTTATTTGAGCACCCCTGTGACGCTGATTTTAGGCGGCGAAGCCCCCAGTGCGACACTGCTTCGAAATTTGGTTCGTCAAGGCGCGGTGGTATTCAACGCTTACGGTCCCACCGAAACGACCATCTGCTCAACCGTTTGGTGTGGCTTGCAAGGTTTCAACGGCGAATGGGTCCCGATTGGCCGGCCACTAGCCAACACGCGAATTTATCTACTGGATGCGCACGGTCAACCGGTGCCACTGGGTGCAGTAGGCGAGTTGTATATTGGCGGGGCGGGTGTGGCACGTGGCTATCTGAATCGCCCTGAGTTGACCACCGAGCGTTTCGTCACGGATCCATTCTGCGATGTCGAAAACGCCCGCATGTACAAAACCGGCGACCTAGCTCGCTATTTACCTGATGGCAATCTGGTGTTTCTCGGACGCAATGACCACCAGATCAAGATCCGCGGCTTTCGAATTGAACCAGGCGAAATCGAGACGCGTCTGCGCGAACATCCGCAAGTCCGTGATGCTGCCGTGCTAACGTTGGGCGACGGCGGTGACAAGCGGCTCGTTGCTTATGTCATAGCCGAGTCCGGTGAACAGCTTGCCAACACGCTGCGCGCGCATCTGCTGACCTGCCTACCCGAGTACATGGTCCCCGCCGCGTTCGTACGGCTGGATGCGTTCCCGCTGACCCAGAGCGGCAAGCTCGACCGCCGTGCGTTGCCTGCGCCGCACGCCGATGCCTTTGCTCGTCAAGCGTATGAAGCCCCGCAGGGCGAAGCTGAAACGGTGCTGGCAACGATTTGGGCTGAATTATTAGGCCTATCGCACATCGGTCGGCACGACAGCTTCTTTGCACTCGGCGGAAATTCGCTGCTTGCCGTGCAGATGATCGACCGCTTGCGCCGCGTTGGCCTGACGCTCTCCGTACGCGCACTATTTGAAGCCTCCACCCTAAGTGTATTGGCGCACGCTCTGGGTCAGCACCGGGAAGTGGGCGTGCCACCCAATCGCATCACGCCCGACACCACGACGCTGACACCAGCGCTACTGCCGCTCATCGATCTCACTCAGGCTGACATCGACCGGATCGTCGAACAGGTGCCAGGAGGCGTGGCAAATATCCAGGATATTTATGCATTGTCGCCATTGCAGGATGGCATGCTGTTTCACCATTTGCTTGCGGCTAACAGTGATCCGTATCTGTTGACCACCCAAATGGCTTTTGCCAACCGGCAAGTACTGGATCGCTATCTGGAGGCGGTCCAGCAGGTCGTCAATCGCCACGATATTTTGCGCACCGCTTTCGTCTGGGAAGGACTGTCCGTCCCCGCTCAAGTGGTTTGGCGTCGTGCATCGCTGGCCGTTACCGAACTTGAGTTAAATCCGGACGATGGACCAGTCATCGAGCAACTGTTACAACGCCTCGATTCTAGCCAATATCGGATCGATTTAACCCAAGCCCCACTCCTGCATTTCATCATCGCTCAAGATGGCGATGGCCGCTGGCTGTTGCTCGAGTTGCTGCATCATCTCATCGGTGATCATGCGACGCAGGAGATCATGCAAACCGAAGTCCAGGCTTTTCTCGAAGGACGAGGCGACGCGTTGCCGCCCGCGCGACCCTTTCGTAATCTCGTGGCGCAAGCGCGCCTGGGCATCAGCGAAAGTGAGCACAAGCGCTTCTTTACCGACATGCTTGCCGATGTAGACGAGCCCACGTTGCCGTTCGGGTTAACCGACGTGCATCGCGACGGCACGCATGTGACCGAATCGCACCGGATGCTGCCACAGGACCTGAGTGATCGGCTGCGCACACAAGCCAAGCAGCTGGGCGTGAGTCTGGCCAGCTTATGTCATCTGGCTTGGGCGCAGGTGCTCGCGCGGGCAACGGGCCAGCAGCGAGTGGTATTCGGCACCGTGTTGTTCGGGCGCATGCACGCCGGCGACGGCGCTGACAGCGCAATGGGATTGTTCATCAATACGCTGCCGCTTCGCGTGGATGTGGATGACAGCGTTCAAGACGGTGTACGTCACACACATGCCCGCCTGGCCACACTGCTTGAACATGAACATGCATCACTGGGACTCGCGCAACGCTGTAGTAGCGTGCCCGCCGGTACACCACTATTCAGCGCGCTGCTGAACTATGTGCACGAAGGGGTGTTACCCAGCGAGATTCAGTCCACGCCCGGCATCGAATTCCTGGGCACCCAAGAGCGTGACAACTATCCACTCGGATTGTCAGTGGAAGATCGCGGCCACGCGCTGAGGCTGACTGCCCAGGCCGTGCAGCCACTCGATCCCGATCGGATAGGTGGCTATATGCAACAGGCGTTGGAAAGCCTGGCCTCGGCACTCGAGCACACACCCCATCTGCCCGTCCAGCAGCTGAACGTGCTGCCAGCTGACGAGCGCACACTGTTGCTCGAGACGTGGAACGCGACGCCCTTGTCCCCGGCACACGATGGCGCTATCGGCGATGCGCAAGCTCAAATGCTGCACCAGTTATTTGAGGTACAGGCTGATAAAACGCCGCACGGCGTGGCGATTGTTTTCGAGCAACAGCAGTGTAGCTATCGCGAACTCAACACCCGCGCGAACCAGTTAGCGCACTATCTACGTACACTCGGTGTTGGCCCCGAAGTGGTCGTCGGCGTATACATTGAGCGCTCTATCGACATGCTGGTCGGCGTGTTGGGCATATTGAAGGCAGGCGGGGCCTATTTGCCACTCGATCCGAATTACCCTGCCGAACGAATCGCCTATATGCTGGGCAATGCGAACGTGCCGGTACTCATCACACAATCGCATCTTGAAGCGCAACTACCCGACATGCGGGCGCAGCGAGTGTGCATGGATACCGACTGGGAGCGCATTGCCGCCCACCCACACCATGCGCCGCAAAGCGGCGCCAGCCCGCATCATTTGGCCTACGTGATCTACACCTCCGGCTCCACTGGCCGGCCCAAAGGGGTCATGGTCGATCATCACGCTGTGTCGAGCCGTCTGCATGCGGGACAACAGCTACTGTCATTGCGATCGAGCGATCGCTGTCTGCAGCAAATCTCGCTGAGCTTCGACGCGTCCATAGAAGAAATATTTATCCCGTTGATGACGGGTGCCGCCCTAGTGATGGCCGATCCGACCATACAGATGGACGCAAGCCGTCTTGTCACTTTGATGGCACGGCAACATATCAGCGTGATCGACATTGCGCCAGCGATGCTCGAACAGCTTTGCGCCACTGAAGGTGTGGCCGACTGTCGACATCTGCGGCTCATCCTATGCGGCGCTGAAGCGCTATCAAGCGCCGTGTTGCACGCATGCCAGACAACCTTCCCGAACGCCACGCTTTATAACTTATATGGCCCGACTGAAGGTGTCATTAATGCGCTGGCTTGGCCCGCGACCCAGCTAGCCGCGTCTGAGACACCGCCGCTGGGCAGACCGATCGCCAATACGTGCGTCTATGTGCTCGATCACGCATTACAGCCGGTCCCCATTGGCGTCACCGGCGAGCTTTATATTGGCGGACCGGCATTGGCACGGGCTTATTTGGGCCGGCCTGATCTGACGGCAAAACGCTTCATTGCCAATCCATTTGAACAAGGAACTCGACTTTACCGAACGGGCGACCTCGTGCGTTGGCGCGCGGATGGTCAATTAGAATACCTGGGTCGTGCTGATCATCAAATCAAGCTTAGAGGCTTCCGTATTGAGCTTAGCGAGATCGAATCCGTGCTGGCCAAGTATCCGGGTATTGCCCAAGCCACGCTGAGCTTGCGCGAAGACCGTCCGGGGAATAAACAGCTCGTCGCCTATTGGGTCACGGCAGCCGGCCACACGGTCACGCCCGTCGAACTGAAATCCCATCTAGGCCAAATACTGCCTAGCTATATGATGCCGGCCGCATTCGTCGAACTCGATGCGCTGCCGCTAACGGCGAACGGCAAAATCGATCGCCAGGCGTTGCCGGCCCCCGACTTTAGCTCAAACAACGCTCAGGCGCCACGCACCGCGGCAGAAACGCTGCTGGCTGACCTGTTCGCTGAGGTATTGGGCTTGGATACCGTCGGCATCGACGACAACTTCTTTGATCTGGGCGGGCATTCGCTACTGGCGATGCGCTTGATCAGCCGCATTCGCGCTGCATTGGACATCGATATCGCCATTCGCACGTTGTTTGAAGCCCCGACGGTCGCCGACTTGGCGCAGCGCCTTACGCCCAACGCGTTCGCCCGGCCGCCTCTGCGTCCACAGCCCCGTCCCGCCGCACTACCGTTGTCCTTCGCGCAGCGCCGCTTATGGTTTACTCACCAATTCGAGGGGCCCAGCGCCACCTATAACATGCCGTTGCCGTTACGCCTGTTTGGCACGGTGGACACACATGCTTTGCAGGCCGCGTTGAATGACCTGCTAGCCCGGCATGAAAGCTTACGCACGGTCTTCAACGAGATCGACGGTGCCGCCACACAACAGATCATCGCTGCCGAAGCCGCCTCGCTCACCTTGGAGACAGTTCAGGTGACAGAAAAAACGCTGTCACAAAGGCTGGCCCAAGCAGCCGTTCACCCTTTCGACCTGTCACGCGAAATCCCGCTGCGCGCCTGGCTGTTTCGGCTCGATGCGCAAGAGCATGTGCTGTTGCTACTGTTACACCACATCGCTGGCGATGGCTGGTCAATGGCGCCACTCGCCCGCGACTTGGGCCGCGCCTATGCGGCCCGGCTCCAAGGCCGGGCGCCGGACTGGACGCCGTTGCCTGTGCAATATGCCGACTATACGCTATGGCAACAGGCGTTATTTGGTAACGAGCATGATCCGGACAGCATGATTGGCCGTCAATTCGCGTACTGGGAGCGAACATTGGCCGGTCTACCAGAACGATTGGAGCTGCCGTTTGACCGGGCACGACCGCCTGTGGCCAGTTACCACGGCGACTATGTGGCCATGCGCATCGATGCCACGCTGCACAGCAAGTTGCAAGCCCTTGCCCGGGCGCACGAAGCCAGCTTGTTCATGGTATTGCAAGCTGCATTGGCGGCGTTACTGACTCGTCTGGGCGCAGGCAACGACATCCCAATCGGCACCGCCATTGCTGGACGTACCGATGAAGCGCTGGATGATCTCGTCGGCTTTTTCGTCAATACCTTGGTACTGCGCACCAACACGTCAGGTAACCCGAGCTTCAATGCACTGCTGAAGCGCGTGCGCGAAACTTGCCTGGCTGCTTATGCCCATCAGGACGCACCGTTTGAACAGCTGGTTGAACGGCTCAACCCAACCCGCTCGACCGCGCATCACCCCCTCTTTCAAGTTTCATTGGTATTACAAAACACAGCTGTGCAGCCATTTGACCTGCCTGGCCTGCGTTTGGTCCCCGAACCCATTGATACTTTTACCGCTAAATTTGACTTATTTTTCAGCTTTGATGAAGTAACGAGTCCAGATGGCAGCGCGCACGGGCTGGAAGGCTTGATCGAATATGCGACTGACCTATTCGATCGCGACACGGTGGACAAATTGGCCCGCCGCTTCACTCGCTTGTTGGAGGCCATCGCCGACGCGCCTGCGCAACCGATCGGCCGAATCGATCTTTTGGAGACGACTGAACGGCAACAACTGCTAACCGGTTGGAACGATACGGCGCAACCAATCTGCGAAGCCACGCTGCCCACGCTATTCGAGACGCAAGTGGCCAAAGCGCCTGATGCCATCGCGCTGGTCTTCGAGGATCGACACGTCAGCTACGCTGAACTCAATGCCCAAGCCAACCGCCTTGCGCATTATTTAATTGCCGAGGGCATTGGCCCAGAGGATATTGTCGCCGTCGCGCTACCCCGCTCGCCGCAGATGATCAGCGCGTTGCTGGGTATCTTGAAAGCGGGCGCCGCCTATCTGCCGCTCGACCCGGACTATCCGTGTGAACGACTGGCTTTCATGCTAACGGACGCGCAGCCCAAACGCGTCCTCACCGATGCGTCGAGCGCTAAGCGCTTACCCAACGAGTACACCGCGGTTCTCCATTTGGATGATCCGGCTATCTGCGCCGCGCTGACGCAACGATCCGAGTCCAACCCGAGCGACACCCATCGTCGCCGACCACTCGTTCCCCGCCATCCCGCGTATGTCATCTACACGTCCGGCTCAACCGGGAAACCGAAGGGCGTTGTGGTCACGCATGCTGGCAGCCATAATTTAACGACCACCCAAATCGAGCGCTTCTCGCTGAGCCCGCACAGCCGTGTCCTACAGTTCGCGTCATTGAGCTTTGATGCTGCTTTCTGGGAAATGTGCATGTCGCTGCTGTCAGGCGCCACGTTGGTCCTGGGGCGATCGGAACAGTTGTTGCCAGGAGACGCGCTGGCCAAGCTCGCCTCGGACCAAGCGATCACCCACGCCACTTTGCCGCCCAGCGCGTTGGCCGCCCTGCCCGCCGACAGCTTGTCCACCTGCTCGCACTTGATTGTGGCTGGCGAGGCCTGCCCACCGCACCTTGTCGAACAATGGTCGCAAGCACGGCACATGACCAATGCGTATGGGCCGACCGAGGCAACGGTGTGCGTGGCGATGCGACGTTTTTCACCTGATGAGGCTGTCACCGAAGTCGCGTCATCGATTGGCCGGCCGATTGACAACACCCAGTTGTACGTCTTAGACGAGCATCTACAGCCGGTGCCAGTCGGCGTATCGGGCGAACTTTATATTGGTGGCATCGGGCTCGCGCGCGGTTATCTCAATCGTGCCGCATTAACGGCTGAACGCTTCATTGCCGCACCGTTTGGCCCGGCAGGCGCGCGCTTGTACCGCACCGGCGATCTGGCTCGCTGGCGAGCGGACGGTACACTGGATTTCCTCGGCCGTGCCGATCATCAAGTTAAGTTGCGCGGCTTCCGGATCGAGCCTGGCGAAATCGAGGCCGTACTGTGCCGCCACCCAGCCGTCGCCCAGGCCGCAGTGATTGCCCGCGAAGACCGCCCAGGCCACGCGCAACTGGTTGGCTATGTCACGCTCGACAAAACGACTGCCGAGCGTAATGCCGCCACTGAAGAGCGCCAAGTCGGTGAATGGCAAACGATCTACGACACCCACTACGGCAGCCACTCATCCAGTGCTTTTGGCGAGAATTTCGTCGGCTGGGACAGCAGTTATGATGGGCGCCCGATCCCATTGCCCGACATGCAGGCATGGCGAACAGCCACAGTCGCACGGATCCAAGCGCTCAAACCTCGACGGCTATTGGAAATCGGTGTGGGCAGCGGCCTGCTGCTCGCCCATCTGGCACCGCATTGCGAAGCTTATTGGGGCACGGACTTTTCGATGCCCACCATCGAGGCACTCCGAGAGCAACTGGCGCACTATCCAGAATTAGCCTCGCGCGTGGAACTACGTACGCAGGCGGCCCATGTCACCGAAGGACTGCCGTCAGGCTATTTCGACACCATCGTGATCAACTCGGTGGTGCAGTACTTTCCCAATGCCAATTATCTGCAAGACGTACTGCACCAAGCGATGGCACTGCTTGCGCCCGGTGGTGTGCTTTTTGTCGGCGACGTGCGCAACTTCAGCCTACTGAATTGCTTTGTCAGCGCCGTGCAGTTGCATCAAGCCAATCCTGCCGTCGACGACGTCTCCACCGTACGCCGACGTATCGAGCAGGCATTACTCGCGGAAAAAGAACTGTTACTCGCACCGGCGTTCTTTAGTTCGCTGCCGCATACGATTGACACCATCGCCGCGGTCGATATTCAACTCAAGCGAGGCCCGTATGAAAATGAACTGAGCCGCTACCGCTACGAAGTGGTGTTGCATAAACAGGCGGCAGAGCCTATTCGAACGCTTTCGCTCGCTCAAGCGCCGCAGTTGTACTGGGGCCAGCAGCTCGCCGATCTCGACACGTTGGAAGATCACCTGAACACGCAACGTCCCGCACGCTTGCGTATCGTAGGCGTGCCCAACGCACGCCTGGAACGAGAGATCGAGGCGATGCACGCGCTCGAGCGCGGCTGCGATATTGCCACCGTCCAGCATCAACTCAAAGCCAGTGGCACGCCGGCAGAGGGGCTAACGCCCGACGACTTCCATGCGTTGGGCCAGACGTGCGGCTATTGGGTTGCCGCGACTTGGTCAAGCGACGCGCAAGCGTGCATGGATATCTTGCTCGTTCAAGCCAGCGAAGCGGCTCACGCCACGCTCACCGACCTGTACTTACCCTCCCCCGCGCTGGCTAACCAGGCGCCTGGCGCCCATGCGAATAACCCCGCTAAGCTCGATCAGCTTGCAGCCATTCGTCGCTACGCGGCCTCCGAGTTGCCTGCCTACATGGTGCCAGCCGCCATGGTGCTGCTAGACAACTTGCCGCTCACGCCCAACGGCAAACTCGACCGCAAAGCGCTACCGGCGCCGGATTTTGCCTCTGAGCACTACCGAGCTGCACGCTCGCCGCAAGAACAAACGTTGGCCGAGCTGTTCGCCGAAGTGCTCGGTCTGCCACGCGTGGGCATCGATGACCGATTCTTCGATTTGGGTGGGCATTCGCTGCTGGCGACCCGCCTGATCAGCCGCATCCGCGCCACGTTAGGCGTCGAGATCCCGATACGCACGTTGTTCGAGGCTGCAAGCGTGGCGGAGTTGGCCCCTCGCATCGCGGCGATGCAGCAAAACCACGACGTGTCCATCCCCGCGCTGACGGCTCAGCCGAGGCCCGATGCACTGCCTTTGTCTTTCGCACAAGAGCGTCTATGGTTCCTGGATCAGCTAGGGCAAGGCAATGCGTATCAAATACCGATGGCGACCCGTTTGACGGGGCCATTGGACGTACAAGCCTTGAGCGCTGCACTCAGCGAAATCGTGCGGCGCCATGAAGCGTTGCGCACGCGGTTTGAAGCGCGCAATGGCGTTGGCGTGCAAATGATCGATGCACCATGGACGGTGACACTGGCACCACGCGATCTGGATGAGCAAGCGCTTGTCCCTTATCTGCAAGCGACTGCTCAACAGCCGTTTGATCTGGCTACCGGCCCACTGGCGCGATTCGAACTACTGCGGCTTGCCCCCCATGTTCATGTGCTGAGCATCATATTGCACCACATCATCTCTGATGGCTGGTCAATTGGCGTGCTCACACGGGAATTAAATGAACTGTACAGCGCGTTTATCCAGGGCCAGCGCTCCCCACTACCACCGTTGCCTATCCAATATGCCGACTATGCGATTTGGCAGCGTGCATGGCTTAAGGACGAGGCGCTGGAGCGGGAGCTGAATTATTGGCGCCAAAAATTGGCGGGCATCCCTGTCGCGCTGGAACTGCCGACCGACCGGCCTCGACCCGCCGTGTTAAGCGGCCAGGGTCACGGCCTTGCAGTGAACGTGCCGGCCGCACTCGCCACGCAACTTAAAGCGCTGGCGCAGCGTGAAGGCGCCACGCTATATATGACCCTGCTCGCCGCGTTCCAAGTCGTGCTCAGTCGCTGGAGCGGACAGGATGACATCGTCGTGGGCTCACCCATCGCAGGACGCACGCAGGTCCAAGCCGAACAATTGATAGGCTTCTTCATTAATACCCTGCCTTTGCGTGCCGACTTGTCGGGCAATCCTCGCTTCAGCGAATTGCTGGCCCAGATGCGGGAGACAGCGTTAGAAGCTTATGCGTACCAGGCCGTGCCATTTGAAAAGCTGGTGGAAGTCTTGCAACCCGCACGAGACCTGTCACGCGCGCCAATTGTACAAGTCATGGTCAATGGCCTGAATCTGTCGGCATCCAACTTGGCTTTGCCCAGGCTCATCGCCGAGCCGGTTCACTTCGACACATTCGGCACGAAATTCGACCTAACACTGTACTTTGGCGAGACATCGGACGGCATTGAAGGCTGGCTGCAATATGCAACTGACCTGTTTGACGCCGAGACGATCCAGCGGTTGGGGCAGCACTGGGTCAACGTGCTCGAGGCGGTGGTTGCCGACCCGACGCAGCGCCTGTCCGAACTGCCGCTGCTCAGCACCACAGAACGCCACCAACTGCTCACAGCGTGGAATGACACGGCCGCTGACTTCGCCTCTGCGCCCACCCTGCACCAGCTATTCGAAGCCCAGGTGCAACGCACGCCGAACGCAGTCGCTGCGGTGTTCGAAACGCAGCAGATGACTTACGCCGAGTTGGACTGCCGGGCCAACCAGCTTGCGCATCGTCTTCGTGCCATCGGCGTAGGACCCGAGGCTGTCGTGGCCCTCTGTGCCGAGCGCTCGCTACAGATGCTCGTGGGCTTATTGGGTATCTTGAAAGCAGGGGGTGCTTACTTGCCCCTGGATCCAAGTTATCCGGCTGAACGCATCGCTTATATGTTGGAGGATGCACAAGTCGCAGCAGTGGTGCTGCAGCCCCATCTTGAGCCACTGTTGCCCGCCACCCAGGCTCAGACCGTGGTGCTGGAGACAAGCTGGGCCCAGATCGCCACGCAGCCCTCAACACGGCCAACCAGTGTCGTGAGACCGCACAATCTGGCCTATATCACCTACACGTCAGGCTCAACGGGTAAGCCTAAAGGTGTGATGTCCCAGCACCGCGGTGCGGTCAATTACTTGAACTTCCTGGTGCGCCACTACCGCCTCACTGAGGCCGATGTCGTGCTCAACGTAGCTAGCCTCGCCTTTGACGCGTCGGTGCGCGATCTACTCGGCCCGCTCGTGGCAGGCGCGCGGACCGTGCTGATCCCGACAGCGCAAGCCAAAGAGCCACATCAATACGTGCGCGCGATCAACGCGCACGGCGTCACGAAGTTGCTCAGCATCACGCCCAGCTTGCTGCGCAGCGTCTGCCAAGTGGCTGACGGCCCGCAAACGACCCCGACGCTGCACACGATCTTGACAAGCGGCGAAGCACTTGAGGCGGATTTATGCACGCAAGTGCACCAGACGCTGGGCGAGCAGATCCATGTGGTCAATCAGTATGGTCCGACCGAATGCACGATGACCTCCACGTGGTTTGCAGCCGTGCGTCAGGCAAGCGGTATCGTGCCGATCGGCCGGCCTTTGTCCAACGCGCGCGTGTATCTGCTTGATCGGTATTTGCAGCCAGTGCCCTGTGGTGTAGCCGGCGAGTTGTACATCGCGGGAGCGGGTCTGACACAAGGCTATGTCAACCAACCCGCGCTGAGCGCCGAGCGCTTTATCGCTAACCCCTTTGGCCAAGGCGAGCGGCTATATCGAACCGGGGACTTGGCCAAGTGGCGAGCAGACGGCCAGCTCGAGTATCTCGGCCGCACCGACCATCAAGTCAAAATCCGCGGCTTTCGCGTCGAGTTGGGAGAAATTAGCGCGGCGCTGGCTAGTCACCCCAGTGTGGCACAAGCGACGGTCATCGCACGGGAGGACGAGCGATCAGCAGACAAACGCTTGGTCGCCTATTTAGTAGCATCAGCAAACTGTACGATTACGCCCGCTACACTGAGACAGTACCTGAGTCAGAAGCTGCCGGACTATATGATCCCGGCCGTATTCGTCGTGCTTGATGCCTTGCCGCTGACACCAAACGGTAAGGTCGATCGCAAAGCACTGCCAGCGCCGGAAATGACGGTGACGGCAACAGCACGCATGCCGCGCACCCCTGAAGAGCAGGTGCTTTGCGAAATATTTGCCGAGGTGCTGGGCGTCGCACGCGTCGGTATCGATGACAACTTCTTTGAACTAGGAGGCCATTCGTTGCTGGCTGCACGGTTGATCAACCGTGTCCGCACCACGCTCGGCTTGGAGCTGTCCATTCGAAACTTGTTTGAAACGCCCACCGTAGCAGGTCTCAGCCAGCAGCCAGACAAGCCGACCGACCTCGACTCATTATTCCAAGTCGTATTGCCGCTCAGATCTCACGGAGATCGCCCCCCGTTGTTCTGTATCCATCCGGCGGGAGAACTGGGTTGGTGCTATGCCGGACTTTTGCGATATATCGATCGACAGTATCCCCTTTACAGTTTGCAGGCACGCTGTCTTTCGACCTCAGGGCCGCCTCCGGAAACGATTGAAGAAATGGCTTTGGATTACGTTGAGCAAATCCGCCGTATTCAACCTAGCGGTCCTTATCAACTGGTAGGCTGGTCCTTGGGGGGACTGATTGCCTTTGAAATGGCTTGCCTTCTGCAAAAGAAAGGCGAGCACGTCGCCTTACTGACACTTTTGGATAGCTACGTTAGGACAGGAGACAAGCCCATGCGACGGATTGCCAGACAGGACATGATTGCCGATCTGCTTGCCGAGGTCGGATACGATTCAGCCAGTTCAGAAAAAACGCCCCTCGATTTCGACGAGCGTCGGGAGATTCTTCGCCAAGGAGGTAGCCTCTATGCCGCATTAGATGAGCGTCAATTTGATAGCATTTTGGATTTCTTTGAAAAAACACCTCAAATGATCGAGCGTTATGTTCCTCGCTCTTCGTTCGAAGGGGATGTGCTGCATATCAAAGCAGCATTGGAGAAACCAGGCTTTCGGCCAGAGCCGGAAACATGGCAGGCTTACGTAAAAGGCCATGTTGAGATGCATTCCATCGACTGCGAGCATGGCGCGATGATGCAACCGGAACCGTTAGCCCAAATTGGCCCCATCATTGCGCAGAAACTAAGCACAGTGAGTTAAACACTGATCCGTACGCGTGCGAGGTGGTACCGGAGCTAAACGCCATAGCTTTTTAAAGTTAGATGCCGGTACGCCGAGCACGAACGCTCATTTTTTTGCAAGAGGTTTGGGGGCGTCAGGATAAAGACTGTCGTCAAGCGTCACGGCGTCGACATTTAAGGATGGGTAGATGAGGACGGATGCTTCGTTTGGAAAAGATCGCCTTGGCATTTTAGGAGGTATGGGCAGCGAGGCGACCGCATACTTTTTGCGGCTACTGGCTCAACGTGCGGGTGCGCAGGTCGATCAAGACCATGTCCCCTTTCTACTGCTTTCCTGTCCAGAAATTCCGGACCGCTCCACTGCAATCGAGAACGGCGACACGATTGTCCCGACAATGATCCATGCGCGTCTTGCGCAATTAGCGCGCGCGGGATGCGGCGCCGTCGCCATTGCGTGCAACACCGCTCACTACTGGCGCGATGAATTCGCAGCGGCTTTGCGGATTCCGTTCATTGATATGATCTCCGCGACCGCGCGGCAAACTGCGCTCTCAGGGGCAGGGAGCGCAATCGTGCTAGGCACGCGCTCCACGATCCGTTATCGATTGTACGATCACGCATTGAATGATGCCGGCGTGCATCTCATCGAACCTGACGATGAGATCGTCGAGCTAACAAGTGCCGCCATCTCCCTGAGCAAAGCAGGCGATCTTCCCGGCGCGTCGGCTCAACTGGCCCGCTCACTGGCGGCATGCGGTGCGTTGCACGCCGACGCTGTGATTCTAGGTTGCACCGAGCTGCCAATGGTGGTGCCTGCGGGAATCCGAGGCATTCATTTGATCGATTCGGTATCCTGCCTAGCTGAAGCTTGCGTGCAGTGGTGGCGGGCTCAATCGATGCCTGATCAGGAGGTAGAGACACGCCTTAGGCTACGATTTAGAATGGGTTGATCTGGCGTACCATCGAGCGGCCAATAAGCCCACCGCCTACCGACAATATGCCTACTCATTTTCTAACTTGTCCGTGGGAGCGCAAGGGAACTGTCCCCTTGCGCCACCCAATCAGGCCCATACTGGCAGTAGCCATGCTCAGCCCAATTCACGCACTGACTCGACCGGCAGGTCCAGAGCGGCAGTGTTAATCATGCCGCCTGTAGCACATTCAGTTTATGTCTTAGAATGCAACCAATCTGTGCAGTAGGCGCGGGCAACTCCATGTCGTAATGTTGGCAGGCAATGTCGTAAACCTCAATATTACCCATTACGTAAGGCTGCCATACCTCCGGTGAAATGGGTTGAGTCAATGCATCTCGTGCCATTGTCGCCCTGAAAAACAACATATCGCCACTGTAAATACGTGGCGAAAAACGTTGAACAAGCTGCATATTATTTTGCAGCACTGCACGGGTTTTCTCCCACAAATAGCGGCCGGCTTCCGACAGACTGCCTGCAGCGTGGCGTACAAACAGATGATAAAAATCGTCTTCGTTGATCTCTGGCTTATTATCCCATTGCACATAATCTGGCGTCGCATCGAGCACCGCTAGCAACGCAACCCGCTCACCCTGTTGTTCAAGCTGCGTTGCCATGCTATGGACCACTTTTCCGCCAAATGACCAACCTAGCAGGTAGTAAGGCCCGCATGGTTGAATACGGCGGATTTGCTGAATATAGTCTATCGCCATCGCTTCGATCGTGACGGCAGGCAGCGAGCCACCATCGAGTCCACGAGCTTGTAGACCATAGACCGGTTGATCTGCCTCCAAATGACTCACCAGGCCTCGATAGTGCCAACTTAGCCCAGTGACAGGATGGACACAGAAAAGCGCAGGTCGGGCGCCATGAGGTTGAATCGGCAGTAGCACAGCAAAGGACTCATCCTGCACGTTCTCTTGTGCCGATACACGCTGCGCTAGCACGGCAAGGGTCGGTGCTTCGAACAGGACAGGCATCGGAATGGAGATACCCAAAGCGGTGCGGCTCCGACTGATCATCTGCACCGCGAGCAATGAATGCCCGCCCAAAGCGAAGAAGCTGTCGTGTCGGCTGATCTTCTCCACGCCGAGCAGCTCGGACCAAATCTCGGCCAGCGTGGTCTCGCACTCGCCCTGCGGCGCCTCGTACGCTTGGTGCGCAAACGCCTGCGCGTCCGGTGCCGGCAACGCACGCCGATCCAGCTTGCCATTGGACGTAAGCGGCAACGCATCGAGCCGCACAAACGCGCTGGGCACCATGTACTCAGGCAGCGTTGCCGCTACATGCGTACGAAAGGTGCCCGCTAACGCCTCATCGGGCTCGGCCACCACATACGCTACCAAGCGTTTATCTTGGCCCTCGCCCATGGCCAGCACCACCGCCTCATGCACCTGCGGCTGCTGAACCAGGCGCGCCTCGATCTCACCCAATTCAATCCGAAAGCCCCGGATCTTCACCTGATGGTCATTGCGGCCCAGAAACTCTAAATTGCCATCGGGTAAATAACGCGCCAAATCGCCCGTCTTGTACATCCGCGCGTTGGGATCTCGAGAGAACGGATCGTGCACAAAGCGCTCGGCGGTCAGTTCCGGGCGGTTCAGGTAGCCACGCGCCACACCCGCACCCCCAATATACAATTCACCCACCGCGCCCAACGGTACCGGCTGACCGTAGCTATCCAATAGATAAATCTGCGTGTTTGCGATCGGACGACCGATGCAGCGCCAGTGATCACTATCACCTACTATTTCATATATCGTAACGATAATCGTTGTTTCAGTCGGACCATAAGTATTCAATAAGCGCGCCTGATGGCCTCCTGCTAACCATGCACTTTGTGCAGATACGCTTAATGTGTCTCCGCCAATGAGAATCGCACGTACGCTGTTTGCAACAGCAACTTTTTCCTGAATTAATTGTGCCCAGAACTGAGTGGGTAGGTCTACCAAGCTTACGCGGTTTGCTTCGCAAAAATCCCAAAATTGCTTGGCGTCTGCCAGCCAAGCATCCGTTCTCAAAACTAACGTTGCGCCATAGCATAAAGTGCAAAAAATTTCTTCGACTGATGCATCGAAAGATAACGAAGAAAATTGCAAAAGGCGATCTCGCGAACTCAGTTCAAGTCGCTGCGCCACCACTATTCCATGGTTGACTACACTACTGTGCTGGACCAAAACACCTTTTGGTATGCCAGTGGAACCGGATGTATAGATCACGTACGCAAGATGACAGGACGTCAGCGCAGGCAACGAGGGGTTCGTGTCCGCCTGCTTCGGCAGCGTGTTTGGGTCCAGCACCGTGCGATGAGCCAAGGCCGCCTCACCCAGCGCCGCCCTGCCCGCCGCATCGGCCAGCACAATGTCCGGTGCCGCATCCGTGAGAATATGCGCGAGCCGCGCACCTGGATACGCCGGATCCAGCGGCACGTACGCTCCGCCCGCTTTCAAAATCGCCAATAGCCCCACCACCATCGCGGGACTGCGCTCCACACAGATCGCCACTCGTGCATCGGGCACAACACCCAGCTCAATCAACTGATGTGCCAAGCGATTCGCTTGCGCATTCAACTGAGCGTAGCTGAGCGTCTGCTCCTCATAGACCAGTGCTGTCGCCTGTGGCGTGCGCTCCACTTGCGCTTCAAATAGCTGGTGAATACATTGGTGTGACGGATAGTCTTGCTGCGTCGCGTTCC
>NZ_JAHKSP010000045.1:0-1359 GCF_021733735.1 Mycetohabitans sp. B2
CAGACGGCCAGCTCGAGTATCTCGGCCGCACCGACCATCAAGTCAAAATCCGCGGCTTTCGCGTCGAGTTGGGAGAAATTGAAACGCAGTTGCTTGCCTACCCCGATGTCAAACAAGCCGTTGTGGTGGCACGAGAGGACGAGCCAGGTCAAAAACGGTTGGTTGCCTATCTCGTCAGTGATGACGCAATCGATACTGCCGCGCTACGCGCACACCTCAAAGGCAGCTTGCCCGACTACATGACGCCATCGGCATTTGTGAAGCTGGAAGCCATGCCGATGACGCCTAACGGCAAACTGGATCGAAAGGCTCTACCCGCGCCAAACTTTGTATCCGAGCGCTACCGTGCTGCACGTTCGCCTCAGGAGCAAACGCTAACCGAGTTGTTTGCCGAAGTGCTCGGCTTGCCACGCGTGGGCATCGACGACAATTTCTTCGAACTGGGCGGCCATTCATTGTTGGCGATGCGCGTGGCAGCTCGCGTCAGGCAGGCGTTGGGAGTGGAATTACCGGTGCGTCTTTTGCTCGAAGCGCCCACTATCGCTGAGCTCACGCCTCATCTCGACGCATTGCGGCAAAGCAGTGACCTCAACATCCCAGCACTGACCACGCAAACGCGTCCTGCCACCCTGCCTCTATCGTTTGCGCAAGAGCGCTTGTGGTTTCTAAACCAGCTAGGGCAGGACGCTGCGTATCAGATACCAATCGCGATGCGCTTGACAGGCAAGCTCAATATCGCTGCGCTAGAAGCCGCGCTCAGCGAAATCGTGCGGCGCCATGAAACGTTGCGTACTCGGTTCGAGACCATTGAGGGGACCGGCGTGCAGGTCGTCCATTCGCCATGGGCGGTGGAGTTGGTACCACAAGAGGTGACTGAACAAGACGTCATGCGTCATCTGCTAGCCATCGCTGAACAGCCGTTTGATCTGACTACGGGGCCGCTGGCGCGCTTTGCCTTGCTGCGGCTTGCGCCCGATAGCCATGTGCTAAGCGCGACACTGCATCACATTATTTCAGATGGTTGGTCAATGGGCGTGCTGATGCAGGAACTCGAAGCGCTGTACACCGCCTTCAGCCAAAAGCAAGATTCGCCCCTATCCGAGCTGCCCGTGCAGTATGCCGACTATGCGCTCTGGCAGCGGTCCTGGTTCAAGGACCAAGCACTCGAGCAGGAATTGAATTACTGGCGCGCGCAACTGTCGGGCGCGCCCGCCGCGCTCGAGCTGCCGACTGACCGGCCGCGGCCTGCCGTGCCAAGTGGACAGGGCCATGGCGTGTTAGTGCATGTGCCGGCCGCGCTCGCCACGCAACTTAAAGCGCTGGCGCAGCGTGAAGGCGCCACGCTATATATGACCCTGC
>NZ_JAHKSP010000046.1:0-165990 GCF_021733735.1 Mycetohabitans sp. B2
CGTCGGCCTTGAACCACGTTGACGCCATCGTGCATTCGCTTGGACCGTATTGATTGACCACTGTTACTTGAAGGCCAAACGCCTTATGCACCTGTTCACATACACTCGCCTCTAGCGGCTCACCAGAGGTCAAGATAGTGTTCAACGAGGATGCAATGGGACCCTTCGGTACACTTTCACAAAGACTACGCAAAAGGCTTGGCGTGATACTCAACAGTTTCGTCACGGACCTTTCGCGAATCACCGATATATATTGGCCTGGCTCTTTCGCCTGCTCATTGGGCACGATGATCACGCGCGCGCCTGCTATCAACGGACCAAACAAGTCGCGCACACAGGGGTCAAAGGCAAGACCCGTAATATTTAAAATAGTATCCGCACACGTGATGGCGTAATGGCGAGTCAGAAAACTTAAATAATTGACAACGCCACGATGCGAATGCATCACCCCTTTAGGCTGACCTGTCGAACCTGACGTATAAATAATGTAGGCAAGGTGCTCGGCCGTTACCCCACTGTCAAGTCGTGTCTTGGGACACGCGGCAATCTTGGCCCAATCCGTATCGAGATCAATACGTCGTGCCTCGATCTCAGGCAGCCTCGCTTCAAGATGGGATTGCGTCACCAAGACCGCGACGCTCGCCTGGCGCAACATAGACGTTAAGCGCTCGGCAGGATGGCTTGGATCCAGCGGCAAATATGCACCGCCCGCTTTCAGAATGCCTAATAGGCCAATGACTGCCTCAAGCGAGCGCTCGGCGCATAGTCCCACCACGACTTCCGGACCCACATCTAAGGTACGCAGGTAATGCGCCAGTTGGTTTGCCCTATCGTTTAATTCCGCATAGCTAAGCGTCTGATTCTCATAGACCAATGCCGTCACATCCGGCGTGCGCTCCACCTGCGCTTCGAACAATTGGTGAATACACCGATGCAATGGATAATCCTGTCGTGTCGCGTTCCATTCAACCAGCAGCCGATGCCGCTCTTCAGCATCGAGCAGGTCGATCCGGCCAATCGGTTGCGTGGCATTCGCAGCCAGCGCATGCACGCACCGAACAAGCCGACGCTGAAGCGCGTCGAGCTCTTCCACCGTATAGCATGCGGGATTCGCGTTAAAGTCGATCCTTAATTGACTACTGCCCGACGCCCAATAGGCGTCGAGCACCAGATCGTCAATCGGGCCATTGAGCAGATTATGGCTCGTCGACGGATACCCATCGAACGACATATCGTAGTCTAACGGCATCACATTAATCGTGGCACCGAATAGTGCTTGTCCTGGAGACAGCCCTAATCGTCGCCGTAGCACCTCGCTTGGGTAGCGTTGATATCGGAAGCCGCGCTGGATCTGCTGCGCAGCTTGCTGCAGCAATGACGACAAGTTCATTCCCGGCTGCATTGTGAAATGCAGCGGGATATCATGTGCCAGCGTGCCGAGGATGTACCGATCCGCGCCCAAGCGAGTCGTCACTGGCAAGCCCAGCACCACATCCTGCACGCCGGTCATCCGATGCCCATACACGGCCAGCGCAACGGTGAGAAGCTGGGCTAACCGCCCTGTATCCGACGTAAAGTCGCCTAGCGTCTGAGTCGGCAGGTAAGCTGTCTGGCGCAGCCGATGCTGCAAGAGTGGTGCGGCGCGGCTCACCAGCGTCGTGGGCTCGGGCCAATCGGCACATTGCTTGAGCCAATACGCTTCGTCTCTTTCTTGCTGAGTGGGCACCTGCTGCGCATCGCTGTCCAACAGCGGCAGAATCGAGCCAAACACACACGGCCCGGGCTCCTTGCCTGCGCGCATTGCGCTGTACACCCGCGCGACGCGTTGCGCGATGAGTACAGTGCCATAGCCGTCTATGATGATATGGCAGTAACGCTGATACCAAATCCATTGTTCAAAAGCGACTTTCAGTAACGCATAGCAAAAGAGTGGGCCCTGCACGAGATCCACCGGCTGCTCACACTCGGCGCGCATCCAGTCTTGCGCGCTTGTATGAGGATCAGCCGTTTCACTGAAATCCAACACCGGCATCGACCATGCGGGGGAGCCCATTGTCTGCCGCAGCCCCTCGCTACTATCGACAAATTGCAAGCGCAGGCTGTCCGCCTCGCCGATGACTTGGCACACTGCGGCTTCAAACACAGCCGGATCGATCGCGCCTTCGATCAATGTGTATTGGGCAATGTTGTAGACTGGACTGTCTGGATGAAACTGTTGCGCGAGCCAAATTTCCTTTTGCTCCGAAGAAAGCGAATATGTCGCAAGGGGTGTCGCGCTAACAGCCATCAATCCATCTCCATTTCAGATCAACGATTTATTCGATTTGAGATACGTGATTCGCCCCTCCCCCACGTATTGAGGTACCGTCAAGGCTCGGGCCATATTGTACGCCAGCGGCCTATAACCTTTACCCGGCTTACCTTGGTGAAAAATTGCTTATCAGGTGCGACTGCTACCAGGGCTGCATTTTTTAACTACTTGATTCGATTAGTTGTGCACTGCAGCTATCATAATGCAATGGACTTTACCCATCCGAACCACAGCGGCATAGTCCGCCTAGCCGGATAACGAGCGGCATCAAACCAGTATGAGAAAAGGAATCCTTATGAGTTGCATAGCTACCGTGATTGGTCTGGATATTTCGAAGGATGTATTCGTCGCCTTGAGACGCGACAAACAGGGGCGTGAGACGTTCAGAAAAAAACGCTCCCGACATCAGGTACTGGCTTTTTCGCAAGAGCGAGGCCAGCCGAGATGCTAAGCTGTTCAGTGCCGCGGCAACGCAAGCGCCTCGTGCAACACATCGGAAAGTCGCGAGCACTCCTGCGCCCATTCGGGTGCGAAATCCCGCGGCGCGCGCACTGCGGTATGCTTTCCAAAACAGCTCCGGCGGCCGGTCGTTTTTGCGGTAGTCCATGCAGGCCCGCGACCTCGTGCGCGTGATGTGTCTTCATCCATTCGACGATCTGCACCGCCTCGTCCAGATCCTGTTCCCCACCTTGCCGTGTGCTGTCAAGATCGGCCTATAGTGAGCCATATCATTGTCAAATAGGTAGATAAAGGATATTTTGTCATTTAACAAATCTGTTTCCTACCTAAGACGAAAGGAGAACTCGAATTCTATGTAAGCTAAATGGGAGCGTGCGCCCTTGTCTCTTTAAGTCCTTCTTCACCATCGTATTGATTGGAACATCGGCCGCACTTTCCCGCTTCATGTTGTCGTTGAGCTTTTTGCCATCGACAGTGCCATCACCGCCCGTGATCTTGTCTAATACCTTCTTACCGTAGTCCGTGACATCCTGGACCTCCATGTTTTCCACAGCGCCCATTGGGTTCACCCGCCCTGGGCCGACCTTCTCGTCCGGGCTGACCCAGCCATGCACATTCTCATCCGAGGCCCCAGCCCGCCTCGGGATGTTGCCCTTGTTTCTCGAATCAAGCTGGCCGTGCACCTCGTCCCTGGAACGGGCGAACGAGGGATGGCGCGCTGGTATCGACGTTCAGCGCACCGGCATCACCGTAGCCGGCTAGCTAGCTTCGGACTGGTCACTTCTCATGCTGGTAACGGAGAAATTGCGCTCGTTGCGCGCGGCCTCATCCAAACCGTGCTGGGTTGAAACCTCACGGCTACGGCCCTGCTCTGCCGAGTAGGTCTTGCGCGAGTCGGGGCCGAATCCACCATTGAAGAGTGCCGCCTACCATCGGGCGCCAATCCGCTCACCAGTGGCTGCCTGATACGCGGCGCAGAACTTGCGGCCCACGTCGACGGCAGCCGAGTCGTAGCGCGCGCTGTCCAGTTGCACGTCGTTCCCCGTCGTGCAATCGACAACGGCACTTGCCACCCATGTGTACAGCGCAAGCCGCGCCAGACGCCACGTCGTATGGGTATGAAGAAGGACGCGAAACGGCGCACCAAGCCGGCTCAGGCACCGGCATCGCGGTGAGTCCAGGTGAATTGGCCCCGGCATCTCGGCAAAGCCAGGCGGTCCGGCCCCGGCCCACGCAGGCCTAGCGAAGATCAAGCGCGACGTCGACGATCATGTCCTCCTGGCCGCCCACCATCTTGCGGCGGCCAAGTTCAACCAGAATGTCAACGGTCTTCAGGCCGTACTTCTGAGCGGCCACCTCAGCATGACGCAGAAAACTCGAATACACGCCGGCATAGCCAAGCGCAAGCGTTTCGCGATCGACGCGCACCGGACGGTCTTGCAACGGCCGCACCAGGTCATCGGCTGCGTCCATCAGCTGGTACAGGTCGCAACCGTGGTTCCAGCCCTGCTTGTCAGCAGCCGCAATGAATACCTCGAGCGGCGCATTGCCCGCCCCGGCACCCATTCCGGCTAGGCTCGCATCGATGCGGTCACATCCTTCTTCGAGCGCAACCAGCGAATTGGCCACGCCAAGACTCAGGTTATGGTGCGCGTGGATGCCGGTCTGCGTATCGGCACGCAACACCTCCTTCAGCGCGCGGAACCGGTCACGCACGTCGTTCATGCCGAGCGCGCCACCGGAGTCGACCACATAGATACAGCTCGCGCCATAGCTTTCCATCAGCAGCGCTTGCTCGGCCAGCTTCTGCGGCGTGGTCATGTGGCTCATCATCAGGAAACCGACCGGGTCCATGCCCAGTTCCCGGGCGTACTCCAGGTGTTGTCGCGAGACATCGGCCTCGGTACAGTGCGTCGCCACGCGCACGATACGTGCGCCGGCGTCGTACGCATTGCGCAGGTCGTGGATCGTGCCGATGCCAGGCAACAGCAGCGTGGCGATTTGGGCCCTCGTCACGCTTTGCGCGGCGGCCTCGATCCATTCAACGTCGCTGTGCGCGCCAAATCCATAGTTGAAGCTAGAGCCTTGCAGCCCGTCGCCATGCGCGACCTCAATGCTGTCCACGCCGGCACGGTCCAGCGCGGCCGCGATCGCGCGCACGTTCTCCACGCTGTACTGGTGCCGTATGGCGTGACTGCCGTCGCGCAACGTCACGTCGGAGATATACAGTTTCTTGCCGGTGTGGCTCATTGTGCGGTCTCCCGATGGCCGCGCGCCATGCCCGTGTCGAGGCGGCGGCGCGCGATCAAATCGCCGCATGCAAGCGCGGCCGATGTCATGATGTCTAGATTGCCGGCATACGACGGCAAATAGTGCGCCGCGCCTTCGACCTCCAGGAACACGGACGTCTTCAGACCATGCGCGAGTCCGATGCCGGGCACGTTCAGTGGACGCTGCGGCACAATCTCATCAAATTGGACCTTCTGTTTGAGCCGGTATCCCGGCACGTAGGCTTGTACGCTTTGCACCATTTGCTCGATGCTTTGCTCGACCCGCTGCGTATCGACGTGCTCGGACAGCACAAACACCGTATCGCGCATGATCAGCGGCGGCTCCGCCGGATTGAGGACAATGATTGCCTTGCCGCGCGTGGCACCGCCCAACGACTCGATCGCGCGGCGCGTGGTCTCGGTGAATTCGTCGATGTTCGCGCGCGTGCCGGGTCCCGCGGACTTGCTGGCGATCGACGCAACAATTTCCGCATAGTGAACCTTAGCTACGCGCGAGACCGCCGCCACGATCGGTATTGTCGCCTGGCCGCCGCACGTGACCATATTGATGTTCGACGCGGTCTCGGCCTGCAGGTTAATCGCCGGAATCACGAATGGCCCAATCGCGGCTGGCGTCAGGTCGATCACCTGCACGCCATGGGCCTGCAGGATCTCATTGTGCCGCGCATGCGCGGCGGCAGACGTCGCGTCGAACACGATGTCGACGTCGTCAAACACATCCAGCTCGAGCAATCCATCGATGCCCCGCGCAGTTGTCGCTACGCCGAGCCGCGCAGCCCGCGCCAACCCGTCGGACTGCGGATCGACGCCCACCATCGCACCCATCTGTAGGTGCTTGCCGTTGCGCATCACCTTGATCATCAGGTCGGTGCCGATATTGCCCGAGCCGATAATGGCGACCTTCACCTTTTGCGTCATGCTTGTGCTCCAATCGTACGGTTTCTTGCTAAGTGGCGCGCGCTGCGAAACATGCGCCGCTTAGTCGGCCACGTGGAATCCGGCGCTACCCAGCCGCTCGATGTCGATCGACACATACTGACCCGGCGCGATGTACTCGGCCGAAGTCGCGCCACCCGCCATCACGATCCAACCGGCTTGCAGCGGCTCGCCGGCCTGCGCGGACAAGCGCGCGGCCGCCACCAGCGAACGCAACGGGTGGCCGAGCAATGCCGCGCTCGAGCCGACTTGCTTGACCTGTCCGTCAATGTTCAGTGTCAAGCCCAGGTTCGAGAAGTCGATGTGCGGATCACACCACGCGCCAATCACAAAGCCACTGGACGAGGCGTTGTCAGCAATCACCTCGGGCAACGTGAACTTGAAGTTCTTGTAGCGCGAATCGATAACCTCGATCGCCGGCGCGATCGCCTCCACGGCGGCCAACGCCGCAGGGGCCGTCACATCTGCGGCCAGCGGCCGCTTGAGCAGAAATGCGATTTCCGGCTCCACGCGCGGATGCACGAAGCGCCTGAACGACACCGATGCGCCTTCCTCGAGCTGCATGGCGCAGGTCAGCCTGCCCCAGATCACGTCGGACAATCCCATCTGAAGCATCTTCGCGCGACTCGTAAAACCCATCTTCACGCCCACCCTGTGCTCGCCGCGCTCGAGCCGCCGCGCAATTGACGTGGCCTGAATCGCGTAGGCGTCCTCCAACGACAGACGAGCGTCGAGATCGAACTGCTCGACCTCGTGCGCGTCGCGCGCCGCCGTATCGAGCAGTGTGGCGTATTCAGTAATGAAGCTCATCGATGGGCCTCGTTCGAATCACGTTCAAAAACTGCCCGCACGGAACCAACACCATTGATGCGAGCTTGGACAACGTCGCCGGGCACGATCGGGACCATCGGCCCGAGCGCACCGGACAACACTAGGTCGCCGGCCTTGAGCGGCGTGCCCAAGGCCGCCATCGTGCGGGCGAGCCACACGAGTGCGTTGACGGGACTGCCCAGGCATGCGGCGCCTGCGCCGACCGACACCGGCTCGCCGCGGCGCTCCATCACCATGCCGCACAACCGCATATCGAACGCGGCAACGCTTACCGGCGTATTGCCTAGCACAAAAGCCCCCGACGACGCGTTGTCGGCAATCGTATCGGTGATTCGGATATTCCAATTCGCGATGCGGCTGCCGACGATATCAATCGCCGGCAACGCATAGTCGATGGCGCGCAGCACGTCCACATGACTGGGACGAACCGTCTCAATATCCTTACCGATGATGAACGCGATTTCGGCCTCGGCCTTTGGTTGCGCGAGCACCGACGTGGGAATCGGCTCGCCGTCGCCAAAAGCCATGTCATCGAACAGCATGCCGAAGTCGGGCTGGTCCACGCCGAGTTGCTGCTGCACCGCGACCGACGTGAGGCCGATCTTGCAGCCGATCACGCGCTGCCCGCGCGCGATACGCCACTCAGTGTTCTCACGTTGGATTGCATAGGCCGAATCGATCGACAACGACGGCCAGGTGTCACGAAGTGGTGCAATGTACTCGCCGCTGCTGGCCGCCATGCGCAGTGCCGCGGCCGCCTGCTGGATCTGTTGGGGCGTCATGTCAGGCCCTCCGCTCCGGCTGCGCAGCCGCTTCGTCCTTCGTGTGCGCACCGATCGCCCAGTGCACGGCCGGCACTTGGGTTGCATACACACGAATGCTCTGCAGCGGTGCGCCAAGCGTCTCGTGCACCGTGACGGCGACCGCCTTGACGCAAGCCTTGACCGCTGCTTCACTGCGGCCCTCGACCAGCGAGATATGTACGATTGGCATCGAACTTCCCTTGAAATACTGAGCCCACCAGGCGCGGACGCGCCAACACGGTAACGATCTTGCCAACCGCCGGACATACCGTCCAATACTGTTTTTTTACGTTACGATACCAAAACGGTATGACATAACGGGATGCGAACGATGGATCTGAAGCAAATGCGGTACTTCCTCGCAGTCGCACAGGAACGCAATTTCGGACGCGCCGCCCAGCGTCTGCATATTGCGCAGCCACCATTGACGCGACATATCCATGCCCTGGAGGCGCAGCTGGGCGTCACGCTGTTCGTGCGCAGTGCGCGCGGCGCGGAGTTGACTGAGGCGGGACGCACGCTGCTCGCCGAAGTGCCCAACATCCTGGCGCTAGCCCAAAGAGCTACCGAGCAGACGCAACTCGCCGGCCAGGGGCTGATCGGACGACTGGACGTGGGCATCTTCAGCTCCGGCGTCCTGCAGGTGATTCCGCAGTTGCTCGCCACCTTTCATACCGAACGGCCACGGATTAAGATAGGACTGCACAATCTGACCAAGGCCCAGCAGCTCGATGCGCTGCGCGAGCGCCGGATCACGATCGGCTTCAACCGGCTGGTGCCACACGATGACGACATTGCCGTCGAGAAAGTACTCGAGGAGCCGTACCTCGTCGCGCTGTACGATGGTCATCCGCTATGCAGGAAGGAGCGAATACGACTGCGCGACCTGGACGGCGAGCCGATGATCCTATACCCGAACGCGCCCGTGCATGGGCTCGCCCAAGAAATCGCGGCCGCCTTTAAGCAAGCACGTGTGACGTTGCGGGTGGAACAGGAGGTGGAGGATGTGGTGACCTGCATCGCGCTGGTGGCCAGCCGGTTCGGCGTCTGCATCACCACGGCTTCTGCCGCCAACCTGCGCTTGCCGGGCGTCACCTACCGGCCGTTGCAGTCGCGACGCATGCGCCACATCGAACTCAGTTGCCTGTATCGGCGCGACGACGATACGCCGATTCTGCATGCATTCCTGGACGTGATCCGGCGACGCCGCCATGCCGGCAAGCACTAGGGGTCGTTAACACACAATCAATGTGTTTCCATTTTGATTCTCAACGGGAATCAGGATGGTGCGCAGACTGATGAGTGACACGCAATGGGCGAAGATCGACTATCTGTTCGCTTTCGACTATTTTATGGTGCAGCATCGCTTCGCGTTGCATGTATCTGACCTCTTACCGAGCTTGCTAATGGACTTTGATCTAAACGCCGCTTTAAACAACCAGCAAACCTATCTGTGCGCGTTGGCAGCCTGCCCGGCACCCGCCGACTCGACGCCGCCGCCATTGACGCCGTCAAGCGGTGCCCTGGCTGGCAGGTCGGCCACCGGGCCCACCACCTATCAGGACCTACCGCCCGAAGTGATTCAGCGGATCGGTGACTACGTGCCCATTCAAGACATAGGACATTTCTCGGCAATCGATCGCCATACGTATCGTTCAATGTATGACCGGCGGCTTGTCTGGCACTATTGGCAACGTGCTAACCAAGCCACGAGCTTGGCGTCAGTCAACCAGCTGCTCGATGAGATGGAGCGCACGCTCCACCAGCCAACGCAGCAGGTCGGGCCCATTGAGTCGCTGCGCCGGCGTCTGCGCACATTGCCGCAGGCCGAGCGCGTCGACGCGTTTAAGCGAGTGTTCTCGGCCGCGGACCGCCTTCCAGAATACGGCGTGCGGATACAAAGGGTAATGCTGCTCACGTTACGTCATCTTTTCGATAACCGTGCATTGTCTGGGCACGAGTTTCAGGAGTTGTTCGACTTTGTTCACGCAATGGCAGCGCAGCGCGGGCCCGAACAAGAAAATTTCTGGCCAGAACTGGCATACGCATTAGCGACTAGCTGGACTTGCCCATTCGACGCGTTTCTTGGGTATTATCAGGCGCTTTTCTCTCGGTTGCCATCGTTAAGCATACCTGAGCAAGCGGCCTTGATTCCGGTATTGTGCAAAGCATTATTTTATTTTAAACCTAGAGAATGGCGCGTGAACATTCCTGAACTGCATGCGGCTTTACGCGAACGGGCCCGGCAGCTGCCACCGTCTCATCAAGGCACATCAGTCGGCGCGTTGGCGAGTAAAATTTGGAGATTGCCGCCAGCGGAGCAATTCACGATCTACGCAGAGCTGCGCGATTGGGCCTTATCGCTGCCCGACGATCAGTGGGGAGCCGCCCTATCGCTGCCAGACGAGGAGTGGGGATCTCCGCAGTGTTTCCTAAAAGGACTCTATAGGTTGCCGCCCGAACTACGTGCGCAGGAGTTCGCGCTAATTGAGCCCCAGCTGGCGCGCGTACCCGCGGCACAGCGTGAGCAGGTGGCGCTTGGATTGCTTTTCGATATCCATCTCCATAATTTGGATAATGCGCTGGCGCAGCGGGTGTGGCAGCAGGCGTTAAGTCTGCTCAATGGCGTGGATGCGGCAACGTTCTCGCGCTTTCTTTGCAAGCTTCGGGAGAACGCTCCAATAGCTCCGCACTTTCACCAATGGCCATTGGTTAAGGCTGAGATTATCCACTTTATACAAACCAATCAATTCTCTGAGGCGGCGCGGACACAAATCAGGAACAGTATGCCATGGCTCAAAAGTGAGTTGCCTTAACAGCAGCTTCGGCACGCACAACTTGGCCGGCTGCAACGTCAGGCTGACGCTAGGCCAGCCATCATTGACATCGCCGCAATACTGTGATTCCATTGTCCACATGAACCGCGCACCGATCCGTCTATCGCTACGACTACTAGCCTGCTTGTTCGGGCTAGGTCTGTTTGCGCGCGTTTCATGGCAGCTTCATTAACGAAGCCTCCCTGAATCCCCTGATTTAACTACCTGGCCCCGGTAACCGACCGGCGGTCTTGTTCGTCCATGCCTTCCGGTCGCCATGCCGGCCCGATGTTTTTCGACCCTTGGCGAGACGAACCATGCTGAAAGACCCTTCAATTAAATACCGTCCTTTTACGCCGATCGAGCTGCCGGATCGTGTCTGGCCCACGCGCACGATCACCCGCGCGCCAATCTGGATGAGCACCGATTTGCGCGACGGCAACCAGGCGCTGTTCGAGCCGATGGACGCCAAGCGTAAGATGCGTCTGTTCAAGACGCTGGTCGCCATTGGTTTTAAAGAGATCGAAGTCGCATTCCCCTCCGCCTCCGAAACGGATTTCAACTTCGTGCGTGAGCTGATCGAAGGCGGCCACATCCCCGATGATGTGACAATCGAAGTGCTCACACAGGCGCGCGAAGACTTGATCGAGCGTACGTTCGCGTCGCTGTACGGGGTCCCGCGTGCGATCGTCCACCTGTACAACGCCACGGCGCCGGCATTTCGCCGCATCGTATTCGGCACTGACCGCCATGGCGTACGACAACTGACGGAGCGGGCCGCCCGCTTGATCAAGCAACTCGCGGACGCGGCGCCTCAAACGCAGTTCACGCTGCAATACAGTCCGGAGACTTTTACCGCGACCGAGTTGGACTTCGCCAAGGAAGTCTGCGATGCGGTGTTCGACATCTGGCAGCCAAGCCCCGAGCACAAAGCCATCGTCAACCTGCCCGCCACCGTCGAGATTGGGACACCGAATTTCTACGCGGACCAGATCGAATGGATGCATCGTCACCTGGCGCGGCGGGACTCGCTGATCCTGTCCGTGCATCCGCATAACGACCGCGGCACGGCCGTCGCCGCAGCAGAACTCGCGGTCATGGCCGGCGCGGACCGGATTGAAGGATGCCTGTTCGGCAACGGCGAGCGCACGGGTAACGTCGATCTCGTGACACTCGCGCTGAACCTGTATACGCAGGGCGTCGATCCGGGCCTGGACTTTTCGCAGATCAACGAGATCGCGCGCACCGCCGAAGCCTGTACCCAACTGCCTGTGCATCCACGCCACCCATACGCTGGTGACCTGGTGTTCACCGCGTTCTCGGGCTCCCACCAGGATGCAATCAAGAAAGGCTTCGCCGCGCAGCAGGCCAATACCGTCTGGGAAGTCCCTTACCTGCCCGTCGATCCGGGCGACCTGGGCCGCACCTATGACTCGATCATCCGCGTCAACAGTCAATCCGGTAAGGGCGGTATCGCCTACCTGCTCGAACAGGGCTATGGCATCGCGCTGCCACGGCGATTGCAAGTCGATTTCAGTGCCGCGGTACAGCGGCACACCGACGACAGCGGCCAGGAGGTCAGCGCCGCACAAATCTGGACGCTGTTCCAGCAGGAATATGCGCGCAACGATGCGCCGCTGCGCTACATCGGCCATGAATTGTCCAAGCACGAGGGCGGCGAATTCATCGCCGTCACGGTCCAGATTCATGACCTCCAACAGATTCTGACGGGCACGGGCAACGGTCCGCTCGATGCACTGATGCACGCGCTGCGCACGCCGCTGCACATCCAGCATTATGAGGAACGCGCGTTAACGCAGGGCGCTGACGCGCAGGCCATCGCGATCGCCGAACTGGCCGGCCCCGGCGTATGCGGCAGCGCGTTTGGCGTCGGCATCGATGCGAACCTGACGACTGCGTCGATCCGCGCAGTCGTGAATGGCGTGAATCGAGCGTATGCGCGCTGTGACGCCACAGGGCAACGCACGTTCTTCGATGCCGCACAGCGGGCATCGGCCAACGCCGGCATCAGCCGGGCTGCGTAACACCCCGGCTCAACGCATGGACGAGCGCCCAGCAACGCGATACACCGAGTTGCGCTCCGAGTATCGCCTTCGCATTAAGTGCCGCTTTCGCGCTGCGTATTGCGACAGGTGCAGTCTCGTTGCGGCACCCGTCGCGCAGCGCGCGGCACGCATCGTGTCCAACGCGGCGCAATGCCGCAATGAACAGAAACAATCGTCATGGAACGGTAGCCGGCACCCGTGGTCCAACCCCCATCATTTGGCATCGCCGCCCGGCGGCATCCCCTTGCCGGCGGCCAGCATTGCAAAAACCTTGCAGACACCCAGCGCATGAACGCCGATACCGACAATACGCCGTCACCGCGCAAGCCATTGTTGCGCCGACTGTTGAGCCACCATGAGATAGCCACGCTGTTGCTGTTGCTGCACGCGCCAGCCGGCGCGCTCGCTGCCAAGCCGGATGTCGCCACGCTGGCGGAGGCCGGCCTAGTGCGCATCGTCGATTCGTCGGAGAGCGGATCGCACGTCGAGCTAACTGCCGAAGGCAATGCGGTGCTGCGCACGTTGACTGCATCGCGCTGACCGCGCCATCAGCGTCCTGGACATCACGGGGACGTCGCAGCGGATCTGGCCACGCGCCGCCGCGATGCCAACCCGCCGCCGCCGAGTTGGCACACGAGCAGCCTGACCAGCCTCAACGCGTAGCCGCCGAGTTTTATCATAAGGGTTCGGATGTCATGCAGATGGTCGATCAGCAACGCCAGCAACTGATCGATTTCATTGCGCGCGTGCTTGCGCAGCAAACCGACAAGCGCAACGCGACACGCATGGCGCGCCATTGCATGCTGCTGTTCGACGGGGCGATCGTCGCGGCGCAGACGAGGGGGCGGACCGGCGCCGCAATGGAAGCGTGGAACATTGCCCGGCAATGGTTGTCGGCAACCGACGCGTCGCGCAAGCTCGCCTGAGCGGGCGCACAACGTGGGCCTGTCGGTGGCGACGCTCAGCCGTTCAGGCCACGCTCCAGGTCACGCTTTAGGTCATCGACTCCTTCAAGACCGACCGACATCCGAATCAAACCTTCGGTGATACCAGCAGCCGCTCGGGCCTGCGGCGTAATCCGCGCATGCGTGGTGGTCGCTGGATGGGTCAGCGTGGTGCGCGTATCGCCAAGGTTACCCGTGATCGAGCAGATCCTCGTGCCGTCGATCACGCGCCATGCATTGGCGCGCAGCTGCTCGGGTGAGTCACCCTTAAGCTCAAACGATACGATCGCGCCGCCGGCACGCTGCTGACGCCGTGCAAGCACGTGCTGCGGATGCGACTGGAGCCCCGGATAGAAGACCCGGTTCACCGCGGGATGCGCCTCGAGCCAACGCGCTAGCTCAAGTGCGTTGGCGCATTGCCGCTCGAGTCGCACGTGCAGCGTCTCCATGCCCTTAAGCAGCACCCATGCGTTGAACGCGGATAGCGTCGGGCCGGCACTGCGCACGAACGGAAACACCTTCTCCATCAACAGCTGGCGCTGCCCGACCAGCGCGCCGCCGAGCACACGACCTTGGCCGTCCAGGTACTTGGTGGCCGAGTGCATCACCACATCTGCCCCGAGCTTCAGCGGCTGCTGCAACGCCGGGCTGCAAAAGCAGTTGTCAACGACGAACAACGCCCCTGCCTGCTTCGCGATCCGGCTCACCGCTTCGATGTCCGACACCTCGGTGAGCGGATTGGACGGCGTCTCCACGAAAAACATCCGCGTGGCGGGCGTCACCGCGTCGCGCCAGGCCTGCAGGTCGGACGGGTCGACGAACGTCGTCGTGATGCCCAGCCGCGGCAGCATCTGGGCGAACATACCGAGCGTCGAGCCGAATAGGCTCCGGGAACTGACGATGTGTTCTCCGGCCTGCAGCACCGACAATACGATTGACAGGATAGCGCTCATGCCGGAAGCGGTCGCGATGCAAGCCTCGCCGCCTTCGAGCGCCGCCAGACGGTCCTGAAACATCGATACCGTCGGATTTGTGAAGCGCGAATAAGTGAAGCTGTTTTCGGAGTCGGCAAAGCGCTCGGCGGCCTGCGCCGCGCTGTCGAAACAAAAGCTCGAAGTCAGCAGCAACGCTTCAGAGTGCTCGTTGAACGGCGTGCGCCGCGTACCGGCACGCACCGCCAGCGTATCGCTGGACAATCCTTGCAGATCCCCGTCGTGCGGATGGAGAAAATCGTTCATGGATAACGTTCGCCGATGGGCTGCGTGCTCATTCAACCGCCAAATGCAGGTGTAGTTGTGAGCGGTCGTTGCCTTCGCCGGCCGCATCACGGTCCGACTGTGACGCCAGATTGAGCCGCACCCGTTCGATCTTGCTCAGATACTCGGTCGTCACGTCGCCGGTGATGTAGTGGCCGTCGAAGCACGATGCCTCGAAATTTTGCAGTTGTGGATTCGTGTCACGCACCGCCTGCTTCATGTCCTCGACGTCCTGGTAGACGAGCGCATCGGCGCCGATGATCTGCGCCACTTCCTGGTCGGTCCGACCGTGCGCCACCAATTCAGCGCGGGTCGGCATATCGATGCCATACACATTCGGGAACCGCACTGGCGGTGCCGCCGAAGCAAAGATCACCTTGTTCGCGCCGGCGTCGCGCGCCATTTGCACGATCTCCTGTGACGTGGTGCCGCGCACGATCGAGTCGTCGACGATCAACACGTTACGGCCCTTGAACTCGACCGCCATCGCGTTGAGCTTTTGACGCACCGACTTCTTGCGCACTGCCTGGCCAGGCATGATGAAGGTGCGGCCAACATAGCGGTTCTTGAAGAACCCCTCGCGATATTCGATGTTGAGCTTCTTGGCGACCTGCATCGCCGCCGGCCGCGACGAATCAGGAATCGGCATCACGACATCAATTTGCACGCCGGGCAGCGTGCGTTTGATCTTCTCGGCTAAGTAATCGCCCATGCGCAGCCGCGCGTCGTAGACGGGCACGCCATCGAGCACCGAGTCGGGCCGCGCCAGGTAGACCAGTTCGAAGATACACGGGTTCAGGCTAGGATACTGCGCACATTGCTTGGCGTGCAACGTGCCATCCATACCGATGAACACGGCTTCGCCGGGCGCCACGTCCCGTACAAATTCGAAACCGATGCCCTCGAGCGCGACCGATTCGGACGCGATTATCCATTCGGTGCCCTGCGCGGTGTCGTGCTTGCCGATGGCCAGCGGCCGAATTCCATGCGGATCGCGAAACGCCAGCAATCCGTATCCGGCAATCAACGCGACAATCGCATAAGAGCCCTTTACGCGCCGATGCACCCCGGACACCGCCTTGAAAATCGCGTCGGGCTCCAGCGAGAATCCGGTCGTGGCCAACTGCAACTCGTGTGCGAGCACGTTAAGCAGCACCTCGGAATCGGAACTCGTGTTGATGTGCCGGCGGTCGATGCGGAACATTTCGTCCTTGAGTTGTTCCCAGTTCGTTACGTTGCCGTTGTGCGCGAGGATGACGCCGAACGGTGCATTCACGTAGAACGGCTGGGCCTCCTCCGCACTGCTCGCCGAGCCGGCGGTCGGGTAGCGGACTTGGCCGATCCCGCAGTTGCCGGGCAGCGAGCGCATGTTGCGCGTACGGAACACGTCGCGCACCATGCCGTTTGCCTTATGCATGTGGAACGTGCTGCCGTTGGCCGTCGCAATGCCGGCCGCATCCTGGCCGCGATGCTGCAACAGTAGCAGGCTGTCATAGATTAGCTGATTGACGGGAGACTGGGAAATTACGCCTACGATGCCGCACATGGCATGTCCTTCAAAGAAATTGAATCCGGGTGCCGCTCAGAAATGCACGTACGCTGCGATCGCGGCCGGCAGGAACGGTTTCAGTTCGCGCACACCATGCTCGGCGTAAGGCCTGAACATCGCGTTGCGCCAAAAATCTTGTCGCGGCAGCTCGGTCAATCCGGCGACCGCCACCAATACGAGTACCAGCAGCACGCCTCGTATCAGCCCAAATAGTATGCCCAACGTGCGATCGACGCCGCGCAGCCCGCCGGCGTCGGCAAGCCGGGTAAGCAGCGCACCGATCACGCCAGAGACAACCAGTACAGCCGCCGCCAAGCCGAAGAACACAACCCAGTACTGCGTCAGCACGCCGCCAGGCCAGTTCGCCGGCACATAGCCCGCCAGTGCGGGTGCATAGATCGCGGCGACAATGAACGCGACGATCCACCCAACCAGGCCGAATACCTCCGCCAGCAGCCCCCGCCACATTCCGCGCAGCGCCGACAGGCCAATGAGCGCGACCACGGCGTAGTCGAAAGCGGTCAACGTCGCGTCCGTCACTTCGTCAGCCGCCCTCTACTGCGTACGCTTGCTACCGCCGCCCGCGGTCAGTCCGGCTTCGCGCACCTTCGCCACCGCGGCGGCAGCGGCCGAACGATCGGCGAAGGGCCCGGCGCGCAACAGGATGCGCTCACTGCCGTCGGACTGGCGCCGGCGCTCGACATAGGCCGGCACGCCGAGCGCCTTCAACCGGCCCACCCAATCCCGTGCAGCGGCATCGCTGCCCAGCGTGCCCAGTTGCACCACGTAGCGATTGCCAGCTGGCACATTCGGCGTGCCGCCGGGACTCGACGCGTCCAATGACGCAGCCGCGCTGCTTTGTGCTCGAGCGCGCCCAGATTCCATCGCGGTCTTGCCGCGCGGCGGCGTCGCGGTGGGCGGCGTGTCCGGCGCGGCGGCAGGCATCACATCGTCTTCATACGCATGCGACGATGCCAGCGCCCATTCGGGCCGCGCCGGAATCTGGATGGCGATGTCGTCGGTAAAGGGCTTTGGGTGGGAGTCGAGAATCATCGGCAGCGCAACCACGGCCGCCATGACCAGCGCGATCGCACCAACCAGACGCCGACGCGCGCGTTGTTTCTCAGGCAGCGTCGGATCAAGCAACATCGCATCCGGATCCGTGCGGCGCTCGGCACGCCGCTCACCGCGGCTCGTGCGGCCGGCGCGGCTCCCCGCGGTGGTCCGGGACGGGCCCGCGTCGTCTTTGCTGCCGAAGGAAAACAATCCCATATGTGGCTCGTGGCGGCGCCGGCAGGCCGGTCTGCCCGGCTCGCGCGCCGCGCGGATCAATGATGCTGCATCTTACGATAGGCCATCACGCCGGCTACCGTATAGAAACTGCCGAAAACCACGATTCTATCATTTTCGGACGCCCGGCTGAGGGCATCCTGATAGGCAAGCTGCGGATTCGCGAACTGCCGGATCGACGCGTCCGAGGGCGCGTCGGGGTCGCCGCGCGCCACACCTAGCGTCTCTAATGTCTGTTCGATGTCGAGCGCACGGGCCGCGCGCGTCGTGGGCAATTCAGTCACGCACCAATGATCGACCTCGCCTTTCAAGCGTGCGAGCACGCCGGCGATATCCTTGTCGGCCATCGCGCCGAACACCGCATAGGTGTACGGGAAATAACCCATGTTGCCCAGATTCTGTGCCAACACCGCGGCCGCGTGAGGATTGTGCGCGACATCCAGCACGATCGCCGGTTTGCCGGGCAGCACCTGGAAGCGCCCGGGCAGCTCGACGTTGGCCAGCCCGAGCCGGATATCCTGCGCGCTGACCGGCAGACGCTCGCGCAGCGCCTCGAGTGCAGCGAGCGCCGCCGCGGTATTGAGCAACTGGTTTGCGCCGCGCAGCGCCGGATAGGCCAGCGCCGCGCGTTTTAGCGTGCGGCCGCGATAGCTCCATTGCTGCCGCTCGCTGCCGGCATGACCCTCGTAATGAAAGTCGCGGTTGAACAGCCACAGGTCGGCGCCGATCGCCTCGGCATGCTCGACCACGCTATGCGGCGGCAGCGGATCGCCGACGATCGCCGGCTTGCCGGGACGAAAGATCCCCGCCTTCTCGCGGCCGATCTGCTCCCGCGTGTCGCCCAGGTAATGCTGGTGGTCCAGATCGACGCTGGTGATAACCGCACAATCGGCATCGATGATATTCACCGCGTCGAGCCGGCCGCCCAGGCCGACCTCCAAAATCACCGCATCAAGCTGGAGGGATACGAACAAGCGCATGATCGCCAGCGTCGTGAACTCGAAGTAGGTCAGCGACACCGGCTCGGGCAACGACAACCGTGCAGCCTCGACCGCTTCGAAATGCGGCAGCAGTTCGTCATCGGTCGCATTGCGGCCGTCCACGCGCGCACGTTCGTTGAACTCGAGCAGGTGTGGCGACGTGTGGCACCCGACGTGATAGCCGGCACGCAGCAGAATCGCTTCCAGAATCGCGCACGTCGATCCCTTGCCGTTGGTGCCGCCCACCGTGATCACCGGGCAGTTGAACTGCAGGCCGAGCGCCGCCTTCACGCGTCCAATGCGCGCCAACCCCATGTCGATGCCAACCGGATGGGCGGTTTCTAGATGCGCGAGCCAATCCTGAAGCGTTGCGAAAACAGTCATGACAGCCCCAGTGCCGAGCACCGCCGCTTCACGCGACCGCGTCCGCCGGCTGGTGCGTCAACAGCGCGATCAGCCGGGCGATTTCCTCGCGCATCTTGCGCCGATCCACGATCATGTCGATCGCACCTTTTTGCAGCAGGAATTCCGAACGCTGAAAGCCCTCCGGCAGTTTTTCGCGCACGGTCTGCTCGATCACGCGCGGACCGGCAAAGCCGATCAGCGCGCGGGGCTCGGCAATCACGACGTCGCCCAAGAACGCGAAGCTGGCCGACACGCCGCCCATCGTCGGGTCAGTCAGCACCGAGATGAACGGCAGCTTGGCCTCGGAGAGCTTTGTGAGCATCGCCGTGGTCTTGGCCATCTGCATCAGCGATAGCACGCTTTCTTGCATCCGCGCGCCGCCCGATGCGGCAAAGCAAATAAACGGGACTTGCTGCTCGAGCGCGTTCTTCGCCCCGCGCACGAAGCGCTCGCCAACGACCGAGCCCATCGAGCCGCCCATGAACGCGAACTCGAAGCAGGCGACCACCACCGGCAACGTGTGAATCGCACCGCCCATCACGACCATCGCGTCGGTCTCGCCGGTATCGTCCATCGCGTCCTTGAGCCGATCCGGGTATTTACGGCTGTCCTTGAACTTCAGCGCGTCGACCGGCACGATCTCCTGGCCGATTTCATAGCGGCCCTCCGGATCGAGCAACACGTCCAAGCGCTCGCGCGCACCAATCCGCATATGGTGATCGCACTTCGGACACACGTGCAGGTTGGCCTGCACATCATTGCGGTAAAGCACCGCCTCGCAGTTCGGGCACTTGACCCACAGTCCTTCCGGAATGCTCTTGCGGCTGCGCGGATCCGTTTGCTTGATCTTCGGCGGCAGCAGTTTATCCAGCCAACTCATGAAAGCTCCTCGATGGGTAGGTTCGTCGCGGCATACCGCCGGGCTCAGACCGCGTGGTCCAGCGCGTGCCGCACCTCGGCAACAAACGCCTTGAGCACGTGCGCGGCGTCCTGCCCGGGCGTCTGCTCGAGCAGTTGGACAATGCGGCTGCCGATCACGACCGCGTCGCTGACCTCGGCGATTGCACGGGCCGTGGCGGCATCGCGAATACCAAAGCCGACTCCAATCGGCAAAGGCACTCGCGCCTTGATGGCTGGCATTTTACCTGCGATGCTGGAAACGTCGAGATTTGCCGCACCGGTCACGCCCCTGAGCGACACATAATAGACATAGCCGCTCGCCACGCGTCCCACCGCGGCAATGCGCTCGTCGGTGGACGTCGGCGCGAGCAGGAAGATCGGATCGATGCCGTAGCCACGCATGGTATCGGCGAATTCGGCCGCTTCCTCGGGCGGGTAGTCAACCACCAGCACACCATCGACACCGGCCTCGCGCGCCGCGGCGCCGAACGCCTCGCGCCCCATCCGCTCGATCGGGTTCGCGTATCCCATCAGCACCACGGGTGTGTCACGGTCGCGCTCGCGAAACACGCGCACGTCGTCGAGCACGCGCCGCAGCGTGATGCCGCGCGCCAGTGCCCGCTCGGACGAGCGCTGAATCACGGGGCCATCGGCCATCGGGTCCGAGAATGGCACACCCAGCTCGATCACGTCGGCGCCGCCAGCGGCCAGCGCGTGCATGAACTCGACGGTGCGCGCCGGATCCGGGTCGCCCGCGGTCATGAATGGAATCAGGCCCTTGCGTCGATCGCGGGTCAGCGCCGCAAACTTCGTTTTAATTCGGGACATGGGGTAAAGTCTCGTCTAAAGTCGCACGGCCTGCCTCGAGCGCAGCCAATCGCCGGCGAGCAAGCGCGCAGTATTCAGGGTTAATCTCGTAGCCGACAAAGCGACGCTGGTGCCGCGCGCAGGCCACCGCGGTGGTGCCGCTGCCCATGAACGGATCGAGCACCAGACCGCCCGGCGGGCAACTGGACAGCACCATTCGCTCGATGATCTCCAGCGGCTTTTGCGTCGGATGCGCAACGCGCTCGGCATGCTGGCGGTGCAAGCGCGACACCGACCAGACGTCCTTCGGGTTGTAGCCGAGCTCGAGCCATTTGCTGCCTTCGAAAATGCGCCGCGAGCGGGCCTTCTTCGTGACAGGATCGTACGGAATACGCACCGGGTCCAGGTCGAAGTAATAGTCCTTCGACACCGCGAAAAAACCAATGTTGTCGTGCACCGACGTGAACCGGCGCGTCGTGCCACCCATGCTCGGCACGCGCCGGTCCCAGATAATCTCGTTGATCATCGTGAGCCGGCGCTTCAAGAAGCAGAAGATCTCCGGCGCGTATTGCCACGTGCAGAATACATACAGCGAGCCGCTCGGCTTGAGCTTTGGAATTGCCAATTCGAGCCAGCGGCAGGTCCACGCGATGAAATCCTGGCCGTTGCGCTTGTCCGAATCGTTGCCATAGTCCTTGCCCAGCCCGTATGGCGGGTCGGCCAGGATCAGGTCGATCGACTGGTCAGCCAGGCTGCCCACGTCGGTGAGGAAATCGCAATTGCGCAACGCTATCCCCGGCGGGATGGCGCGCGGCTGCAGCGCGTCGAGCGCCAGCGCGAAGTCGCACCCGCCGCCGGCCAGCGCGCCGCAATCATCGTCGGGTCCGGCTCGTTCGCTGAGTTCGTCGTCGCGCATCGTGATCGGTGTCGTAGCGAGCGGCGCGCTCAAAACGCGATACCGGCGCGCTCGGCCACCGTATGCATATCTTTGTCGCCACGGCCCGACAGGTTCACCAGCAGCAGCTTGTCGCGCGCCAGGCTCGGTGCAAGCTTCGCTGCATACGCAAGCGCGTGGCTGGACTCGAGCGCGGGAATGATGCCCTCGATGCGGCAGCAGTCATGAAACGCCTTCAGCGCCTCATCATCGGTAATCCCGACGTACTGTGCGCGGCCAGTATCGCGCAGCCACGCATGCTCCGGCCCGACCCCCGGATAGTCCAGCCCCGCCGAGACCGAATGCGTATCGATGATCTGCCCGTTCTCGTCTTGCAATAGATAGGTGCGGTTGCCATGCAGTACGCCGGGCGTGCCGCCGATCAGCGATGCCGCGTGCCGGCCGGTGTCCAGTCCATCGCCGGCCGCCTCCACGCCGATTAATTGCACCGCCGTGTCGTCGATGTAGGGATAGAAAATGCCCATCGCATTCGAGCCGCCCCCCACGCACGCAATCACCGCATCCGGCTGGCGGCCGACTAGCTCGGGCATCTGCACCCGACACTCGTCGCCGATCACGCGCTGAAAGTCACGCACCATCAGCGGATATGGATGGGGACCGGCCACGGTGCCGATGATATAGAACGTGTTCTCGACATTCGTGACCCAGTCGCGCATCGCTTCGTTGAGCGCGTCCTTCAGCGTGCGCGAGCCCGAGTCGACCGGCACGACGCTCGTCCCCAGCAGCTTCATCCGATAAACGTTCGCCGCCTGCCGGCGCACATCCTCGGCGCCCATGTACACCACACATTCCATGCCAAGGCGCGCGGCGATTGTCGCCGTGGCCACGCCGTGCTGGCCGGCGCCCGTCTCCGCGATGACGCGCGGCTTGCCCATGCGGCGCGCCAGCAACGCCTGACCGATCACGTTGTTGACCTTGTGCGCGCCAGTGTGATTCAAGTCCTCGCGCTTCAAGTAGATCTGCGCGCCGCCGAGCAGCTCGCTCCAACGCCGTGCGTGGTAGATCGGCGACGGACGGCCGACGAAATGCTTAAGCTCGCGCGCATATTCGGCGACGAACTCGGGATCCTGCCGGTATTGGTCGTACGCGTCGCGCAGCTCGGCGAGCGCATGAACTAGGGTTTCGGCGACGAACACGCCACCATAAGGGCCGAAGTGGCCACGTTCATCAGGCAAATTGTACATTGCGTCACTCTCGTCAGACAGGGCCCGCACGCCACGCGAGCCCACTGGTCACCGGGCGTCCATCGCCGCCGCTGCCGCATCCGCGGCCTGCACGGCATTGACGAACGCCGCCATTCGGGCGTGATCCTTCACGCCCTTTGCACCCGGCACTTCGATGCCGCTGGACACATCCACGGCATACGGGCGCACCCGGTGAATGGCGTCAGTGACGTTTTGCGCGCTCAACCCACCACTCAAAACGGCCTGACGCGCGATGTCTGCTGGAATAAGTGACCAATCGAAAACCTTTCCGCCTCCGCCATAGCCGGCGACCAGCGAATCGAGCAGCAAGCCCGTCGCACAAGCATAGTTGACGGATGATTCTACCAAATCAGCCGGCCGGGTATCCGGTCCGACACGTAGGGCGCGCAGCCAGCGCAGGCCCGCGCGCCCCGCCAATGCGGCGCAGCGCTGCGGCGTCTCGTCGCCATGAAATTGCACCATGCCGAGCGGCACCGCGTCGAGCACCTGTTCGAACAGCGCGTCGTCGGCATTGACGAACAGCCCCACCACGGTCACGAACGGCGGAACACGGCGCGCCAGCGCGGCGGCAAGCTCGAGGCTCACACAGCGCGGGCTGGGCGGATAGAAGACCAGTCCAATCGCATCGGCGCCCAGTGCGACCGCGCAATCGACGTCTTGCTCAGTGGACAGGCCACACAGCTTCACGCGCGTTCGCTGCGCGCGGTAGGCCGGCGCGGCGGCCTGGGTGGGTGCGGGCTCAGTCATGATTCCATACCTCGCTGAATGGCAAACTGGCGAGATTGGGCGGCGGCACGCCGAAGCCGTCGGGATAGCCCACCTGCGCCAGATACAGGCCGTCCGGCATGAACGTCGGTGCCGCGTGCTTGCGCTCGCGAGCAGCCAGCACTTCGGCCATCCAACAGGCTGGATGCCTGCGCCGTCCCACTGACACCAGGCAGCCCATGATGTTGCGCACCATGTGGTGTAGAAACGCATTCGCGCGAAAGCGCAAATGCACGAACGGCCCGTGCTCAACGATATCGATCGCGTACAAGTGCTTGACGGGCGTCTTCGCCTGGCAATCGGACGAGCGAAACGACGAAAAATCGTGCTCGCCGATCAAATACCCGGCGGCCTCGCGCATCGCCTCGACGTCCAGCGGCGTATGAACCCACCCGGCGCGCCTCGCGAGCATCGGCGAGCGCACCGGATGCACATACAACACATAGAAATACGTGCGCTCGAACGCCGCAAAGCGCGCGTGAAAAGTCGGCGGCACCGGCTTGGCCCACTGCACCGAGACACTGGGCGGCAAGAACGCGTTGACTCCGCGAACCCACGAAAATGCCGCCCGGTCAAGCAATGTATCGAAATGCACGACTTGACCGAGTGCATGTACGCCCGTGTCGGTCCGGCCGGCGACGACAGTGGGCAGCGGCACTTGCGCGAACTGCTCCAGCGCACGCTCAAGCACGTTCTGGACCGTATTGCCGTGCGGCTGCGCCTGCCAACCGCAGAACGCGGCGCCGTCATACTGGAGTCCCAGCGCGATGCGCATCGCCACCTTGCTCAAAGCGGCGTGAGCGCGGCGTGCAGCGCCCGCGCCTTTTCCAGCGTCGTCGGATCGTTCGACGCGATGACTTCGCTGACCAATGCGCGTGCGCCCGCCGCATCGCCCAACTTCATGGATTCGACGGCCAGATTGAGCTTGTGACGGGCGATCGCGGCGAGTTCGTCCGGCACCAGCGCGACGGACGGTTGCGCGGCCAGCAGCGGCAAATCAAGATCAAAATCGAGGTTCAATGCGCCGAAATGGGCGGCACCGAAGCGGGGCGGCGGCGCAACGGAGGGTGGCGGGGCCATCGGCGCGTCGCGCTCGACGGCGGCGATCTGCGCATCGGCAATCGCCGCATCGTACACGCTCGACGTCGTGGACGGCAACGGCGGCAGCGATAGCTCCAGCGATGCCAGCGCGGCAGCGGCGTGTGCCGGAAAGTCGGGCGCCAGCGGCGTGTGCCGCTCGCCGGCGTGCGTTGCGGTGACGGCCGGCGATTCGGCTGCGAAGGCGGCTAAAACAGCACCCGATGACGGCGACGCAGCGTCCGGATCGTGCTCGACCATGTCGCCGCGCGACAATGCGTCGTGCGCTCCGGCGGTCGAAACGGTCCCGGACCGCAGACCGGCTTCGCCAGCCTCAACGGTCGGGCCTTCACGCGCCGTGTCGGCGGCATGCGTCTGTCCGGCGTCCAGACGATCGGATGCCTGTGCCTTGTCGCCCCCACGGTGACTGGCCAGCAGCGATTCGTCGTCGCGCTCCCCCACGTCCTCGTGTGCGACGGGCACGACGTGCGCCCGCTCCTGCGCCCGCTCGCTGTCAATGGCGTCCGACGAGCGGCTAACCACCGGCGGCTCAGCATCCGACGTGGCATCACCCCCCCGACCGGCATCGCGCGTCACCGCGGCAGCCACCGCCGTCGCCGCGACGCCCATGGCCGCCACGGCGACACCCGTAGCCGCCGTGCCGACGACGGCAGCTTGCAACGCCTCATCGCCGGCATGGGGTACCGTGCCGTCAGACGATTTAGACCCGGTTCGCATTGCAGAGGCACGATGCGGCAAGCCGCCATCCGGCGCACGAGCCGCGCCCGCTCGAGTCTCCTCGCGTGGGCCAACGCCCTGTGCACCACCCATATTGCCAGTAGCTGCCGCGCGCTGCCGTCGTCGCACCAGCGCGATCAGCAATCCCACCAGCAGGAACGCTAGTGCAGCGGCACCCGCCGCGATCGTTGGCGACAGACGTGGCAAAGCCCCCGTGCGGGCCGACGCGCGGGCCGTACCCTGGCTCGCCGCCACAGCAGTTGTCGAGACCACCCACGCCGCGGACGCGGACGCGGATGCGGACGGTGACGCCAATGCAACCGAGCCTGACTCCGGCACAATGGCTGCAACGCCCGCGGTCGCCGGCGTGCTCGCTTGATGTACCGGCCCCCCCTCGGCTTGCGGCGCAGACGGCGTGGACGCGCCAGAGGTGACACCCAAGGTGACGCCAACGGAGGCACCCGAGGACGCGACGCCACCCGACGTGGCAATGCCCGGCGCGGCACTGTCCAGCGCCGCGGCGTGGGACGCGAGCGTCGGCAATGGTGCGCCGCTCATCCCCGTCGCAGTATTCGAAGGTTGCGGCGCGCGCTGGATCGCGCCGTCGGGTACCTGGATCACCGCACCGATCTTCAAGCGGTCCGGATCGCGCCCCATAAACGCGCCGGGATTGGCCTTGAACAGCAGTGCCACCATCCTGTCACGCATCGCCCGGTCGTTGGACTGGATCACAGCACTGGCTATGTCGTTTAGCGATTGGCCGGGCTTGACGACAAAACGATTGGAGCCTGCGCTATCGGCAACCGATGCGCCGGCCGTGCCGGCCGCGCCGGTATTCGTTCCGGCTGCCGCCGCGCCCGGCGACGACACCGTAACCATTGCCGTCACCGCCACGGCGCCCACGCGCGCGCCCCATGCTCGAACCCTCATTAATACTCCTACATCGCCACGATGCGTGCTAACCTGAGCGCCGCCGTTGGCCTGTGCCGCACGCCGGCGCCGATTCTAGTTGGCTTTCGATCACAAAAGCCGCATCTTAAAACGAAAAAGGCGCCACGCAGCGCGCAACGCCCTTATCTTTCGCGCGCACGGGCGCGCGCGTTGCCCGCTGGCAGATCAATGTTCAAGCAAAATGCGCAACATCCGGCGCAGCGGTTCGGCAGCACCCCACAGCAACTGGTCGCCGACCGTGAATGCCGATAAGTATTCGCCGCCCATCGCGAGCTTGCGCAACCGGCCGACCGGCACCGACAGCGTGCCGGTCACATTGGCCGGCGATAGCGCGTGCATCGACGCGTCGCGCGCGTTCGGCACAACCTTCACCCAATCGTTCGCCGTCGCCAGCATCTGATGGACCTCGTCGAGCGGCACGTCCTGCTTCAGCTTGATCGTCAATGCCTGCGAATGGCAACGCATTGCACCGATGCGCACGCACAATCCGTCGACCGGGATCGACCCCGGCTCGCCGACGGCTGGACGGCCGAGGATCTTGTTCGTCTCGGCACCGCCCTTCCATTCTTCCTTCGACATGCCGTTGCCCAGGTCCTTGTCGATCCATGGAATCAGCGAACCGGCCAGCGGCACGCCGAAATGCTGCGTCGGCATCGCGTCACTGTTCATTGCGGACAACACGCGGCGGTCGATGTCTAGGATGGACGACGCGGGATCGGTCAGTTGCGGCTCAACCGCGCCATGTAGCGTCCCCATCTGCGACAAAAGCTCGCGCATGTTTTGTGCGCCGGCCCCGGACGCGGCCTGATACGTCATCGCGGTCAGCCAGTCAACCAGGTCGTGCTGGAACAATCCGCCCAGCGCCATGAGCATCAAGCTCACGGTGCAATTCCCGCCGATGAAATCGCGCCCGCCACGCACCAGCGAATCACGGATCACGTCGAGATTGACCGGATCCAGGATAATCACCGCATCGTCCTTCATCCGCAGCGCGGAGGCCGCGTCGATCCAGTAGCCCTTCCAGCCGGCTGCGCGCAGCTTCGGATAGACGTCGTTCGTATAATCACCACCCTGGCACGTGATGATCGCGTCGCAGCGCTTTAGCTCGTCGATAGCGAACGCGTCCTTGAGCTTCGTGTCCGTGTTCGCGAATGCCGGCGCCGCACCGCCCGCATTGCTGGTACTAAAGAAGACCGGTTCTATCAGGTCGAAATCGCGCTCCTGTTGCATGCGCTGCATCAGGACGCTGCCGACCATGCCGCGCCAACCAACGAGACCTACGTTCATGACTTACCTTTGGGATCGGTTCTTCCCCGCATCTGTCCCCAGTGTGGCCGCGCGGGGAAGATGAGGCGGACACGACTGGACACGATCAAGTTTTGATCGTTTTGCGGGTACGAATCATCGTCGTGCCAATAGGCGGCGTGCGATGCGCCGCGAGAACGCGCACGGCCGTCCATTTCCGCTCGCGCGAACGCGCGCCGCGATCGTCACCGACAATCGCAGCAACCAGGCTCGTGGAACGGGGGGCTTGCATCATGTTGCGCAGTGTACACGAAATCGTAGCGCGATGGCGCCAAACCGACTCAAAAAGCGAACCGATTCAGCCACTTGCACCCCCTCGGACAAATCGCCTGGGCGGCGTCAGCGTGCCAGCGCCGCGATGACCGCATCACCCATTTCGCGCGTGCCGACTTGCTTGCAGCCCGGCGTAACGATGTCCGGCGTGCGATAGCCTTGCGCGAGCACACGCTTGACCGCGTTCTCGATCCGGTCCGCCTGTTCGGCGCGTCCAAGCGAGTAGCGCAACATCATCGCAGCCGATAGAATCGTCGCGAGCGGATTAGCCACGCCCTTACCCGCGATATCCGGCGCCGAGCCGTGCGACGGCTCATACAGGCCCTTGTTGTTCACGTCGAGCGACGCGGAGGGCAGCATCCCGATCGAGCCAGTCAGCATCGCCGCTTCGTCGGATAGGATATCGCCGAACATGTTGCCCGTGACGACCACGTCAAATGCTTTGGGCGCCTTCACCAGTTGCATCGCCGCGTTGTCGACATACATATGCGATAGTTCGACATCCGGATAGTCGCGCGCCACGTCGATCATGACGTCCTTCCACAGTTGCGACGTTTCCAGTACGTTGGCTTTATCGACCGAAGTCAACCGCTTCGCGCGCTTTTGCGCGGCTTGGAAGGCCACGTGCGCGATCCGTCGCACCTCCGGCTCCGCATAGCGCATCGTGTCGAAACCCTCGCGGCTACCGTGGAACGGGCCGTCCGGCGCGTCGCGCAAGCCGCGCGGCTGGCCGAAGTAGATGTCGCCGTTCAGTTCGCGCACGATCAGGATGTCCAGTCCGGACACGATCTCCGGCTTCAGCGATGACGCGCCGGTCAACTCTGGATAGCAGATCGCCGGGCGAAAGTTCGCAAACAACTGCAAGTGCTTACGCAAGCCAAGGATCGCCTGCTCCGGGCGCAACGCGCGCTCGAGCTGGTCGTATTTCCAATCGCCGACCGCGCCGAATAAAATCGCGTCTGCGTGCCTGGCCAGCGCCAGCGTGGCGTCCGGCAACGGATGCCCGCTTGCCTCGTAGCCGGCGCCCCCGACCGGTGCCTGCTCCAGTTCAAAGCGCTCGTCGAGCGCATTCAGGACTTTTACCGCCTCGGTGACGATTTCCGGGCCAATCCCGTCGCCCGGCAACACGGCAATCTTCATACGTTCCATTCCAAAAACATTGAATCGAAAGGCGCGACGCGCGGCAATGCGCGCCGCCTCAACCGACGAGACGATTGTTCAGCCACGGTTGACGGGCCAGCCGCTCGGCCTCGAACTGACGAATCCGCTCGGCATGACGCAACGTGAGACCGATGTCGTCGAACCCGTTGAGCAGACAGTATTTGCGAAACGGCGCGATGTCGAATTCGAACGCGTGGGCGCCATCCACGGTGCGCACCTGCTGCTGCTCCAGGTCGATCGTCAGCTGGAAGCCGTTGAATGCGGCCGTGTCGTTGAACAGTCGGTGCACATCGGCGCCGCGCAACACGATCGGCAGCAAGCCGTTCTTGAAGCAGTTGTTGAAGAAGATGTCTGCAAAGCTGGGCGCGATGATCGCCCGGAAGCCATACTGCTGCAATGCCCACGGCGCATGCTCGCGTGAGCTACCGCAGCCGAAGTTCTGGCGGGCAAGCAGGATCGAGGCGCCCTGGTAGCGCGGCTGGTTCAGCACGAAATCCGGGTTCAGCGGCCGCGTCGAGCAATCCTGGCCCGGCTCCCCATGGTCCAGGTAGCGCCACTCGTCAAACAGATTGGGTCCGAAGCCCGTACGCTTGATTGACTTCAGGAACTGCTTCGGAATGATGGCATCGGTGTCGACATTCTCGCGATCGAGCGGTGCGACGATACCGGTATGAACGACAAATTTTTCCATGACTTCCTCGAACGTGATCGAGTCCTGATCGGACCCGGTCGGGCCCGCCGTCGCGGGCCGTGTGCGCAACCCGTGACCTGCAGCGAGACCCGCGTTACTGCGCGGCCTTCTTGATCGCCGCACCGGCCTCGCGCATGTCCTGCCCGAAACCCGACACGGTGTTGCATCCGGCGATCGCGGCACAGCCCAGCACCACCGCGGTCACTGCGAGCCACCCGATGAATACGCGCTTCATTCTTATGCTTGCCCCGTCGCGTCAGGCCAAACGACGTACGTCGACAAAATGACCTTCGATGGCCGCCGCAGCCGCCATCGCCGGGCTGACCAGGTGCGTGCGTCCACCGTTGCCCTGTCGCCCCTCGAAATTGCGATTCGACGTCGATGCGCAGCGCTCGCCCGGCTCGAGCCGGTCCGCGTTCATCGCCAGGCACATCGAGCACCCCGGCTCGCGCCATTCGAACCCGGCGTCCTTGAATACCTTGTCGAGCCCCTCGCGTTCGGCCTGCGCCTTCACGAGCCCGGAGCCCGGCACGACCAGTGCCAGCCGGATGTTTGGCGCAATGCGCCGCCCGAGCTGGCGCACCATGTGCGCGGCCGCGCGCAGATCCTCGATCCGCGCATTCGTGCAGGAGCCGATGAAGACCTTGTCGGGCTGGATCGCCTGAATCGGCGTATCGGGCTCCAACGCCATGTACTGGAGCGCACGCTCCATCGCATCGCGCTTGACCGGATCCTTCTCACGCCCCGGGTCCGGCACCCGTGCGTCGATCGAGGTGACCATCTCCGGCGACGTACCCCATGTCACTTGCGGCACGATCTGCGCGGCATCCAGTTCGACGACGCGCTCGAAGTACGCGCCTTCATCGGAGCGGAACGTGCGCCAATACTGCGCGGCCTGCTCGAACTCGGCCCCCTTCGGCGAGAACGGCCGCTCGCGCAGATAGTCGATTGTTGTGTCATCGACCGCCACCATCCCAGCACGCGCGCCGGCCTCGATGGCCATGTTGCACACGGTCATGCGACCTTCCATCGACAGCGCACGGATCGTCGAGCCGCCAAATTCAATCGCGTAACCCGTGCCGCCCGCCGTGCCGATGCGCCCGATGATCGCAAGTACGATGTCTTTGGCCGTGCATCCGCGCGGCAACACGCCATCGACTTGGATCAACATGTTCTTGCTTTTTTTCTGCAACAACGTCTGCGTGGCGAGCACGTGCTCGACCTCGGACGTGCCGATGCCGTGCGCGAGCGCGCCAAACGCGCCGTGCGTCGACGTGTGGGAATCGCCGCACACGATCGTCATGCCGGGCAACGTCGCGCCCTGCTCCGGGCCAATGATGTGAACGATGCCCTGCCGCTGGTCGTTCATCTTAAATTGCGTGATGCCATAGGCGTCACAGTTGGCGTCCAGCGTATCGACCTGCAGCTTGGACACTGGATCGACGATGCCGTGGCTGCGGTCGGTGGTCGGCACGTTGTGGTCCGACACCGCCAGGTTCGCGCTGATGCGCCACACCGGTCGCTGCGCGAGCTTTAGGCCTTCGAATGCCTGTGGCGAAGTCACCTCGTGCAACAGGTGCCGGTCGATATAGAGCAGCGTGGTGCCGTCTTCCTCGGTATGGACGACGTGCGAATCCCACAGTTTGTCATACAGGGTCTGGGGCATGGCGTTCAGTCTCGGGTCAGTGCTGGACCGTGGTATTGAAGGGACACCGTAGGTCGATGTTGCGTTGGTCCACGCACCGATTATGCCAGCAGCACGGGGCGATTCGCTACCCAATTGATAAAAAAATCTATTAAAAACATAGAGTTATGGTGGTATTCGCAATACCTGGATAAATACTGCCAGCATCATTGGCACACCCGAACAGCGTGTCTCGTGCGCTGTCCCGTGCGCCCAGCGCGGGAAAAGCATACGGGCCAGAGACGCCTGCCCGGCATCTCTGGCCCGCTCTGTCCTTGGCCTAATCGACGTTGACGGTCGGTTCACGCAGACCGGTAGTTCCCGCAAACTGCCGATTCACACCAGACTGCTGGTTCATACAGACCGCCGGCGGCGCGCCGCGTGCCGCCGACTCTGACGGACGCAACGCACAGATCTGCTCTTACCGTTTGTCGATCGGCTTGGCCTCGCGCGGCGTATGACCGATGAACAATTGGCGCGGACGACCGATTTTTTGCTCCGGCTCCGAGATCATCTCGCTCCACTGCGCGATCCAGCCTACCGTGCGGGCCATCGCGAAAACACATGTGAACATCGACGTCGGAATACCGAGCGCGCGCTGCACGATGCCGGAATAGAAGTCCACGTTCGGATACAGCTTGCGCGAGACGAAATACTCGTCCTCGAGTGCGATTTTCTCCAGCTCCATTGCCAACTTAAACAGCGGATCGTCGTGCAAACCAAGCTCGTTGAGCACTTCGTGGCACGTCTCGCGCATTAGCTTCGCGCGCGGATCGTAGTTCTTGTACACGCGATGGCCAAACCCCATCAGCTTGACGCCGGAGTTCTTATCCTTGACCTGCTTGATGAACTCGGGAATCCTATCCGACGAGCCGATTTCCTCGAGCATGTTCAGCGCCGCCTCATTGGCGCCGCCGTGTGCCGGCCCCCACAAACACGCGATACCGGCGGCGATACACGCAAACGGGTTCGCGCCGGACGAGCCGGCCAGCCGCACGGTCGACGTCGATGCGTTTTGCTCATGGTCCGCGTGCAGGATTAGAATGCGGTCGAGCGCGCGCACCAGCACGTCGTTGATCACATATTCCTCGCACGGGTTCGCGAACATCATGCGCATGAAGTTCGCGCTGTACGACAGGTCGTTACGCGGATAGACGAACGGCTGACCGATGCTGTACTTGTAGGCCATCGCAACGAGCGTCGGCAGCTTCGCGATCATCCGGATCGCCGATACGTCACGATGACGCGGATCGTTGATGTTCAGCGAATCGTGGTAGAACGCCGACAGCGCACCGACCGCCGCCGTCAGGATAGCCATCGGATGCGCATCACGGCGAAAGCCTCGGAAGAAGAACTGCATCTGCTCGTGAACCATCGTGTGCTTGGCCACGGTGTCGACAAATTCCTTCTTCTGCTGTTTGTTCGGCAAATCGCCCTTGAGCAGCACATAACAAGTCTCGAGGAAGTCTGCATTCTGCGCCAGCTCGTCGATCGGATAGCCGCGGTACAGCAGCTCACCCTTGTCGCCATCGATGTAGGTGATCGAGGAGTTGCACGACGCAGTGGACATGAACCCCGGGTCATACGTGAATTTGCCGGTCTGGCCGTACAGCTTGCGGATGTCGATCGCATCGGGCCCCATCGTGCCCTTGTAGATCGGCAGTTCGACACTCGGCGAATTGTCGCTGAACGATAGCGTGGCTTTAACGTCTGACGGGGTCATGGCACATCCTCAATCGTGGTATAGGAAACAATTTGCGATATGACGCACGAATCACACCGTGCGCAGCCAACCCAGTACGCGCGCCACATCGGGTGTCGCGAGGGGTGCAGCGGGTTCGCTGCGCGAGAGCAATAGGTCCATCAGCTCGTTGTCGGATAGCTCCAGCAGTTGCGTAAGCGCGCCAACGTCCGCATCGCTGAGTTCATGTTCATATCGGCTGAAAAAACGCTCGAAAATCAGATCGTTTTCCAGCAGGCCGCGTCGCGCGCGCCAGCGCAGCCGCGCGCGACGAGTAGGGTCGGACTGATGAGAGGATGACACGTCAGCCTCAAACCGCCCGGCGCACCATCAGTTCCTTGATCTTGCCGATCGCCTTCGTCGGATTGAGCCCCTTCGGGCACACATCGACGCAGTTCATGATCGTGTGGCAACGGAACAGACGATACGGGTCTTCCAGGTTGTCTAGCCGCTCGCCGGTCGCCTGATCACGACTATCGGCGATGAATCGGTACGCTTGCAACAAGCCCGCCGGGCCGACGAACTTGTCCGGGTTCCACCAAAAGCTGGGGCAAGACGTCGAGCAGCTCGCGCACAGGATGCACTCGTACAGGCCGTCAAGCTCGTCACGCTCCTCAGGCGACTGCAACCGCTCCTTCTCCGGCGGCGGCGTGTCGTTGATCAGGTACGGCTTGATCGAGTGATACTGGTTGAAGAACTGCGTGAAGTCGCAAATCAGGTCGCGCACCACCGGCAGCCCCGGCAACGGACGCAGCACGATCTTATGCGGCAGATCGTTCAGGTTCGTCAGGCACGCCAGCCCGTTCTTGCCGTTGATGTTCATCGCATCCGAACCACACACGCCTTCGCGACACGAGCGGCGGAACGAGATCGTCTCGTCGACGGCCTTGAGCTTGACCAGCGCGTCGAGCAGCATCCGGTCATGCGAGTCGAGCTCGATCTCGTACGTCTGCATGCGCGGCGCGGCGTCCTTATCCGGATCGTAGCGGTAAATTTCAAAAATACGTTTTGCCATGTTCGTTTCCTTTGACTTGCTGCGCGTCGCTCAAAAGGTCCGCGGCTTCGGGGGGACCGGGTCGACCGTCAACGGCTTCATGTGGACCGGCTTGTAGTCCAGACGGTCGCCTTCGCTGAACCACAGCGTATGGCGCAGCCAGTTTTCATCGTCGCGGTGCTCGTAGTCACTCTGCGCGTGCGCGCCGCGGCTTTCCTTGCGCGCCTCAGCCGACACCATCGTCGCACGGGCAACTTCAGTCAGGTTGGCCAACTCAAGCGCCTCGACGCGCGCAGTATTGAACACTTTTGACTTGTCCTTCAGATGCACGTCGCCAGCGCGCGCGCACACTTCGCGGATCTTCACGACACCTTCAGCAAGCAGCTTGGACGTGCGGAACACACCCGCATGCGCCTGCATCGTCTTGCGGATGTCCGCCGCCACCGCCTGCGTGTACTCGCCCGACGTGGACGCATCGAGCTTGGCCAGCCGCGACAACGCAAAATCGGCCGCATCGGCCGGCAGCGGCTTATGCTCCTTCACGTCCTTCACGTGCTGGATGATGTGATTGCCCGCTGCGCGGCCGAACACCACGAGGTCCAGCAACGAGTTCGTGCCGAGCCGGTTCGCGCCGTGGACCGATACGCACGAGCATTCGCCGACCGCATAGAAGCCGTTGACCGGCTCCTTGTGGCCCTTCGGCGTGCCAACGACCTGGCCATGGAGATTTGTCGGGATACCGCCCATCTGGTAATGGATCGTCGGCACCACCGGAATCGGCTCCTTGATCGCATCGACGTTCGCGAACTTCAGCGCGATCTCGCGAATCGACGGCAGGCGCTTCATGATCGTTTCCGCGCCGATATGCGACAGGTCCAGCAGCACGTAGTCCTTGTTCGGACCACAGCCGCGTCCTTCCTTGATTTCCTGATCCATCGAGCGCGACACAAAATCGCGGGGCGCCAGGTCCTTCAGCGTCGGCGCGTAGCGCTCCATGAAGCGCTCACCGTTTGCGTTGCGCAGAATGCCGCCCTCGCCGCGCACCCCTTCGGTGATCAGCACGCCGGCGCCCGCAACGCCGGTCGGGTGGAACTGCCAGAATTCCATGTCCTGCAGCGCGATGCCCGCGCGCGCGGCCATCCCAAGACCGTCGCCGGTATTGATGAACGCGTTCGTCGACGCATTGAAGATGCGCCCGGCCCCGCCGGTCGCAAACAGCGTGCACTTGCCCTCGAGAATGTAGACGTCACCGGTTTCCATCTCGAGCGCAGTCACGCCGAGCACGTCGCCTTCGGCATCGCGGATCAGGTCCAGCGCCATCCATTCGACGAAGAAGTGCGTCTTGGCCTTCACATTCTGCTGGTACAACGTATGCAGCAACGCGTGGCCGGTGCGGTCCGCAGCCGCGCAAGCGCGCTGCACCGGCTTCTCGCCATAGTTCGCGGTATGGCCACCGAATGGGCGCTGATAAATCGTGCCGTCCGGATTGCGGTCGAACGGCATGCCAAAGTGCTCAAGCTCGTAGACCGCGTTCGTCGCCTCGCGGCACATGAACTCGATCGCGTCCTGGTCGCCAAGCCAGTCCGAGCCCTTGATCGTGTCATAGAAGTGGTAGTGCCAGTTGTCCTCGCTCATGTTGCCCAGCGATGCGCCGATGCCGCCTTGCGCGGCCACCGTGTGCGAGCGGGTCGGGAACACCTTGGAGAGCACGGCCACCGACAGGCCAGCCTTCGCCAGTTGCAGCGACGCGCGCATCCCGGAGCCGCCCGCGCCGACGATCACCACGTCGAACTTGCGACGCGGCAGCGAATTCTTGATTGCAACCATGCTTTTAAACTCTCCAGAGAATCTGTGCGGCGTAGCCCGTGCACGCGACGAGCCAGACAATCGTCAGCACCTGCAGCACGAGCCGCACGCCGACCGGCTTCACGTAGTCCATCCAGATGTCGCGCACGCCGACCCAGGCGTGATAAAAGAGCGCGAGCAGCGTGACGAACGTCGCGAGCTTCATCCATTGGATCGAAAAGATCGCCGCCCAGCCGTCATACGAGAAGTTGCCGGCCAAGAAGAACCAAACGAGCAGGATGACCGTGTAGATCGCCATGATCATTGCGGTTGCGCGCTGCGCGATCCAGTCGCGCAGCCCATAGTGAGCGCCGACGACCAAGCGCTTCGAACCAATGCGGTGATTCGCTGCCATTTAAAACACTCCGAACAGTTTGAGCGCGACGGCAATCGTGAGCACCGACGACACCACGAACACGACGATCGACGTTTGCTTGCCGCCCTGCTTCGTGACCGCACGGTGCGTGTCCAGCAGCAGGTGGCGCAGCCCAGCACAGAAGTGGAACAGGTACGCCCACGACAGCACGAGCACAATCAGTTTGACCAGAGGATAGGAAAAGAAGGCTTTCAGGGACGCAAAGCTGAGCTCCGAAGTCAAGCTCTGCTCAAGCAGGTACAGCGAGAAAGGCAGCAGCAGGAACAGCAGCGCACCGCTGACACGATGCAAGATGGATACACGGCCCGCGAGCGGTAGCCGGTATCTCAGTATCTGGCCGATACTGATGTTCCGGTACTCCGGTCTTGGTTTTTTTACGGCTTCAGCCATTGCTAGACCCCAAGTTGAGACACTAACCCATAATTTTAACGCCTTTTCTTTTCGCGATGCATTGCAACAATGTTGCCCCGGTGTTGCCCCGGGCGCCAGCGTTGCAAGATTGCTTTGCCAGATGCGCAACAATAGGCATTGCGCCACGTATGCGGCGGGCGCTAGACCGGGCGGCCGCGCGTCGATGCCATCGTCTTTTTCTGTCAGCTCAAATCGTTTTGGTAATGGTATCCGGCCGTCACGTACCAGCCCCGCCGCACCTCGACCGGTCGATCACCGTACGTGTACGACACGCGATCGACCGACAGCAGCGGATAATCGGGCGCGACCCTCAGCAGCGCGGCCACTGCCGCGTCGGCGGCCACCGCGCGGATCTTTTCGGACGCGCGGATCATCCGCGTGCCGAACTCCGTCTCGAACATCGCATACAGCGGCCCCTTGTATTCGGACAGCCGCTCCAGCGTGAGCCCGCGAAACATCGCACCGGGCAGCCAGATCTCATCGAGCACCGTCGGCTTGGCCTCGAACTCGAGCACGCGCTTGACCAGCACCACCGAGTCCGCGGGCTTAAGTTCCAGCTGCCGTGCGATCTCTGCCGGTGCACGCAAGCGGCGTACCTCCAACAGGCGGCTTTCGTGCGGCTGCAGCTCGCCCTGGTCGGGCAGCAGCCGCAGGAACCGGAACTGCACGCGGTCCTCGTTATGGGTCGCCACGAACGTGCCCTTACCCTGGCGGCGCACCAGCAGGTTGTCGGCGGCCAGCTCGTCGATCGCCTTGCGCACGGTGCCCTGGCTAACCCTGTAGCGCGCGGCCAGCTCCACCTCACTCGGAATCATCTCGCCTGGCTTCCACTCGCCCGACTCCAGGCTCTGTGTGATCAGCGCCTTGATCTGTTGATAAAGCGGGCTGAACGTGGGCGACGGCACACCCGCGGCCGGGCCGCGCTCGGTGCCGTTCGTCGTGTTGCCCGGGCTCGCGTGGTTCGAATTCATGGCGCTATTTCATCATGAAGGTCGCCGCACCGTCCATCTTTTTTCACCCTATTCATCTGTCTTATATAAGATATAAGATATGGTTGACTTTACCCCCTTCGGCTCCTAAACTGCGTTGCTATGCAATGCTTCGCGGCGTTGCCTTGCTGCGTGGCGTATCGCGTGTCGATCTAGCGTGATATGCCACGCAATGCTGAACGACCGAAATTTACCGGCACGCCCCGTTTAGCCGCGTGCGCGAGCACCGCATCCCCTCAGGTGACTCGCCCATGCGGCCAAACGAGACCGCGCTTCACCGACGCGCGACGAATGTCAGCTCGAGCATGCTGCAAAGAGCCACGCGGCGCGCTTAAAATGGCGTTCTTTGTTGCGTTCAACGTCTCGTCCTGGAGATTTATCAATGGCTAAGCCCGCTCAGCGCGTTGCCGTCACCGGCGCCGCAGGTCAAATTGGTTATTCGCTGCTATTTCGCATCGCCAATGGCGATCTACTCGGCAAGGACCAACCCGTCATCCTGCAACTGCTCGACCTGCCGCAGGCACAAGCCGCCGTCAAGGGCGTGGTGATGGAGCTTGAGGACTGCGCTTTCCCGCTGCTGTCCGGCGTGGTCGTCACTGACGATCCGAAAGTGGCATTCAAGGATGCCGACGTTGCGCTGCTGGTCGGTGCCCGCCCCCGCTCCAAGGGCATGGAGCGCAAGGACCTGCTGTCGGCCAACGCCGAAATCTTCACGGTGCAGGGCCGCGCGCTTAATGAGGTCGCCAGCCGCGACGTGAAGGTGCTGGTGGTCGGCAATCCAGCCAACACCAACGCCTATATCGCGATGAAGTCGGCGCCGGACTTGCCCAAGAAGAACTTCACCTCGATGCTGCGCTTGGATCACAACCGCGCGCTGTCGCAACTGGCCGCCAAGGCCGGCAAGCCGGTCGCCTCGATCGAGAAGCTCGTGGTATGGGGCAACCACTCGCCGACGATGTACCCGGATTTCCGCTTCGCAACGGCTGAGGGCCAGTCACTGACCCAGCTGATCAACGATGACGAATGGAACCGCAACGTGTTCATCCCGACGGTGGGCAAGCGCGGCGCGGCGATTATCGAGGCCCGCGGACTGTCGTCAGCCGCGTCCGCGGCCAATGCGGCAATCGATCACGTGCACGACTGGGTGCTCGGCTCCAATGGCAAGTGGGTCACGATGGGCGTGCCGTCCGACGGCTCGTACGGCATCCCGGAAGACATCATCTATGGCGTGCCGGTGATCACCGAGAACGGCGAGTACAAGCGCGTCGAGGGTCTGGAGATCGATGCTTTCTCGCGCGAGAAGATGGACGCCACGCTCAACGAGTTGCTTGAGGAGCGTGACGGCGTGCAGCACCTGCTCGGCTGAGCCCGGCACGCGCTTCACGCCGACGATGCACGCCTTGACGCCTGCCGATGTCCTGTTCGACGGCGAAACGCCGCCTGCCTTGCTGCCCGCGTGCGATCACTACGCGGGCAGCGAGAAGCTGATGCGCAAGTCGCTCGAGCTGCAGCAACGGCTCGGGCCGGTGTTCGACATCACGCTCGATTGTGAGGACGGCGCGCAGGTCGGGCGCGAGGCCGAACACGCGGCGCTGGTCGCCTCGCTATTGCACGGCGAGGGCAACCGCTTTGGCCGCGTTGGCGTGCGCATCCATGCGTACGATCATCCGCATTGGCGCGACGACGTGCGCATCGTGCTGCATGCGCCACGGTGCCCGCCCGCGTACATCATGTTGCCGAAGGTGCGTGGGCTGCACGAGGCGGCCGAGCAGTGCGCATTCATCGACGCGGTGCGCCGTGAGACCGGTCTGCACGCCCCCATCCCGGTTCATTTGCTCATCGAGACGCATGCCGCGCTCGACTCGGTATTTTCACTGGCCGCGCTGCCCGCCGTGCAATCGCTGTCGTTTGGCCTGATGGATTTCGTCTCCGCACATCACGGCGCGATTGCTGACGCCGCGATGCGCTCGCCGGGGCAATTCGACCATCCGCTGGTGCGCCGCGCCAAACTCGAGATCGCCGCGGCCTGCCATGCGCACGGCAAGGTGCCGTCGCATAACGTGACGACCGACGTGCGCGACGTGCAACGCGTCGCGCACGATGCCGCGCGGGCCCGCGACGAGTTCGGGTACACGCGGATGTGGAGCATCCATCCGGCGCAAATCGAGCCGATCGTCGCCGCCTTCGCCCCGCGCGACGACGAATTGGCGCTGGCCACCGACATCCTGCTTGCCGCACAGCAGGCGCAATGGGGGCCCATTCGCCACCGCGACACGCTGCACGACCGCGCGAGCTACCGCTATTACTGGTGCGTGCTTCGCCGTGCGAAGGCGCTCGGTCGGCCGCTTGCGCGCGACGTCGCCGTCTGGTTCACGCCTGCTGAGAACACTGGGTCGGACGCCACCGCGGCGAATCGCGCCGTAACGACAAACCCGATGTCGGTCCCATTGTTGAATAGGCGAGAATAGCGTCCGCCCCACGGCGCGCGCCGCCCGCGCGCCCGGTCGCCGCTTATTTTCAAGGTATTGATACAGATGAAGACACTCGCTATCGCCGCCGCCATCGGCGTGCTCTGCGCCACGCTATTCGTGACTGCCGACGCGTGCGCCGCCACGGCCGCCGCAACCGGCACCAGCTCCGCATCCGCCCAATCCAGCACAAGATCTGGCGCCCAATCCGGCACACAATCCGGAGCAAAGAAACCCGAGCCGAGCCATCGACTATCTAAGAAGCGCACCGCCAAGAAAGCCGCTGCGAAAACGATAGCCGACTTGGTGCCGGAAGGCGCAACAAAATGGCGCTGCGCAGACAACAACGCGTTTTTCCTGAGTGGCGACATGAAGCGCGACCAGATTGTCACCGTGCATTGGGCCGGCAAGAATTACAAGCTGCCGCGTGAGCAGACGACCACCGGCGCCGATCGCTTCCACGACGCGGCGACGGGACTCGATCTGATCGTCATCCCGACTAAGGCGATGCTGTTCTCCGATAAGAACAGCTCTCGACTGGCCGACGAATGTAAGACGCCCGAAATGGTCGCTGGCGCGCCGGCGCCGATCCAGACCGAGGCGCTCAAGCAGCGTCCGAGCCTGTTGCAAGGTCACTGAACGACGCCAGGCAGCATATCAGGGCCCCCGCCATGTCCCCGCCGATCTCAAACGTGCGACCTGAACCGGATGCTGGGCTGGTCGACATCGTCGACTACGTGCAACACTACCGCATCGACAGTGCGCTCGCGCTGGAGACGGCGCGCTGGATCCGGCCCGCCTCGAGGCGATGCCCGTCAACGAGTATGTCGATTTGTACGTGATTTGACTGAACCCACGCGTATCAACCCAAGGGAAACACCATGGCCCACAATCTCCACAAAACGCTCAAGGAATTTGATAGCGGCTCAGGCAAGGGTAAGTACTACTCGTTGCCGCAGCTCGGCAAGGCCCTCGGCATCAAGATCGACCGCCTGCCCGTGTCGATTCGTATCGTGCTCGAATCCGTGCTGCGCAATTACGATGGCAAGAAGATCAGCGAGGAGCACGTCAAGCAGTTGGCAAAGTGGCAACCCAACGCCGCGCGCACCGACGAGATTCCATTTGTCGTGTCGCGCGTCGTGTTGCAGGACTTCACCGGCGTGCCGCTGCTGGCCGACATCGCGGCAATGCGCGGCGTCGCGCAGCGCGCCGGCAAGAATCCGAAGCGCATCGAGCCGTTGGTGCCAGTCGACCTGGTTGTGGACCACTCAGTGCAAATCGACTACTTCCGGCAAAAGGATGCGCTGGACCTGAACATGAAGCTGGAGTTCGAGCGCAATAAGGAGCGCTACCAATTCATGAAATGGGGCATGCAGGCATTCGACACGTTCAAGGTCGTGCCACCGGGCGTGGGCATCGTGCACCAGGTGAACCTGGAATACCTGGCGCGTGGCGTGCACAAAAAGAGCGTGGACGGCGACACGGTCTATTATCCCGACACGCTGGTGGGCACTGACAGCCATACAACGATGATCAACGGCATCGGCGTGGTCGGCTGGGGCGTGGGCGGCATTGAGGCTGAGGCGGGCATGCTCGGCCAGCCGGTGTACTTCCTGACGCCTGACGTGGTCGGCGTTGAACTCAAAGGCCGGCTGCGCGAAGGCGTGACCGCGACGGACCTGGTGCTGACGATCACCGAGATGCTGCGCAAGGAGAAGGTGGTCGGCAAGTTCGTCGAATTCTTTGGCGAAGGTACCGCGTCGCTGACGCTGCCAGACCGCGCCACGATCGGCAACATGGCGCCGGAATATGGCGCGACGATGGGCTTCTTCCCGGTTGACAACAAGACGATCGACTACTTCAAGGGCACGGGCCGCACGAAGGAAGAAATCGCCGCGTTCGAGAACTACTTCAAGGCGCAGGAGCTGTATGGCATCCCAAGCGCCGGCCAAATCGACTACACGAAGACGCTGACGCTAGACCTGAGCACGGTCGCGCCATCGCTTGCCGGTCCCAAGCGTCCACAGGACCGGATCGAGATCGGCAACGTGAAGAGCACGTTCGCCGACCTGTTCTCGCTGCCGGTCGCGCAAAACGGTTTCGCGAAGAAAGCCGACGACCTGGGCAAGGTATACAAGACCACCGATGGCGTCGAGTTGAAGAACGGCGACGTGCTGATCGCCGCGATCACCTCGTGCACCAACACATCGAACCCGAGCGTGCTAATCGCCGCCGGCCTGCTCGCGAAAAAGGCCGTCGACGCGGGCCTCACGGTAGCCCCGCACATCAAGACGTCGCTCGCGCCGGGATCGCGGATCGTCACGGAGTATTTGAGCGCCACCGGTCTGCTGCCCTACCTAGAAAAGCTCGGCTTCACGGTCGCGGCGTACGGCTGCACGACCTGTATCGGCAACGCCGGTGACCTAACCGCGCCGCTCAACGAGGCAATCGTCAAGCATGATGTGGTCGCCGCCGCGGTGCTCTCGGGCAACCGTAACTTTGAGGCGCGGATCCATCCGAACATCCGCGCGAACTTCCTCGCCTCGCCGCCGCTGGTGGTCGCGTACGCAATCGCCGGCACGATCACACGCGATCTGATGACCGAGCCGGTCGGCAAGGGTAAGGGCGGCCGCGACATCTACCTGGGCGACATCTGGCCGTCCAGCGATGAAGTGAACCAACTGCTCAAGTACGCGTTGGACGCGAAGAAGTTCAAGGAGAATTACTCGCAGTTGACCAAGAATGGCGATCTGTGGAGTCAGATCGAGGGCGCCGAGGGCCAAGTCTATAACTGGCCGAAGTCGACCTATATTGCCGAGCCGCCGTTCTTCGGCGAGCACTTCTCGATGCAACCGGCCAAATCGATCACGCCGGTCAAAAACGCCCGGGCACTCGGCATCTTCGGCGACTCGGTCACAACCGACCACATCAGTCCGGCCGGATCGATCAAGGAAGACTCGCCAGCTGGCCGCTGGTTGAAGGAGAACGGCGTGCAGAAGGCCGACTTCAACAGCTACGGCTCGCGGCGCGGCAACCACGATGTGATGATGCGCGGCACGTTCGCCAACGTGCGGATCAAGAACCTGATGATTCCGGCCAAGCCAGACGGCTCGCGGGTGGAAGGCGGCCTGACCATTCACCAGCCGAGCGGCGAACAGACGTCGATCTATGACGCCGCGATAAAGTACATCGCCGAAGGCACGCCGACCATCGTATTTGCCGGCGAAGAGTATGGTACCGGCTCATCGCGCGACTGGGCGGCCAAGGGCACGTACTTGCTCGGCGTGAAGGCGGTCGTGGCGCGCAGCTTCGAGCGCATCCACCGTTCGAACCTGGTGGGCATGGGCGTGCTGCCGCTGCAATTCGAGAATGAGGACAGCGTGCAGTCGCTCGGCATCACCGGCGAAGAGATCTACGACATTGAAGGTCTCACGGACGACTTCAAGCCACAACAGGAAGTCACGCTGGTCATCCGCGGCAAGAACGGCGTGAAGAAGGTGCCGGTGCTGCTGCGTATCGATACGCCGATCGAAGTGGACTACTACAAGCACGGCGGAATCCTGCCGTTCGTGCTGCGCCAGTTGCTCGCCGCCTGATGTGAGCTGCTGCCGGTGCCGCACCGCGCGGCACCGGCCCAACGAGAAATCGAGATGGTGACGCACCTATACTGCCCGAGCATCTCGTGTACTCGAAGCAGCTTGTTGGGCTCATGCAAGACAACAGCGCTACGCGTTCCACATCGCACGGTCGAATGCCTTCAATACCGAGGCACTCGAGCGAATCGGTGCGCTCTATCAAGTCGAAGCAGTCATCCGCGGCAAGCCTGCCGACGAGCGCGGCGCCTATCGCCAGTTGCACGCTAAGTCTTTGCTCGATCAGCTTCATACTTGGCTGAGCCAGATGCTTGCCACGCTCTCGCGTCAATCGGATACAAGCCGCGCCATTCTCTATGCGCTCAACCGCTGGAAGACGCTGACGCGCTACTGCGATGACGAACGACTTGAGATCGATAACCTGCCCGTTGAGCGCGCCCTGCGCGGCGTGGCTACCGGCCGGCGCACTACCTTTTCGCGAGTACCGATGTTTTAAAGTGGCAACCCTGTCTTCGCAGAGCGAATAGGGCGCCCGCCCTGATGACCGTGGAGCAGGCCACAACCCTTTCTCGCGCCAAGCGTTCGTCCAGTTCTAAACGGTCTTCTTGCTCACCTCTAACTGGGCCGCGATCTCGTGCACCCGTTGACCTGCGTCGAGCAGCAACAAGCCCTGCCCTCTGATCCGGAAGTCTTCATACAGATGCCGCAGCGCAAGCTCTCGCAAGGCTCGTTTCTCCACCTCGTTCAGTTCGATGGTGCACTTCATCGGCAATGTCAGCTCGTTCTTCAGGTCACTGGCATCTGACTCTCATGCGAGTGCCGCAGATCGATCATCGCATCCAAGCGGCTACGAAAAAATCCGGTGTCCTACAAGAACTTGTCTGGCTCGCGCTCATCGGTGATATTTAAAACTCCTAGGAATTGCCCTTTTGGACTATCTTTCCGGCTATTGCACAAACCCTCGTTTGACTTCTGCGCCTGACCGCAACAGCATTTCAAACTCTTTTCAAGCTCGACTATTTAGCAACTGACTCAACATTTTTTCGTTATCGCGACACAATCTAGCGAGCTGCGGTATTTGCGCCTTGGCCGCTGCATAGCTGCCCAACTGGCCAGTGACAAACTTGCGTGGCGTCGGCTAAGCACGCAAGATCCGTCGGTTCTCACGTCTCGCCTCTGATGACAAGCAATTTGCGTGATGGATAGCAAGATCAGAATTGGGGTGCTTACCTCAGCAGCAGCACAAAATGAGTACCACGATCCCGGACCGGCTCATGCATCACTGCTCTCTGCTCGAGTTAGATGGGCATAGTTACCGACTCAAAGGGGCTAACAAAACCCTTGCATAAAAAACCAAAGAGCGTTAAATAACAACCTCATCCCGTTCCACAATGTAGAGGAATTTGCGCGACCGAACGTGGAAGGGTTTTAACTGGCCGTCCGGACGGCCTCTTTCCTTCATTTATTCATTTTTTACTATTTAACAAATAGGAGTTAAAAATGAAAAAGGATTTTAAAAAGAAGGGTTTTACGAGTTCCCGCCGGAAGTTTATTTCTGATATGGCCATGTTATCTGCTTCGGGCATCGTTACTGGAGGGTGGTCGCCAATTTTTCAAATATCAGCCAACGCAAGTGAAATGTTGGTAAATTTCCCGATTGGGATACCAATTTATCAGCAGGCTTACGAGAACTGGAGCGGGGAAATATTTGTAGATAAAGTATGGACAGCGGCGCCTAAAACACCTAGCGACATCGTTTCCATTGTAAACTGGGCGAGATCAAATGATTATAAGATTCGTCCACGTGGATATATGCATAACTGGTCTCCATTAATAATGAACTCGGATAGCAAGGCTTCTTCAGTCGTTTTACTTGACATGACGAAGAACCTGAATGCCGTATCAATTGACACGGCATCAAAACCAGCTCGAGTAACCGCGCAAACAGGCGTATCGATGGAGACCTTACTCGAAAAACTGGAAGCAGAAGGCCTAGGAATGACAGCCGTACCTGCTCCCGGCGACATTACGTTGGGAGGTGCACTAGCGATTGGTGCGCATGGCACTGCTGTGCCAGCCAAAGGAGAGAAATTATTATCAGGACATACCTATGGCTCTTTAAGCAACCTTATTCTATCGTTAAGTGCGGTAGTGTATGATGAAGCAAAGAGAGAATATATATTGAGGACGTTTTCCCGTGAAGAGGCAGATATTAGTGCATTCCTCACGCATATCGGACGAGCTTGCATTGTCGAGGTAACGATGCAAGTCGGGAAAAATCAGCGTTTACGCTGTCGGAGCTACGTTAATATTCCTGCCGATGAATTATTTGCAAAACCTATAATATCCAAGAGAACAACTGGATCGTTTCGCGATAAGATTTCTGCCAGGGAATTGTTTGCAAAAACCGGAACATCCAAAAGAACAATTGAATCGTTTCTTGATAAATCTGGCAGAATAGAGATAATCTGGTTCCCATTTACAAGCAATCCATGGCTAAAAGTCTGGAGTATAAAACCAAATAAGCCATTATTCTCGCGCACTGTCACGAAGGCGAACAATTATCCATTTTCAGACTGGATTCCCACAGAATTATCTGATTTAATCAAGCGCATTGTCATTGACAACGAGGTAACTATTACTCCACATTTTGGCCAAAAGCAGTTGGCAATTACCACTGCAGGCTTGATTACCACGCATAGCCTGGATATCTGGGGATGGTCAAGAAACGTACTACAATACATTCGACCCAGCACACTGCGCGTTACTGCAAATGGCTATGCAGTCGTTACCAGTCGGGCTAACGTCCAGCGCGTCATTAGCGAGTTCGTCGAGAACTATCAGGAGCGCATTAATGCGTATCAGGAGCAAAGCCAATACCCAATCAATGGCCCGCTCGAAATTCGGGTGTCAGGGCTAGATAACCCGAATGATGTGAGCCCTAATAGTGTCACTGCTGCCCTGTCTATGCTTAAGCCACGCTTGGATAGACCCGATTGGAATATTGCGGTTTGGTTCGACATTTTGACTTTGCCTGGGACACCTCACGCGAATAAATTTTATCGCGAAACAGAACAGTGGATGCTTTCAAATTATGCAGGCTCCTATGCAACAATGCGACCAGAATGGTCTAAGGGTTGGGCATATACAGATTCGTCAGCCTGGGAGGATTACACGACGATTAGCACAACGATCCCGAATATTTATAGGGAGGGCCAAATCGATCAGGAGAAAGATTGGGATAAAGCTATCAGGACACTCAATAAATACGATCCTAACCGTATCTTCTCGTCGGCGTTGCTCGATAAGCTATTGCCTTCAGGAGTATAAATGATAGAGTTTCTGGAAATATAATGGGTGTTGTTGCAATAAGGTCGAAAGCTCGAAGCGAGCCGCAGACGTCGCACAGGACCGGCGAAACCAGTGTGGCTGTACCGGTGCGGCAATGGAAAGGCCCGATGCCACGACGTCGGGCTTTTTTGACTTCGCGCGCCTCAGGCGGCAACTGGCGACACGAGGATCTTGACGTTCGTGTCCTTATTGTTGACCAACTCCTCGAACCCTTTGCTGACGATGTCAGACAGCGCGATGCGACCGGTAATCAGCGGCTGCACGTCGATGCACCCATCCGCAACATAGCGGATCACATCGGCGAATTCGCCGTTGTAGGCTAGCGAGCCGATGACTGCCTTCTCGGTCGAGACGATCTCACAGAAGTTGAACTCGCTCGGCTCCTCAAAGATACCGACCATCACGCATTTGCCGGCCTTGCGGATGACGTCGATCGCCAGCTTGGCCGTGGTGCGATGGCCAATGCATTCGAACGACACATCCGCACCATAGCCACCAGTCAACGCGCGCACCTGTTCAATCGCGTCACCCTGACTTGGATCGATCACCGTCGTGGCGCCGACCTCCAGCGCCTTCTTCTTGCGCGCGGTGGACATTTCAAGCGCGATGACACGGCTGGCACCAGCGGTCTTAGCGGACATGATTGTGCACAATCCGATGGTGCCGGCGCCCACCACCACCACGGTCTGCCCGGCAATGCTGCCAGCCTTCTTCACCGCGTGCAGCCCAACGGCGAGCGGCTCGATCAGCGCACCGGCCTCGATCGGAAAATCATCCGGCAGTTTATAGAGCAATTCCGCCGGCACATTCACGTACTCGGCGAACGCCCCGTTGTTCATCAGGCCGGTGAACGCCAGGTTCTCGCAAATGTTGTACAGGCCCTGCTTGCAGTAGTAGCACGTGCCGCAGTGCTGGCACGCATCCGCCGTGACCCGCTCGCCGACGCGCCAACCGCTTACGCCGGCGCCGATCTCAGCGATCTCGCCACTGAATTCATGCCCGAGGATGCATTGGCCCTTCAGCCCGGTCAGCGGGTGAGGACGCTCGACCGGGATGAATACCGGTCCCGCCACATATTCATGCAGGTCGGAGCCGCAGATACCGCACCAGTGCACCCGAATCTTGACCCACCCTGGCGGGGGCGCGTCGGGAACCCGCACCTGCTCGACGCGGATGTCCTTGCGGCCGCGCCAAACGGCGGCTTTCATGCTGGGTTGCTGTACGGGAGTTGTGTCGTTCACGATTGTGCCTCCATCCTAATTGGGCGACGCTAAATCAACGAATGGGCCGGCTGGGCGCCACGCGTGCCGTATGCCGTATGCCGTATGCCGTATGCCGTATGCCGTATGCCGCATGCCGCATGCCGTGTGCCTGCGTGCTATGTGCGCTACGCCTGCGTGCTGAGGTCTTGGCGCGCCGCGTCCGTTATGCCCGCATGCTTGCGCGACGGCCGTTACTTGTGCGCTAGTACGCCAATGCAGGAAAGGTGCCAGCCGGCGGACCTACGGCAGGCTCTTCCACGAGCGGCATGATGTGGCAGCACAACAGGCCCGCAAAAGGCGGTGTATCAAAGCAATTCGAAATCTGCCATGGCCGCGATGCTGCATCGCGCAATGCCGTCCAGCAGGACGCGGCAGGCCGCCGGCGGCCTGCGCCGAGACGCGGCGTCGCAGCGCACATGAGACCGTCGTCTCTGTCGTTTTTCCGTGCTTGTTTGGCCTTCCTCGCGACCGAAACCCATGGCAACGCGCTCAAGAGACGTGTGTATCAGGCAAGCGGCGCGGCATCGGCACGACGCGGGCCTGCTGCAGCATCGCAGAGGCGCCATGGCGCGAAAGCCCGCCTCCATGGACGACGGAAAATGTGCCGTCAGCCCCGATCGGGACTAAAATACAAGGTTCTCCGCACCTGAATTGGCACACCATGCGCTCGCGTATCGCTAAACGTCTCCCACCCGACGCCGACAAGCTGGTCGGACTGTCGCTCGCGCTTTTTGCGTCCGGCAGCCGCATCGAAGACCACTTCTGGGAAGCAAAGCTCGATGCGCTCATCGAAAAAATCATCCGCAATGGCAACCAGACGACACTAGATGCCGCTCTAGACCATCTGCAGCAAAACCATGCGGACGCCTATGGCGCCCTCGCTGACATGGCCGAGACCCATAGCGAATCGTTCCGCATCGAGCACGACGGTCAACCGTACGACGTGCTGTTGATCGCGGCGCCGGTGCTCACCTGGACGCGTTACATGATCCCGTCCGGCCCGCTGAAAGGCGACGTCGTCGATGCGCTGCGTGCACAGTTGCAAGCGCACATCTTCGCGGCACGGGCGCGCATCGCGTTGGCGCCGTACCTGTACAGCATCGACCAGTTACCGCGTCATCATGTCGAGACGTTCCGGCTCGCGCAGCAACTTGGCCAAGCGGCGCTGAGCGGCGGCACGATCAAGATGAATCTCGGCGACCTTCCGGAAACGTCGCCGATCCTCGCCGATCCACGCTTTCTGCTATCCGTGGTCGCCGCGCCGGCCGGCGAGCCACTGTTTCGCTGGCAGGAGGAGGAGAACGGCGCACGTGTCGAGCGCGGGCAATGCCTGGAACAATGGCGTGCACAAGGCGGCCCAAACCTATCGGGCGTGCTGCCCGGCTGCGAATTCGACTGCCTGCTGCCGGACGCGTATTACTCAGCTTGCCGCGACGCGGACGAGCAAATCCGCCCGCATACCGTGCGCACCGCAGTCAGGTATTTGGGCGATACGATCGGCGCTAAACCGGATGAATTGCGTGCGGTTGTCGCCGGCTTCGGCGAACGGCGCGTAGACGAATATCGAATCGCCTTCACCCGGCGCGGCAGCAACGACGTGATCTACGGCGTGGTATGGCCACTGTACGGCCGCGAGAACGGCGATCTCGGCCCGGATGACGACGTGCCGCCTGACGAGGATCCGGCCGGCGGCATGCTCGACGATGTCATCGGATTGCTTAAGGAAATCGGTGTCACCGATATCCGCCGTCACGCGGCACGATTTGAACCGGAGTACTGCGACGATTGTGGCGTGCCACTGTATGCCGACCCACTCGGCGAGATCGTGCATGCCGAAATGCCTGAGGATGCCGAACCAGCGCAACCTCACTTCCACTAAGAACTAAGACCCTCGTTTCTCCCGCCCGCCACGTGCGTCGCGTTATCGGCCGAAGCGCCGTCGCGACGCAGCCCGACTGGCCTTTTGGCTAATGCCGGCCGAAGGCTGTTCTTGCCATCATTGATCTCTGACGCCCGCCGCGCTGGCCAACGCGGCGGCGCGGTTGTGTGGACTCAGTCAGGGAGAAGTGGTCATGAAAGTCTGCTTGCTGAATGAGCAAGCCGAGAGGCGCGAAGGGCTGAAAACATTGCTGCGCCAGATCAATCGACATGCATCATTCTACGATGCACGTGACTGGCGGCAAGCGCAGCGCATACTGCAACATGCCTGCCCGGACATGCTCATCATCGACTGGCAAGACGGGATGAACGTGCAGGATATCTTTGATCTCCGGCGCCATTATCCTAACCTGCCGATCGCGGCATTAGTCGATGATGACAGCCCAACGCGGGTCAAATCGCTAGTCGACGCTGGCGTGCTCGGCGTCGTGCCGCGGCGCCTCAATCCGCGTCTCATCGTTCGCGCGTTTGAGATCGTGCTGCTGGGCGGGCACTACGTGCCGCCCAGTGGGCTGAATCTGCACACGCCCACCGTCGTGCCGATCAATGCGTACGAGGACAGCTCGCTGAACCGAGCGGCCTGCCGGCGCCAAAGTGCGTCGCCCGGCCTACTGTCGCCGCGCCAGGAGCAAATCCTACGGCTCGTGCACATGGGTGCGACCAACAAAAGCATTGCACGCGCGCTGGGCATCAGCGAAGGAACGGTCAAGATCCATCTCGGCGCGATCTTCGAGAAGCTCGGCGCGACCAACCGCGCGGCTGCGGTGGCGATCTACAACGGCTGGCAGACTAGCGCGCTGGAAGTGCTGCGCGATGCGACCCAGCAGGCGCGGCAGCCGGTCTACGGCGAGGCCGGGCCGACGCCGCTGCGCGCGGCCACCCGCGAGCATCGGCGGCGCGACGCAGCCAATGGGCGCGACCACACAGTACTGCAAGCCGCGGAGCCGGACGGCGTGCCCTACAAGGTGATTCCACGCAAGCGTCGCTGAATCGCAACGCCGCGTGCAGATGTGCGATCTGCTTCCACCGGGAGCCGTGCAGCGAGTAATATGTCTATATGGGATTTCTCTATACGTCGTTACCTTTGTGGTTAGCGATAGGCGGCAACCTTGCCGCCGTGGTCCTGCTTGCGCTCGCGGCGCGGAAGAAGTCCTTCGCGCGGTTGCACGACGACACGCTGCAGCATCTGTGGCTTGGCATGACCGTGGCGATCGCGGTCATGTGGGCCACAAACGCATGGCTGAACGATGGCCCGGTAATGCATTTGCTTGGCGCAACACTGATGGTCACGCTGTTCGACTGGTCGCTTGCGCTGGTGTCGATGGCGGCCATATGCGCGCTCGTGGCGGCGATCCTCGGCACACCATGGCATGGCGTGGGTCTGACCTTTGTCATATTCGGGGCGGTGCCGGTCTTCGTCTCGACAATGCTACAGCGGGCCATTGCCGCATGGTTACCGCGAACCTTGTTGGTGTTCATCTTCGGCCACGGCTTCGTGACCGCCGCGCTGGCGCTGGGCGCCGCCTGTGCCGGCGCACTGGGCCTGCAGCTGATGCTAGCCCACGGCGACACGGCCGTGATCCCGCCCAGCTACGGGATAGCCGTCGTCGTGCTCGCCTCCGGCGAAGCGTGGTTCTGCGGCATGTTGACCGCGCTGTTTGCCGTCTATCGCCCGGCGTGGGTCACCACGTACGATGTGCGCCGCTACCGGTTCGATCGCAGCCACGTGGACCGGGGCCCGCGCGCCTGACTCAGCGGCCTGTCGATCCGCTATATCGTGTGCAACAGTTACCGCGCTATGCCGCCGGCCACGGTACGCCCTCTGTTTTGCGTTAAGATGGCACTCCAGCCCAACCGCGGGCATCTGAGCGTATCCAAGTCCGAACCCGACACCGCGTGCGAATCCATTGGCCGCACGCGCGCTCACATCGACCGCGGCTTTTTTATGGCACCTAGCAACCAGAATTAGATGGATCATCACTCTACGTCGCGCCCGATGCAGCGACTGATCGGCGCCATCGCGTCATGCGCGCTCGCAGCCATGGCAATCGCCATTCCCACGATGGCCCGCGCCGACCAAGTCGAACACCACAACGAACTGGTCTACCAATTCATCACCCAAATGAGAGCCAATCCGCTGGTCGCGGACTGCGCGGCGCACGGCGACTTTGTCGTCGGCACGTCGAGCGCGTTCGACCACGTCGAGTTTCCACGCAGCTCGTTCGATCCCGCGCACGCCGGGGTCAAGCCATGGAATGGCTCGTTTGACCGGGGCAAGCAACGGATCAAGGTCGACTCGATCGTCACCGTCGAAGGGGTCGGCGTGCGCAAGGATGGTTCGACGATGCCCAACGCGCTAAAATTCCGCTGCGGCTACGTCGACGCGAAAATGCTCGCGTTCAGTTGGAACGATCCGGTCGCGCCGTTCAAGCGCGCTGCGCCGAGCCGCCAGGCCGGCAAGACCAAAAAGGCGCTGCGCGGCTCGGGCCGCAAGAGTCCAGCGAAGGCGGCGGGCAAAGGCAAAGGCAAGAAAAGCCGGCGGCGCTGAGCCCGCCATGCACGCACCCGGGTGTGACGAACGCTGCGCTCACGATGCCGCGGCGCGTCATATCACGTCGTTGCGTCACGTGATATGACGTCACATCGCGTCATATCGCGTCGAGTTGCCAGCCGATGGCTTGCAGCATCGCCGCGCCCAGCGACGCACTGCGCGCCCCGTTCCAGCCGACACGCGGATCGGGCAGGTTCGCATCGTCCTTGAATGGCATTTCAAGCGTGAGTGACAGGCACTTGAAGGCGTAGCCGACATACTTAGAGGCGAGCTTGAGCGCATCCTGCTGGTAACGCCCGGGCTTGTATCCGTGCTCATCCTGGAAATGCGCGCTAGCGCGCTTGAAATGGCCGATGAATTCGTCTTGCACGCGGCGTTGCGCGTCAGAGAAATCGGGCAGCATTTCCGAGCCAGCGACGAAGACGTATGGCAGCGCTTCATCGCCATGGATATCAAAGAACATGTCGCAACCGCTCGCATGGATGGCATCGCGTACGGCCAGCACCTCGGGGCTGCGGCGCGGGTCCGGCTGCAACCATTCCCGGTTCAGGTCCGCGCCGGCGGCGTTGGTACGCAAGTTACCCAGTGCGCTGCCATCCGGATTCATGTTCGGTACCACGTGAAAAACCGCGCGTTCGAGCACGATGCGGCCCAGCGGGTCACCCCGCCAATCGCCAAGGCCGCACAAGCGCTTGAGCAGACCCTCAACGAACCACTGCGCCATCGTCTCGCCCGGATGCTGCCTCGCAATGATCCAGATGTTGCGCTTGTGCGGCGCCGGCTCGCCAACGGTCAGCAAATCTAGCGCACGGGCCTGCACGGTGCGGGTCAGTTCGGTCAGGCGCACGCCGGGCTGCTGGACCAGCGTGTCAACCCACTGCGCATGTCGCGCATACGGATACGGCTCGAAATACGCGTAATAGATCCGGTCGCGCGCCGGCCGATGACAGATGCGCAGCACTTGACCGTCATACGTGGTAGGCACCCGGAACCAGTCGATGCCATCATGGCTCGCGACAGCCTGATAACCGTGCCATCCGTTTGGAAATGCACTATGCGATGCGTTCTCGAACGTCATTGTGCAGTCCACGTCCTTCGCACCGCTCAGCGAGAAATAGAACCACTGCGCAAACGCTGCTTGCGTGTCGGCGCGCAACCGCAACCGGATGTCGTCCGCGCGCTCGCACGATACGACATCGATTGCCCCTGAATCGAATTGACTGCTGATGTGAACGCTCATGGGTCGGATCCGCAACGAATGAAGTCAGCCAGCCTGCTTGCGACGAAACACGTAGGTTGAATCGTTCGATGCGTTCGCATCAAACCGGTAGCCGTCGGCGTCGAACGCGACGAGCCTGGCCGGCTCATCGATCCGGTTCACGACTGCGAAGCGGGCGAACCTACCGCGCGCGCGCTTGGCATAAAAACTGATGACTTTGTATTGACCGTTTTTCCAGTCCTCGAACACCGGCGTGATTACAGGTGCGTCGAGCTGGCGCAGCCTGACCGAGCGAAAATACTCGTCCGACGCGCAATTGATCAATACCCGCGCGCCATGCGCGCGCTTGAGCTGCGCGTTCAGCGCCGCGGTGATCTTGTCGCCCCAGAACGCATACAGGTCCTTGCCGCGCGGGTTGGCGAGCCGCGTGCCCATTTCGAGCCGGTACGGCAGCATCAGATCGAGCGGACGCAGCACTCCATACAAGCCGGAAAGCACGCGTATATGACATTGTGCATACTCTAGGTCGGCGACGGACAAGGACCGCGCGTCGAACCCGTCGTAGACATCGCCATCGAACGCAAGCATTGCCTGCTTGGCATGCGGTGGCGTGAACCGCGCGGGGGACCAGTCGCCGTACCGCGTGTAGTTCAACCGCGCGAGCGGATCAGAAAGACGCATCAATGTGCCGATTTGCTGTGGCGAGAACGTACGCAACTGCGCGATCAACTCGGCCGAGTCGTCAAGGAACGCCGGCAGCGTATGCTTGCGCAGATGGGATGGGGTGTCATAGTCCAGTGACTTGGCGGGCGACAAAACGATTATCATGGAAGGCCGACTAAAAAAAGCATCGCGCGGCGTGACCGGCCGCGAGCGTTGCCATTGTATCGAGAATGACGCCATCCCGTTTCGCTCCGCCGCCGCCGATGGACTCTGTCGCCCCATCGAGCGCCCCTGCGTCTGCCTTCGTCCGTCCACGCGTGGTGCTCGACACGAACGTGTGGATCGACATCCTGGTATTCGACGATCCCGCGACCCGCTCGATTGCAACCGCGTTGCAGAACGGCGGCCTCGACGCCGTGCAGGACGAGCGCTGCCTCAACGAGTTGCAGCGCGTGCTCGACTACCCGCAGTTCGTGCGCTACGCGATTGACAAGTCGGCGGCACTCGCGCGGCTCGCTCGGCTCTGCACGCGCGTCGCGCCGGCGCGACACGCGGAGGGGGGTGCCGCAACGCCCGTGCCGGAAACAGGGACGAATGCGGGCGCCAGTGCGCACGCCGCCCGCGCCACGCCGCGTGCACTGCCGCTGTGCCGCGACCGCGACGACCAGAAATTCCTCGAATTGGCGCATGCCACAGCCGCACAGTGGCTGGTCACCAAGGACAAGGCGTTGTTGAAGATGGCGCGCCGAATGGCGCGCGATTTTGACTTGCGCATTGTGCAGCCGGCCCACTTTGTTGCGGCCACAGGCCTTGCCCAGCCGGCATCGGCAGGCGATGCGACGCGCGAGCCTACCGTACAATAAGCTTATTGGAGCCGACCATCCGGTCGGACGGCCCCCTCTATCCAAACGACGCTTACGCCATGAACGCCTCGCATCGCCCGACCGATACGTCGCCCCGCGTCCCCCCCTTCCCTTCGCGGCTGCCGCAAGTCGGCACCACGATCTTCACGGTGATGAGCACGCTCGCGTCCGAGGCCGGCGCCGTCAACCTGGGTCAGGGGTTTCCAGATTTTGACTGCGACCCGGCGATCATCGATGCGGTCGCACAAGCGATGCGCGACGGCTTCAACCAGTATCCGCCGATGGCCGGTCTTGCGTCGTTGCGCGATGCGATTGCCGCGAAGATTGAGCAGCTGTACGGGCATCGTTACGATGCGGCCAGCGAAATCACGATCACCGCGGGCGCGACGCAGGCGCTGCTCACCGCCGTGCTGTGTTGCGTGCAGCCGGGCGATGAGGTGATCGTAATCGAGCCTTGCTACGACAGCTACTTGCCGGCAATTGAACTGGCCGGTGGCAAACCCGTGTTCGTGACGCTGGACGCACCCGATTATCGGATTGCGTTCGACCAACTCGCCGCGGCGATCACGCCGAAGACACGGCTGATCATCGTGAACACGCCGCACAACCCGACCGGCACGGTCTGGCGCGACAGCGACATGCGGGCATTGCAGGACATCGTGCGAGGTACAGACATCCTGGTACTGTCCGACGAGGTCTATGAGCATATGGTGTTTGACGGCGCCCGCCACGAGAGCGTTGCACGCTATCCGGAGCTTGCGGCGCACAGCTTCGTCGTATCGAGCTTCGGCAAAACCTATCACGTGACCGGCTGGAAGCTCGGCTACGTTGCCGCGCCGCGTGAATTGAGCGCCGAGTTCCGCAAGGTCCACCAGTTCACCGTGTTCACGGTGCATTCGGCCACCCAGGCAGGCGTCGCCGCGTACATGGCTGATCCAGCGCCCTACCTGACGTTGCCGGCGTTCTACCAGGCCAAGCGCGACTTCTTTCGTGCCGGCCTGGAACGCACGCGTTTTAAGCTATTGCCATGTGAAGGCACATATTTCCAGTGCGTCGATTATTCGGCGATCTCAGCATTGCCAGAGGCGGAGTTTGCCAGGTGGTTGACCGTCGAGATCGGTGTTGCGGCGATTCCCGTGTCCGCGTTCTATCATCAGGCGCACGACGCCGGCGTCGTGCGCTTTTGCTTCGCCAAACGCGAAGCGACGCTGGCGAGCGCGCTCGAGCGCCTCGCCGCGCTGTAGCAATGCGGCGCGCGCCCTATCCGAGCTGCACCCGCGCGGCTCAACCGGCTTTGTCGCGCAGCGCATCGTCGCCACGATCATCCATATCGCGTGCAACATCGTCCAACAGCAGATCGCCACGCCACAGCACATCGATTTGGCCGTGATGCTGGGCTTCGGCTATCCGACAGGGCCGCTGGCGCTCAGCGATGTGTTGGGTGCGACGCGCATCCTCACGGTTCTGCGCCTTTCTGCGCCACACTGAACGGTCCACGCTACCGGCCGTCGCCTTGGCTGGCACGCCGCACGCAACTGAGCTTGTCGCTGCTGCATGTCAAAAGCGACGCCCCTTAACATGAAGGAGTCCACCGATGACCGCCGAATTGCTCGCCACCCGCCGGGATGCAACGCTCGTGCTCACCCTATCCAATCCAGGCGCACGCAACGCGTTGCACCCGGACATATACGCCGCCGGCATCGAGGCGGTCGATTCGGCCGAGCGCGACCCGGAGATCCGGGCCGTCGTGCTAACCGGCGCCGACGGTTTTTTCTGCGCGGGTGGCAACCTGAACCGGCTGCTGGAGGACCGGGCGAAGGATCCATCAGTGCAGGCCGATAGCATCGACCTACTCGGCGCGTGGATCAGCGCGATCCGCGCCTCGCGCAAGCCGGTGATTGCCGCGGTCGAAGGGGCGGCGGCCGGCGCGGGTTTCTCGCTCGCGCTCGCCTGCGACCTGCTGGTGGCGGCGGACAACGCAAAATTCGTGATGTCGTATGCGCGCGTCGGACTCACGCCCGATGGCGGCGGCTCATGGTTCCTGTCCCGGGCACTGCCGCGCGCACTGGCCACCGAGATCATTCTGGAAGGCAAGCCGGTGCCGGCGCCGCGCCTGGCCGCGCTGGGCGTAGTGAACCGGCTCAGCGCGGCAGGCGCGGCGTTGGAGACCGCGCTCGCATGGGCCGAAGAGCTGGCGCGGCTGTCGCCAAACGCGGTGGCCCGGATCAAGACGCTCGTCGAGGATGCCTCCAGACAACCACTGGCCGAGCATCTGGTCGCCGAACGGGACCATTTCGTCGCGTCGCTGCATCATCGCGATAGTCTCGAAGGGATCAACGCGTTCCTGGAAAAACGCGAAGCCCGCTACAAATGATCTCTGGTGTAATGCGCGGCCCGGCTCGTGCCGCGCATCGGCGCCGCCACCCCAACGGAGCGCGCGCGTGAACCCTCCCGCTTATTGCCCGTCCATCGCAGGATGCACCATGGCGACGTAACGCACTACGATGACTCAGGCCGTGCGACCGATCCGGACGCGCCGAAGCACTGGCCGCAGTCGCGCGTGTCGTATCTGGAAGACGCAGACGGTGCGTCCCACGTGTGAGCCTGAACCGTGACGCTGCAACCTAGCTGGTTCTATGCTTAAATGGCGTGCATCTCGCAGCCGACAGCGCTCGGTGCACTGCCGGCGTCATGCAAACATTCCACTTTTTACAGGACGGGGCGCCGAAAGCGCGCGCGGGCCGGATCCGCGCACGGGGGACGCGCCTCGATAAGCGACATGATCGATGTTTACAGCTGGGCCACGCCGAATGGCCACAAGGTCCACATTATGCTTGAGGAGCTGGCGCTGCCCTACACCGTCCACGCAGTCGATATCGGCGCGGGCGACCAGTTCAAGCCCGAGTTCCTGGCAATCAGCCCGAACAACAAGGTCCCGGCGATCGTCGATCACGAGGGGCCCGGTGGCAAGCCGATCGCGCTGTTCGAATCGGGCGCGATCCTGATCTATCTCGCGGAGAAGACTGGGAAATTCCTACCTGCCGATCCGGCCCAACGTTATGCGACATTGCAGTGGCTGATGTTCCAGATGGGCGGACTCGGCCCGATGCTCGGACAGGCGCACCACTTCCGGATCTATGCACCGGAGCAGATCGAATATGCGGTCAATCGCTACACGAACGAAGCGCGGCGGCTGTATGGCGTGATGGAGAAACAGCTCGGCAAGCATCCCTATCTGGCCGGTGATGACTACACGATCGCGGATATCGCGGCGTTCCCGTGGACGCGCTCTTGGAAGAACCAGGGAATCGATCTCGACAGCTTCCCGAACGTGAGCGCATGGCAGCAACGCATCCATGCGCGGCCCGCGGTGCAGCGGGGCGTCGAAGTGCTGGTATCCGCGCGCAAGGCGCTGACCGACGACAAGGCGCGCGAAGTCCTGTTCGGCGCCACGCAGTACGCGCAGCGCTGAAAAGGCCAGATTGGCAGGCCGCGGTCCGGCGCGTGCCAGCCGCTCAAAACGGCTAGCCGAACGTGACAGCCAGCCTCGTATGGCCCGCTACCCGACTGTGCCACACCACCACATCGATCGCCTGCCCGTGGGCGCCGCGATGATGGCATGCGCTCGTCTCGCCGCGTGCGGGGGCGCGCCGCCGAAGCGCCACCCGGCTCATTGAAGCGGCTCTTTTAACAACGCTGGCAACGGCAGCGGCGTCACGTCGATGCCTTCGTCCAATAGGGCCCGCGCGTCGTCGGGCGTCGTGACCCCGCGGATGCCGCGGGCCGGCGCCTCGTCATAGTGGATTCGCCGCGCTTCCTGCGCAAACTGCTCACCGACGTCTTCCGTGTGTTCGATCACCTGCCGCATCATCCGCAGCCACCGCGCCTGCAACTCGCTCACATTCAGCGGCTGCCCGCCGGCACCCGGCGCACCATCGCGTGGCACCGGCGCGGTCGCGCCCGACAGGTTCAATCGGGGCGCCGATGGCACGCGATGCACCGTCTTCGACCCGCACATCGGACACTCGACAAGGTGCCGCTCCAGTTGCGACTCGAAGTCCTCAGCCGACTGGAACCAGCCTTCGAACCGGTGCGCGTGCTCGCAGGTTAAATCGAGAACTTTCATGCCCATGACAACGTACAATCCAATGTAGCGCAATCCGCGCAATTTATACACGATCGTTCGAAATTAATCGGACCGTGACCGACCATTCTAGCGCGTTTGCGCAAGGTGAGTCTCACCCGTTCACCGCCGGCCACGCCGCGCGTTGCGGCGGATCCACGCGACTGCGCGCGCCGGGCCGGGCCGGTTGCGCAGCGTCAGGTCGACTGCACGGTATTCTCCGGCCACGCCGAACAAGATCTTCTTCAGCCAGAACGCGCCGAGAATCATCTTTGCGTCACTCACCTCACCGCGCCGGATCTACTCGTGCAATATAGCCGGTTCGACGACGATCAGTGATGACCACCGAACGATGACATCATTGGCCGTCCCGTTTACTCCGATGCACCACCCCGGGATCGTCCCCTATAACACCGCTCATTGGGGGACGTTGCAACGACCGGTTGAATCCGCCCACGCGTTATCGCGCCGAACGAAACAACAGAGCAACAATCACGGCAATCTGCCATCAAATAAATACTTTCTGATTCGTAAAGAAACTCGCGCGCGCATCACTTGCCGCCCGTATAGCACACGCTTCCGCAACCGGCCATATCACATGCAACTTCCTATTGCTATTTTCATACAAGTATGCAATCCTGCTCAGCGACATAGCCTAAAAACAACATTGCGCTCTGCTCTGCTAGAGTATCCGACATGACATAGTGATCATTAAGTAAACAAATCCATTTGGCATGTTGGATTTCACTTATTAAGTGGAGCAATGCTGAATAAAGTTTAGGTTTTGACTGATACAGTTAATTTTGTGTATTGCAGCAGTACCAATTCAGCCTCCCGGGGGTGATCCGATGCTACTACAATGCCATGCTGGAAGCAGCGAGTACGTGACACATGTCGGCAAAGCAGCGATGCCAACTCGTTACGGAAATTTTGTTGCCCATGCATTTCGTTCGACAAGCGATAACAATGAGTATCTCGCGCTGGTGATGGGTAACGTTTGCCAACGTGAATCAGTACTGACGCGACTGCACTCCGAGTGCCTCACCGGTGATGTACTAGGATCACTGCGCTGCGATTGTGGCGAACAATTGGACGCCGCATTACGCCATATCGCATCTGAAGGCGTTGGCGCGCTATTGTATTTGCGAGGCCATGAAGGACGCGGCATTGGCTTGTGTAACAAAATTCTTGCATACGGACTCCAAGAACAAGGACTTGACACCGTCGATGCCAATCGCGACCTGGGTTTGCCGGATGACGCGCGCGAGTATGACTGCGCGGCGAGCATCGTGCGCCAACTCGGCATCCTGTCGGTACGGCTGATGAGCAACAATCCGGATAAGTTTGAAGCGCTGCAGCGCCATGGCATTCCAGTATGTGAGCGCGTTGACCTCGCAATTGCATTGCGCGAGGAAAATGAGCGTTATATCTGGACTAAGCGCAATCGTTTCGGGCATTATTTTGACGAGAGTGAGCTTCAGTGCCCGTTGTCATTGTAGTTAGCTCGGCGCTCACTGCAATATACTCATCGCTTTACGTGGTGAGCGCCAATTAAGGACGTGGAATCGCCAATTAAGGCAATCCTTTTTATTTATACGCTTTTATTCAGGCTGCTTGTGTTGCAATGCCCACATTTGCGCATATAGGCCACCTGCATTCAGCAATGTTCTATGGGTGCCACGCTCAACGATACGACCTTGATCCATGACAAGAATCTGTTGCGCATGCGTAATGGTCGACAGACGATGCGCAATGATTAGTGTTGTACGATGACGCGCAAGCTGTTTCAACTCGCGCTGAATCGCACGCTCAGCACGTGAATCGAGTGCTGAAGTCGCTTCATCAAAAATGAGAATAGGCGGCTTTTTTAGCAAGGTACGGGCAATTGCGATGCGCTGTTTTTCACCGCCAGATAATTTCAAACCACGCTCACCCACTATAGTGGAATAGCCAGCGGGCAAGCTTTCAATAAAAGCATGAATATGAGCGGCGCGCGCAGCCGCTATCACTTCTTCTGGCGACGCAGACAACCGTCCGTACGCAATATTGTAATAGATCGTGTCACGGAAAAGCACCGTATCTTGCGGCACAATGCCAATGGCCGCGCGTAGCGAGTCTTGCGTCACAGCCCGAATGTCTTGGCCATCAATCAAAATACGACCAGCGCCATGCTCTACATCATAAAAGCGAAGCAACAGCCGTGCGAGTGTCGACTTACCTGAGCCGCTATGTCCGACAATTGCGGTCGTCGTACCCGCTGCAATCGTAAAGGTTACATCCCGCAAAATTTGCCGTTGCGGTTCATATGAAAAACTGACATGCTCAAAGCGTACTTCAGCGCTTCTTACAGCAAGCGGAGATGAACCTTGAATATCGTCAACTTCACGTCTGAGCCTTAACAAAGAAAACATCTGATCCATATCGGTCAGACTTTGCTTCAAAGTTCGATACATATTCCCCAAAAAACTCAGCGGAATATATATCTGCAACATAAATGTATTGATTAACACAAAGTCGCCCAATGTCAATTGCTTATCCACAACCTGCTGCGTCGCCCTCCATAAAACGGCAATCATGCAGATTGCAATAATCGACTGCTGGCCAAGATTCATGAACGAAAGCGATTTCTGCGATCGAACTGCCGCATCATGATAAAGCATCATGCTTTCATCATAGCGCTGTACTTCGTGTTGCTCGTTACCAAAGTTCTTGACTGTCTCGTAATTAATAAGCGAATCGACCATTAGCGTATTGGAGCGCGAATCAAGCTTATTCATCTCCTGCCTTAAACGCGTACGCCATTCTGTCACCATCACGGTAAACGTGATGTAAGCCGCAAGCACGGATAGCGTGACGATCGTATAATAGATGTCGTAACGAATAGCAAAAAAAATGAGCACCAATATGACTTCAACACATATTGGCAGGATATTATAGAGCGAATATGAAACAAGCGTTTTGACGCCACGCGTGCCTCGCTCAATATCGCGTGATAGGCCACCTGTTTGCCGCTCAAGGTGAAAACACAACGACAACGTGTGCAGATGCCGGAATACTGCGAGTGCCACTTGTCGCGCAGCGTTGTAAGCCACTTTTCCAAAGATAATTTCACGCAGCTCAGCAAAAAGCGAGCTTGATAAACGCACGACCGCATAAGCGACAATAAGAAAACTCACGCCGTGGAACAAGGAAAATGACGACTCCTGCGTTGCCAACCGGTCAATTTCTGATAATTGGTCGACAATCGCTTTCATCACCACCGGAACCCCTAGATTAGCGAGTTTTGCGGCAACCAGACAGGCAAGTGCGAAGGCGACGCGCCCTTTATAAACCATCAAATAGGGAAATAGCGCAGCGATTGTCTGCCAGTCGCCGCGCCAATTCGAAGATGACAAGGGAGAAACAAAAGCCCAAAGGCGGCGCATGCGTAGTGGATAGTGCATTCTTCGTGAGTGGTTCAGCAAGCGTTTGCCGTACCGCATGCCATTGATCATTTTTTATTTCTGTATAGCCATCAACCTAATTAATAAAAAATTATAGTCAATGTGATTTATGCGGTGCTGTGCTGCACAACGTGAGCTGTCTGTCGATTGTTTCGGTGATGTTCAACGCAAGCCAGCACGTGTCGCGCAAGCGCGATACGCTCATCAGGTGTTGTCATGAGCGTCTTGACTTTATTGACTGCCACACGATCCTTACGCAAAATATCATGATCGCATTCATCCAACGGATCAATCACCAGCAGATCAAGGAAATCAGCATAAAGCGAAGCAATCTCGCCAACCGAAACACTCATGCCCAGTTCATGCATCATCTTAGTCAACGGGCCTTTGACTGCTTCACCACCGACAAGCGGCGCAACAGCTAAAACAGGCACATTGCACGCATGCAGCCTGTCACGCACGCCCGGTAATGCCAGAATCGGTCCAATGCTGACAAAAGGATTCGAAGGGCATAAGATTACGCCAGCCAAGTCAGGCGTACTCAACGCTGCTTCAAATGGCGACGATAAACGTGCTAACGAAGCCCCTTCAAAGCGGAACCCCGACACGCGTGGCTCACATCGCCGTTTAACGAAATACGTCTGGAAAGGCAAATCGCCTTCGTCTGTCTCAACGATGGTTCTGACCGGATCATCAGACATTGGGACGATTGAATGCTTGACACCTAACGCTTTCGCAATGGTCTCGGTTACATCACACAAGCTGGCACCACCGTCAAGCAAGCTGCGCCGATAAAGATGCAGCGCAAGGTCCTTGTCACCCAGCTGGAACCAAACCGGTCCGCCCAAACGAGCGAGCGCTTCTTGCGAAGACCAGCTCTCGTTCGCCCGCCCCCATCCTTTTTTTGCATCCGCCACATCGGCCAGCGTATAGACAACCGTGTCCAGGTCTGGGCAGATGAGCAAGCCAAGATGCTCAAAATCGTCGCCCGTGTTCACAACGATCGTCAACTCGTCGGCAGAAAGCACCTGCGCTAGACCATAGGCCAGCTTAGCGCCGCCCACCCCGCCGCACAACGCAACATACTTTGCCATTATCTTCCTGCGTAAAGATCAAGCATTTCTCTGACCCAAACCGATCACCCTTCCGATCGTGTCAGGCCGAATAGCGTCTGTCTAATTTAATAGGGTAATTAAGCACCTTGGTGAATCCATGATGGGAAGCGCTGCGTGAGAGCCATCACAACATCGATTTGAGGCTGCCAACATGCAAGCCACACCATGAATCCACCTATGATCCACCTATGCAGGTCCAATCATTGTTCCGCTTCACTCAAGACCTGATGGCCGTGCCCACGCACCAAGCGTCCGGCCTTAGTGAATCGCACAGGCACCAGCGCAGGAGCAGCATGCGAAGCCTGCTGCCGCTCAGGACTGACGTTACGATAAAGCGGGGTACGCTGCATCGCATTGCGCCCGAGTCTGGCGGCCAGGGCTTCCATGGCGGCAGGCGGCATTTCCTGTCCGTGGGCTGCACCGGCTGCGCGGCTAATCGATTCATTCATTAGGGTACCGCCCAAATCGTTAGCCCCCGCCTGCAAGCAAAGCTGTGCGCCGTGCTCACCCATTTTCACCCAAGACGTTTGAATATTGTCAATCAAGCCATGAAACGCCAGACGCCCGACGGCATGCATCAAAATGGCTTCTCGTAAAGTCGGCCCCTGACGCGCACCTTTCTTTTTAAATAATGGCGCTTCCTCATGGACAAAAGGCAATGGAACAAACTCAGTCAGCCCGCCTGTATCACGTTGCAGCTCGGCAAGCCTGAGGATATGTCGCGCCCAATGCTTATACGATTCGACATGACCGAACATGATCGTGCAAGTGGTCCGCAATCCCAACTCATGTGCCGATCGCACGACGGTCAACCATTCTTGCGTATTCAACTTGTCCGGACAGATTTGTCGCCGCACTTCGTCGTCCAGGATCTCGGCTGCAGTCCCAGGTAACGTACTTAATCCAGCGCTTTTCAAATCAGACAAAAAAGCGCTGATTGACGTCCCCAGGGTCGTGGCACCATGCAGCACCTCAAGGGGCGAAAAGGCGTGAATGTGCATGTCTGGACATTCTGTTTTAGCCGCTTCGCAGATGTCAAGATAAGTACGTCCCGTATAGTCGGGATGAATGCCCCCTTGCAAGCAGACCTCCGTCGCCCCTCGATCCCACGCTTCTTTGACGCGGCGACGGATTTCGTTGAGGTCAACGATATAGGGCTTTTCGCGCAAGTCTTCTTGTATCGGTCCTCGTGAAAAAGCACAAAAATTGCAATGGTATTGGCAGACGTTGGTGTAGTTGATGTTCCGATTGACAACGTAAGTGATCGTGTCGCCCTTTGTCTGCCTGCGCAAACGGTCCGCCGTGTGTGTCACATGCGTAAAATCATGGCCGCGTGCGTTGAACAAATGCACAAGCTCGGCTTCTTCGAGGCGCTCACCCGCCACGCATTTCTCGACGATATCGATCGTCTGCGAACCAACACGATCAACCTGGGAAGCCGTGGGAGTGACTGCCAAGCAAGCGATATCCCCTATCGTCGTGGAGCCGGCTTTCCAGATATCGCTTGTTGCCAATCCACTGCAATCTGAATGGCGCAGCACATCAGCATGCAAGCCTGAGTCGATCCAACGATCACGTTCCTCGATATAGGCAGGATAGACGGTTATCCGCTCGGTCAATGTCTTCCCACCCCTGTCTGTGTCCTCACTTAAGCGGTCAAGGTGTGGCCACGGCGCTTCTGGATTAACATGATCAGGCGTGACCGGCGATACACCGCCCCAATCATTGATTCCCGCGCGAATCAAATCGGTCAGGTCACCGTCGAAAAGATTAGGCGGCACCTGGATGCTCATTGCGGAACCCAGGACCAACCGGGCGACCGCTGTTGTCCAACACAACTCGTCCATTGACGGCTCAGGCGCGTTAACCATTTTGGTGCCGGGTTTCGCACGAAAGTTCTGGATAATGACTTCCTGCACATGACCATAACGATCATGCAAATCCCGCAGCGCAAAGAGCGATTCAAGCCGCTCGCGGCGTGTCTCCCCGATACCAATCAATATGCCTGAGGTGATCGGTATATGCGCTTCGCCGGCAAGGCGAAGCGTTTCAAGCCGCGCTGCCGGGTGCTTATCGGGAGAGCCGTAATGCGGCCCACCACGCTCGGAAAGACGTTCAGAAGCCGTCTCTAGCATCAACCCGAAGGAAGGGGCATGGGGCCGCAGCATCTGGTATTCTGCCGCGCTTAGCACGCCCATATTAAAGTGGGGCAGCAGCCCGGTTTCAGCTCGTACGCGTTGCGCGACCTCAGCGACATAGTCGGCTGTCGTAGCATGACCCAGTTGCTGCAGTGCATCGCGTGCAGCGGCATAACGCGCTTCGGGCCGATCTCCAAGCGTAAACAAAGCCTCACGACAGCCAACTGCAGCACCCGCCCGCGCAATGTCCAGCGCTTGGTCCACGGTAAGAAATGCTTGGCCAATCACCCGTGGCGCTTTGGCAAAGGTGCAGTAGTGGCAGACATCTCGACAAAGATGGGTGAGCGGAATAAAAACCTTGCGCGAATAGGTGATGACGTTGCCCCATCCGATATCGCGCCATGCCGATGCCAGACCCGCCAACTCACGCCAATCTTGCACCGCTTCAAGCTCATACGCCAAAGCCTTGTCATCTAGCCTTGGCTGACTGCCCTTAGCGGAACGTTCGACCTCTTGGATCATTCTGTAAATAGGATTGCTTACTAGATTTGGCATAGCACCCTCCTCTTGGCGTCTTTGATGGAAGACTCGAATTCCTCAAGGTCGGCAGGCAAGTCTACATCCAACGCCCACTCTCTTGAACGGACAATCCAAACATCAATTCCGGCGCACCGAGCGGCGTTTTGATGAGCGGAAAAGCTTGGCCCGCTGAAAAACAACGGAATAGCGCCAGGTCGGCAAATCAGCCCATTCGTGCCATGACCGTCCCGGTTTGGCGCCATGCCAATCGCATCGACCGGTGCACGGCTCAACATGTCGATGGCCGCCCCATCCAACAGGGGCAAATCACCGGGGACAAACATCACACGCTCTCCGCCTGCCGCCGCAATATGGGCCATCGCTCGCGAACAGGCATTCGCCATGCCTTCGTCCGGTGGTCCCCACAAGATCTCGGCACCGGCTGCCCGGGCCATTTCCGCCGTACTTTCCGACGGCGTCACCACCAATAGGGAAGCAATCCGAGGCGATGCGCGTAACGTGCCAATGACATGACTGGCCATGGAAAAAAACAACGCTTGGCGCGCAGCATGGCTTAAAACACCAGCCAACCGGGTTTTGGCACAGTCAGGCGCTTTCAACGGCACGACCGCCCAGATGCCGGTATTGCGCTGGGCGACAGAAACAGGAGACATACCATTGCATCTCATATTGTTTCACTTCCCGGAAAATCAGGACAACTGTGTCGGATTCAAAGCAATCGAAACAATTACCCGGCTTAGGTACCTATTGCACAACGAATTGGTACATCTGCTTCCTTCGCGAGTGCCGCTAGCTTGCGTACAAGCACTGCATTGCCGTAGTCCGACGACATGCTGGCATAGTAGCAAGCCAATTGTCTAGTCACTTGTTATTGACTGTGCCCATTTTTTCTGAGAATCTTTTCACCACTAAAGGGAAGGTGAGGAGCTGAGAGGATGAGCCACACTACACAAACAGCAAGAAGCATGACTGTATCCGCCATCGGTGGCATTCCCTTAATACAAACAGGGGATGATCTTGGCCAGATTATTACGGAGGCGATCCACAAAAACGGTATCGCTCTAGAAAATGGCGACGTGTTAGTGCTTGCGCAAAAGATCGTTTCAAAGTCCGAAGGACGATGGGCTGCACTATCTTCTGTCACGCCCGGCAAACAAGCTATCGATTTGGCGCAGAAAGTGGATAAAGATCCACGGCTCGTTGAACTTATCCTATCGGAGTCGGCAGAAATCGTTGCACATAGGCAGGACGGTGTGCTGATTACCGCTCACCGTCTCGGATGCGTGATGGCGAATGCCGGTATCGATCATTCCAATGTCGGTGATGAAGACAGCGTGCTTCTGCTTCCGAAAGACCCGGATCACAGTGCACGTGAATTAAAGAAACAGTTTCATCGCTTGTGCGGCGTCGATGTCCACATCATCATCAACGATAGTTTTGGCAGAGTGTGGCGCCATGGCACGGCAGGATGCGCAATCGGTGTAGCGGGCTTTTCCCCGCTTAAAAATTATATTGGGAAGCCGGATCTGTTTGGGCAGCTCTTACGGACAACCCAGGTGGCAGTGGCCGATGAACTCGCCGCAGCAGCTTCTTTCTTAATGGGACAAGCCGATGAAGGATCGCCTGTTGTGCTGATCCGCGGCGCGAATTTGCCCCCCGCTGATGGAACAGTCCAGCAGCTTATTCGCCCCAAAGAAGAAGATTTATTTCGTGAAACCTCCTCCACACTGGCAGTGGAAATGGCCTAAGCGTGAAATGAGAGGTGGCCGCGCGAAGCCAGTTCACGGCGAACGCGTTCACCGAGGCCGTGCTGGCCCGAAACATTGGACTGTTGATAAACGGCAAAGGATGCTGGCGGGATAACGTGTTCGTTGAACGCGTGTGGCGCAGCGTCAAGTATGAAGAGGTCTACCTAAAGGCGTACGAGTCGGTCAATAGACGGGGTCAATAAATGCGGGGGGCGGCATGTTGGCAGCCAAATTAGGAAAAGCAGCGGTTAAAGTGGGGGGCGGTCTTGCGGTCGGCGCAATGATCGACCGCCTTTCCAAAACTAATGAAAATTCCAGCGAAGCGCAGAAGGTCCAGGCGCCAGGCCCGTCAAGGGTTCCCAACTCTCTACTAAGAACAGGTAACCAGCGCCTTAATGATATCAGCCAGCGTATTGCACCCTCGGAAAATGCCAATCCTGTCACTGAGGGTATTGTTAATCAATATAATAAACGCGTGAATTTGCTGAAAAAATTTGGAACTGTGATAACGCAACCGGATCAGACAAGGCAAAACGTTCAAACAGCCCTCCACGATTTGGCAGATGATGCTAGAACGTTGCAAGGCGCAGCCAATATTGCACGTGGAAACGCCTCGATTACACCGCAAGAAGCGACTAAAATTACTCATGCAGTCGCCACCGATTCAGTCGAAGGAACGTACAAAACAGTTAAGGCAGCAGCGAGTGCCGCCATCGCCAGCGTCACCACCACGCCAGAAGGTGTCCAGCAAGTCGCGGATGCAATGAGTAGCCGTATTTCGCATGATACGACTGCGGCCGCAGCCGGTTTAGGCGCTGCCAATGCTGCTGCGGCGGCAATCGGCATGATTCCCCATCCAGCCGCCAAAGTTGCATCTGCCGTCCTTAAAATAGGCGGAACGGCCGCAACGGGTGCGCAGCTTTCAGAAAAGATGCGTGAAGCATCGGGTAAGACAAGTGACAGCGCGACCGGAAAAGTGCTTGGGGAAGTGCTGCGCGAGAAAGCGACTAACAAGGCGCACAGCAATGCGGCGCCGGTGCCATCGACTTCGCTGAATACCGCGACTCAACCGACGTCAATGGATTCGCATAGAGCAGCACTGTGTCATGCGATACAGGCACAGTCAACGACGCGACCGAAATTACCAGCAAGCGTGACGCAGTCCGTAGAAAAATGGATGACTGAAAATTGGGCACCCGCTGAAACGCAAACTTCTGATAAAAACCAGTCTTTACAGGTCATACTGGAAGATCCGCTTGCAGAAGCTTCGTCAGATGACGAAGAGACGACAGAAACGTTACAGGCGACGCACCAGCACAGTGTCGCGATGGAGCCAGGCATATGACGTTGCGTGCGCTGTAGGCCAAGCGCGGGCCGCTCAGGATGTCCCGAGCGTGCTAGCCAACACTTTGGCAGCCAGCGTCTTGCCGGTGCCCGAGGCGCCGTAAAAGAGCGCACTGATGCCCATGGCAGTGCTAAGCTTGCGTGCAAAGCCGCGCTAGCACCGCCTCCCGATGGCGAATCGCGGCCCCCACTTCGCGTAGCTGGCGCTGCACGTCGTCGCCTACCATCAGATCGTCCCAGTCTCGGCTGGGCGTAATGCGCTGCGCGAGGAAGCCGAACGCGCGTTGCGCGCGCAGCCCAAACGCCCGACTTAAGTCCGATGCTTCAAGCACCGTATCGGCGCCGCGTTGCTGGCGGTAACTATCGGCCTCCTGCAAGGCGGGTGCCACTGCCTCCGGCGCCAGCCGAAAACGCTGCACGAGTGTCTCGAGTTCAAGTGGGATGGCCGCCGGGCTGCACGAAACCAGTTGATCGTGCAACCATGCCACGTCCTGCGCTGTCCATTGGCCAGCCTTACAACCGTGTCGCTTGGGTTATCGCGGTAAGCAGCCCTAAAACGGCTTTCGAATGGAGTTCGCTATGGGTGGCGTCCGCCACATGAAGCTCGGTATCGGCCAACGAATTTTTTATCTTAGCCTTATTTAACCCCATTTTTTGGAAGAAATTGTCTTTAAATGGCGTGACAAAATCTAGGCCGCCTTTGGGGGCAACGGTATCTTTGCCACCTGAAATATGAATATAATGTTCTACCGTTTCCCTGAGCTTCTCTGTCGGCGGTAAATGATCACCTCGGATGGGTGTGCCTAAGGTGACCAGTTGTTCAATATGACCTTGCGTCAGCTTAATCGCTTCAAAAGCGACATTGCCACCATGGCTATGGGCAATGACATTCGTGATGATACCGGCCCGTGTGTTTTCATCGATTTTCCTTGCAAGGGTTTGCGCCGCCTCAATGCGGGCAAGCCGATGATTTTTGCCACTCCATTGTAAAGCACTTACTTTCCCGCCAAATTTTTCCCGGACAATATCGGCGTATTTTCCATTCGGACTGGTCCACCCTACTTCAGCCGCGGTGGCGTTGAACGTGCCATGAACCAAAATGGTTTCAATGCCATTGTTTGATTGCTCGGACGACCCGATAAAATTGGGTGGGCGATTAAGATAGGGCATTTTGCGCAAGAAATTCAATAAGCCATAAGTCATTTGCTCCTGTGTGGCTTCCGAGACGGCTTCTTTTTTGTCCTTGGGAATACTTTTATCGTGGCCTATCTCAAGATTGGTGGTATGAATCTCTTGCGATCCATTGTACAAGCGTTTCGAAATGGCTTCCGCTCCTTTGAATGGCCTCTCTGGATCGATATCCAGCCAGCTGACCAGTCTGGCAGATGAATCCAGCTCATCTTGGCTGGGTTCAACCTGCGCTCGCCTTGCCTTTCTCTGTTGGCCGGACTGGATCTCATAAGCCTTTCTCATCATCCACCTCGTCAATGCAATGATTTTGCGCTAGATTGACGTAGCAACACATCACATAACAGCTGTATATCATCGGTTCGCCTCTGACACAATACCGATTTGTCGTGCACGAGATCGCTTCAAGTCTCTGCGCATCTAGTAGTGGGGCGTCGGGAGCAAGTGCAGCTGCGTGTCCGCTTCATCGACGATCAGTGCGTAGCCGGCAAGCGTCGCGCTTGATGTCCAGTGCTGTAGGATTGCGCGGATGCAAATATTGTCGTCTGCCGTCACCACGCCCGAGAGCGTCACTCGCAAATGCTGCCAGGGCCACTGCATCAGCAGCCAGTCGCTGGCGTCGCGGGCTAGCTCGAGCTGCCAGGTGCTGCGCTCGCACCGCAATACGCCTGTGCGTTGCAAGAACAGCGTGCGCACGTCCGTGATGCTTAAGTGCTGCCAACCAGGCAAACGAGCGGGTAAGGCCGCCAGCCACGTGGCGACTGTCGCCTGTTGCGGTGACGTGAGTCCGGGCGCTGCTACACGAGGGAGTACCCCGGGCGGCAACGCGCACAGCAGCCACAGCAGCCACGAGTCGAGCACCAGGTCGGCGTCTTCCCCAATCAATGTTTACAAGGCTAACACCGCCTGGTAACCGCTTGCCGGCTCGCGCGAGCGCAACTCGATACCCTGTTGTTCCAGCAGGCTGGGCAGCAACGGCCAAAGTAAAACGATCCCGTCATTGGGAATCGGCCACGGCGCGGCCGAGCGAGCCACTGGTAGAGCTGAAGGCGCTGCATGCCAACACCGGCCAGTTGACCCTGGAAATGATTTTTTAAAAGGCGCGCTCACCAAGGCGGGATGGCTGAGTGCAAAGCGATGATCGAGCGTGCGCATGCACTGCCGGTTTCGCAGCAGACCCGGCTCGTCGGCATTGCGAGATCGAGCGCGTCTTACCGGCCGCGGCCGACGCGCAAGGCCGATCAGTTGCTGATGCGACGGATCGACGAACTGCACATGGCGTTTCCGTTTGCCAGAGCACGCCTGCGCGCGCCGCGAGGGACATGAGATCGGCCGTCAGCGCGTGCGCACGCTGATGGGGTGCATGGGCGTCGAGGCGCTGTACTGGGCATTGGCCATGGCGGATCATTCTAGCGCGATTGCACGTACCTTCCATGGCCAACTCGGCGCGGCTTCGACCAGCCACGCCGGCATCAGACTACCTGCGCGGTATTTGCCGACCAAACACCAGACAAGATTTTCTCAAGCCAGAACGCGCCAATAATCGTCTTGACGTCGCTCACCTCCCCGCGCCGAATCCACTCGTGCAAGATGGCCGGTTCGACGACGATCGTCTCCAGAAACTCACCATCGTCCAGCGCACGCTCACCTTCAGTCAGACCACGCGCCAAATACAGGTCGATAAATTCGGTCGAATACGAAATGACCGGGTGGATACGAGTCAGGTAGACAAACTCGTTCGCACGATAGCCAGTTTCCTCGCGCAACTCGCGTTGAGCGCACGCGAGCGCCCCTTCCTGTGGATCGAGCTTGCCGGCCGGGAACTCAACCATCACACGGCCAACCGGGTAACGATACTGGCGCTCCATCAGCACGCGACCGTCATCGAGCAGCGGCAATACCATCACCGCACCGGGATGCTCGACAAACTCGCGCGTGGCCGTCTTGCCGTCTGGCAGTCGTACGGTGTCACGCTTGAGCGTCAGGAAATGGCCGTCATATAGGGTCTGGCCGTCGAGCCGGGTCTCGACCAGATGGGCGTCGTCGCTTGGAATGCGTGTCATGTCGCGCCTTTTTGAGCGGTCGCCGATTCACGCGGCGCGCCGCTTGACGAGATACTGGTAAACGAAGCCGGGAAACGCAAGCACCACAAACAGGCTAAACGTCACCGCGTAAAACTGCCACCCTTGCTCGAAGCGATTGCCGGCCCGTGCCTCGAGCGCAAAACCGAGCAGCCCCGTGGCAAAGTAAAGCGCGATCAACTCGGCGATCCGCCACCAGGCGCTCTTGCGTGCGCCCGGCGCGGCACCGGGTACCGGCAGTATTGCCAGTAACCGCTGGTTGACGAACGGCAGGTTCGCGCCGAGCAGCGCGACCAGGACGATAAACCAGCCAGCGGGCGACATCGTGACAGCCGTCGTTACAGCGACAGCGTCTGGCGCACCGCCTGCAGGCAGCTCGACATCAGCGGTCCGGGAACGATGCCCAGCAGCAGCACCGCGAGACCGTTAAGCGCGAGCAGTGCGCGATTGCCACCATAGGTAGTGATCGGCGTCGCGTCAACTGGCTCGTCGAAGTACATCAGTTTGACGATGCGCAGATAGTAGAACGCCCCGAACAGCGACGTGACGACCGCGAGCACCGCCAGCCACGTCAGGTTCGCATTCACCGCGGCCTCGAGTACCGCGAATTTCGCATAAAAGCCGACCGTCGGCGGGATGCCCGCCAACGAGAACATCATCAACAACATCACGAACGCGAACACTGGACTGCGCTTGTTCAAGCCCTTGAAGTCATCCAGCGTGTCGGCCTCGAAATCGCGGCGCGCAAGCAGCATCACGATACCGAACGAGCCCAGTGTCGTCAGCAGATACGTGATGCTGTAAAACACCGCGGATCCGTATGCGCTCGCCGCACCACTCGCCTTGCCATCGACAACGCCGGACAGCAGGCCGAGCAGCACGAAGCCCATATTCGAGATCGCCGAGTAAGCGAGCATCCGCTTCACGTTGCGTTGCACGATACCGGTGATATTGCCCACGATCAACGACAGCGCGGCCAGAATCACCAGCATCGTCTGCCAATCGACCGCCAGCGGCAACATCCCCATCACCAAGAAGCGCAGCCCCCACGCGAAGGCCGCGACTTTCGGGCCGCCGCCAGTGAGCAACGTCATCGCGGTCGGCGCGCCATGATAAACGTCAGGTACCCACATGTGGAACGGCACGGCCCCCATCTTAAACGCGATGCCGGCAACGATAAAAATCACACCGAACAGCAACACGGCATAGTTGATGCGACCCGACGCGATCGCGGTGAACACGTCATGCAGCTCGAGCGAGCCGGTCGCGCCGTACATCATCGAGATGCCGTATAGCAGGAAGCCAGACGCCAGCGCCCCGAGCACGTAGTACTTCATCGCCGCTTCGTTGGACTGCGGCACGTCACGACGCAGCGCGATGATCGCGTACAACGATAGGGACATCAGTTCCAATCCCAGATACAGCGTCAGAAAATTGTTGCCTGACACCATCACCAGCTGTCCAAGCAGCGAGAACAGCGCCAGCAGATAGAAGTCGCCGCGGAACAGGTCACGTTCCTCGAGGTACTTGCGCGAATAGATCAGCGACACCGCAAAGCCAAGCGAGATGAACGACTTCATCAGGCTCGCGAACGGGTCGACCACATACATGTTCGAGAAGTAGTAGTGCGAATGCGGATCGTTCGCGATCACCGCATACCAAAGCGCGGCGATCAAGCCGGACGCGACCGCGATCACATAGGTCAGGCCACGGCCCTTCTTGCCGGTGATGATGTCGTTTAGCCATGCGACGACAGTGACGATCATCAGGAATGCGTCGGGCAACAGGGCACTGAGAGGAGCGTTTTGCATAGTGTTGTCAATCCTCCCTTACTGCGGCAACGCCGGCAGCTTCGACTGCGCGACATGGGAGAGCAGGTTAATCACCGATTCGTGCATCACGTTCGTGAACGGCTTCGGGTAGATGCCCATATACAGCACGAGCAACGCCAGCACCATCAACATCCAGAACTCGCGGCGACTCACATCGACGAGCTTCGCGACATGGTCGTTCGCGACCGCGCCAAAATAGACGCGCTTGACCATCCACAACGTGTACGCGGCGCCCAGGATCAGCGTAATCGCCGCGAGCAATCCGATCCAGAAATTGAACTTCACGGCCGCCAGGATCACCATGAATTCGCCGACGAACCCGGATGTGCCCGGCAATCCACAATTGGCCATCGAGAACAGTATCGCGAGCGCCGCAAACTTAGGCATCGTGTTGACGACGCCACCGTAGTCAGCGATCTGGCGCGAGTGCATGCGGTCATACAGCACGCCGATGCACAGGAACATCGCACCCGACACGAAACCGTGCGAGATCATCTGTACGATGGCACCTTCGACGCCGAGCTGGCTGAACAGAAAGAAGCCGAGCGTGACAAAACCCATGTGCGCGATCGACGAATACGCGACCAGCTTTTTCATGTCGGCCTGCACCAGGGCGACGAAGCCGATATAGATCACGGCGACGAGCGACAGCGTGATGACGGCCGGCGCCAGCATGTGGCTCGCATCCGGCGCGATCGGCAGCGAGAAGCGCAGGAAGCCGTACGCGCCCAGCTTCAGCATGATCGCCGCCAACACGACCGAGCCGCCAGTCGGCGCCTCGACGTGCGCGTCGGGCAACCATGTGTGCACCGGCCACATCGGCACCTTCACCGCAAACGCGAGGAAGAACGCGACGAACAACAGCACCTGCGGCGTCATGCCGAGCGGCAGCGCGTGCCAAGCTGACAACTCGAACGATTGCGACTGCGTGTACAAGTAAATCAATGCGACCAGCATCAGCAACGAGCCGGCCAGCGTGTACAGGAAGAACTTGAACGCCGCATACACGCGGTTCGGGCCGCCCCAGACACCGATAATCAGGTACATCGGGATCAGCGTCGCCTCAAAGAACACATAGAACAGCATTCCGTCGGCCGCCGAGAACACGCCCACCATCAAGCCCGACAGGATGAGGAACGCGGCCATGTACTGCGCCACGCGGTCCGTAATCACCTCCCATCCGGCAATCACAACGATGACCGTGATGAATGCGGTCAGCACGACGAACCACATCGACAGCCCGTCGACGCCGAGGTGATACGTGATATTGAAACGTTCGATCCACGGCGCGACTTCAACGAACTGCAGCGCCGAGGTGCTTGCGTCGAAGCCGCTGATCAACGGCAGCGTGACGATGAAGCTAATCACCGCGCCGATCAGCGCAGTCCAGCGCGCGACACCGGGTGTCTTGTCTGAGCCGACTGCAAGAACGGCAATACCGAACGCGATCGGCAACCAGATCGCGAAAGTCAAAACGGGGAAATGAGCGTGCATACCTGTCCTCGCGTTATTTGCTCAGCGTAACGAACAGGGTCAGCAACCCCAACATGCCGATAATCATGGCGAACGCGTAGTGGTAAATGTAACCAGTTTGCAGGAAGCGGATCACGCCGGCAAACTTCGCGACCGCGCGCGCGCTGCCGTTGACCAAACCGTCGATCACGACGACATCGCCCTCCTTCCAAAGTCCTTTGCCGAACGTCACCGCGCCCTTAGCGAACACGACCTCGTTGATCTTGTCCATGTAGTACTTATTGTCTAGCAGCGTATAGATGCCCGAGAAGCGCTGGCGGATCGCCGCCGGGAGGTCTGGCCGCTTCAGGTACAGGAACCAGGCGACGATGACACCGACCAACGCGAGCCAGATCGGCAAACTGGATAGCGAGTGCAGTGCCATCGGCATCCAGCCGTGAAACTCCCCGGCCATCTCCCGCAACGCGTCGTGGTGCTCACTGATGTAGACAACCTTATCGAACACGACGCCGTGCGAGAAGAAGTCGCCGAAAATCATCGGGCCCACCGCGATCGCACCGATCACAACGGACGGGATCGCGAGCAGCACCAGCGGCAGCGTGACCACCCACGGCGTCTCGTGCGGCTCGTGCGCGCCATGCCCATGATGGCCGTGCCCATCGTCGTCATGACGCACGTTGCGGAAGCGCTCCGGACCGTGGAACACCATGAAAACCATCCGGAATGCGTACAGCGCAGTCACGAACACGCTGGCGGTCACCGCGAAGTACGCGAATCCCGAGCCCGGCAAATGCGACAACTTGACCGCCTCGATAATCGAGTCCTTCGAATAAAAGCCAGAGAAGAACGGCGTGCCGATCAGCGCAAGCGAGCCGACCAACGACGTTATCCACGTGATCGGCATGTACTTGCGCAGCCCGCCCATGTTGCGCATATCCTGGTCGTGATGCATGCCGATGATCACTGAACCGGCACCCAGGAACAGCAGTGCCTTAAAGAACGCGTGCGTCATCAGGTGGAATACCGCGACCGAGTATGCGGAGGCGCCGAGCGCTACGGTCATGTAACCGAGCTGGGACAGCGTCGAGTACGCGACGACCCGCTTGATATCGTTCTGCACGATACCGAGGAAGCCCATGAACAGTGCAGTGATCGCGCCAATCACCATCACGAACGACAGCGCGGCGTCGGACAACTCGAACAGCGGCGACATCCGCGTGACCATGAAGATGCCCGCGGTCACCATCGTGGCGGCGTGGATCAGCGCGGAGATCGGCGTCGGGCCTTCCATCGAGTCAGGTAGCCAGACGTGCAGCGGGAACTGCGCGGACTTGCCCATCGCGCCGATGAACAGGCAGATGCAAGTCACCGTAATCAGCTGCCAGTGCGTGCCGGGCAGCATGCCTGCGCTGGTCAGCGCGTCGCGATGCGCGAAGACGTCGCCATAGTTCAACGAGCCGACATACGCGAGCACCAGACCGATGCCGAGCAAAAAGCCAAAGTCACCGACGCGGTTCACGAGGAACGCCTTCAGGTTCGCGTAGATCGCAGTCGGACGCGTGTACCAAAAGCCGATCAGCAAGTAGGACACCAGCCCGACCGCTTCCCACCCGAAGAACAGTTGCAGGAAGTTGTTGCTCATCACGAGCATCAGCATCGAGAACGTGAACAGCGAGATGTACGAGAAGAAGCGCTGATAGCCCGGGTCCTCCTGCATGTAGCCGATCGTGTAGATATGCACCATCAGCGACACGAAGGTGACCACGCACATCATCATCGCAGTCAGCGAGTCGACCAGGAAGCCGATTTCGAGCTTCAAGCTGTCCTGTCCCGGCACGATGCTCGGCAGCGTCGCCCATTCGTAGATCGTGCCGTTGAAACTGGCGCCATCGAGCACATCGAGGAACACCAGCGCGGAGATCACGAATGCGATTGCTACGCCGAGGATCGTCACGCGATGCGCGTTGTGGCGGCCGATGGTCTTGCCGAACAGGCCGGCGATCAGCGAGCCGGCCAGGGGCGCCAGCGGGACTGCCAGCAGTAGGTTGGGATTGAGTATCGTTGCCATAACAGTCAGGGCCTTTTTCCTTAACCCTTGAGCCGGTCGAGATCCTCGACGTTGATCGTGTCGAGGCTGCGGAACAATGTGACCAGGATCGCGAGGCCGATCGCCGCTTCGGCCGCGGCCACGGTCAGCACAAAGAACACGAAGATCTGGCCGTGCGCGTCGCCGAGATAGTGCGAGAACGCGACGAAATTGGTGTTCACCGCGAGCAGCATCAACTCGATCGCCATCAAGATGATGATCACGTTGCGGCGGTTCAGGAAGATCCCAACGATCGAGATCGCAAATAGGATTGCGCCGAGCACGAGGTAATGAGCGAGGCTCAACATGGTTCTTTTCTCCTTGTCTCGATCAGCGAGTGTCGCCAACCGCGCCAGCACCGGTGTTGCCCGGCGTCGCCGGTTGCGTCGAGGCGTCCGGTGCCTGCTTCTCGGCGGCCATTCGTACCAGCCGCACGCGATCCTCGCGCCGCACCCGCACCTGCTCGCTGACGCGCTGGCGCTTCACGTCCTTGCCGTCGCGGATCGTCAGCGCGATCGCCGCGACGATCGCGACCAACAGCACGAGGCCCGCGACCTCGAACGCGAAGATGTAGTCGCTGTAGATGATGCGGCCAATCATACGGGTGTTCGATAGCGCGCCCCCGGCTCCGGCTGCTTGTGTCGCCTGCACGGCATCATGCACCGGCGAAACGGTCGCGCCGTAACCGTGCCACAGAATCAACGCGGTCTCGATCACGATGATCGCGCCGACAATCGTCGCCACCGGCACAAAGCGGCGGAAGTCGCGCCGCAACACATCGAGGTTGATGTCCAGCATCATCACGACGAACAGGAACAGCACCATCACGGCGCCGACGTAGACGAGCACCAACAGGATCGCGAGGAACTCGGCCTCGAGCAGCATCCAGATCGCGGCGGCGTTGAAGAACGCGAGCACTAGAAACAGCGCCGAGCTCACCGGGTTGCGCGCGGTAATCACCTTGAGCCCTGACACGGTCATGAGCAGCGCGAAGATGTAGAAAAGGACGGTCGTGAATTCCATGTTTACCGGATCATCGTTAGGCGTATCGTTATCGTATCGTGCGTCGGGGCGACGAGCCCCGCGACGCTCACCGGTACGGTGCGTCGGCCGCCTTCGCCGCCGCAATCTGGGCTTCGTAGCGATCGCCGACCGCGAGCAGCATGTCCTTCGTGAAATACAGGTCGCCGCGCTTCTCGCCGTGATACTCGAGGATCTGCGTCTCGACGATCGAATCGACCGGGCAGCTCTCTTCGCAAAAGCCACAGAAGATGCACTTGGTTAGGTCGATGTCGTAACGCGTCGTGCGGCGCGTGTTGTCAGCACGGACTTCCGATTCGATCGTGATCGCCAGTGCCGGACAGACCGCCTCGCACAGCTTGCATGCAATGCAGCGCTCCTCGCCATTCTCATAGCGGCGCAGCGCATGCAGTCCGCGAAAGCGCGGCGAAATCGGCGTCTTTTCTTCGGGAAACTGCACAGTAATCTTGCGCTGGAACGCATACCGTCCGGTCAGCGCGAGCCCCTTGAGCAACTCGGTCAGAAAGAATGTCTTGAAAAAATTCTGAATTGCGTTCATGGCAACACCTTATTTCCAGATGTTCAGCGGCGACATGATCCAAAAGCCGACCACGACCAACCACACGACACAAACCGGAATGAAGATCTTCCAGCCCAAGCGCATGATCTGGTCGTAGCGATAACGCGGGAACGTCGCGCGGGCCCAGATGAACACCGACAGCAGGAAGAATACTTTGAGCACCAGCCAGACGATGCCCGGGATGAACGACAGGAACTCGAACGGCGCGCTCCAACCACCGAGGAACAGCGTCGCGGCGAGCGCCGAGATCACGATCATGTTGATGTACTCGGCGAGGAAGAACAGCGCAAACGCCATCCCCGAGTAGTCGATCATGTGCCCGGCGACGATTTCCGACTCGCCTTCGACGACGTCAAATGGGTGCCGGTTAGTTTCGGCAATGCCGGAGATGAAGTAGACGACGAACATCGGCAACAGCGGCAGCCAGTTCCACGACAGGAAGTTCAGGCCGAGCCCGGCGAACAACCCGCGCTGTTGCGAATGCACGATATCAGATAGGTTTAGGCTGCCCGACGTCATCAGCACGACGACCAGCGCGAAGCCCATCGCGATTTCATACGACACCATCTGCGCGGCCGCGCGCATCGCGCCGAGGAACGCGTACTTCGAATTCGACGCCCAGCCAGCGAGGATCACGCCGTACACGCCGAGCGACGAAATCGCCATTGCATACAGCAAGCCGGCGTTGATGTCGCCCAGCACCGCCTCGGCCTGGAACGGAATCACCGCCCAGACGCCAAACGCCGGCACTACGACCATAATCGGCGCGACGAGGTAGATCCACTTGGTGGCTTGCGCCGGCTGGATCACTTCCTTGAGCAGCAGCTTGACCACGTCGGCGATCGGCTGCAACAGCCCCTTCGGCCCGACGCGGTTCGGCCCGAGCCGCACGTGCATCCAACCGATCAGCTTGCGCTCCCACAGAATCAGATAGGCGACGCACAACAGGATCGCGACTGACACGATGAGAATGCGCACCAGCGCCCATACGGTCGGCCACGCAACGCCCAGCAACTGGCTGCCGGTTGCATTGATCGTTTCGAACACGCCCATTTAAGCCTTCTCCACCAGCAGATCACCAAACAGGCTGCCGAGCTGGGCCGCGGCGGACGTCGCCGCCGGCACACGCACGACCGCGTCATGCAGCTTCGCATCGCGCAGCGCCGGCAGCGTCACCGACGCCTCGCCCTGCCGCACGCATACCGCATCCCCTTCCTTGAGTCCGAGCTGGTCAAACAGCGCAGCGGGCAACGACACGTGCAGCGCAGCTTTCGCGGCCGCGGTCAAATGCAGTGACGGTGCACGGCGAACCAGCGGGTCGGCGTCGTAGATCGGCACGTCGGCAATCCGCTCGAATGCGCCGGCCGCGCGCGTCGATGCGCCGCGCGCCAGCGGCGCACGCGTCGCGTTCGACAGACGCGCCTGCACGTCCACGCCTTCCAACGCCGCAGCCGCCACTTCCTCGGCGCTCGTGTATTCAAAGTTCGGCAGTCCAAGCAGGTTGCCCAGCACGCGTAGCACCTTCCAGCCCGGCCGTGTCTCACCGAGCGGGCGCACGACGCCAGTGAACGGCTGCACCGTGCCCTGCGCGTTGATGAACGTGCCAGCAGTCTCGGTGAACGGCGCGATCGGCAGCAGCACGTCCGCGTAGTCGGTGCCGGTCTTGAACGACGACAGCGCAACGACCATGTCGGCCTGCGCCAGCGCCGCACGGGCCTGCCGTGGATTCGCGGCGTCGAACTCCGGTTCGACGTTGAATAGCAGATAGGCGCGCCGCGGCGACGCGAATGCCTGCGCGGCGTCCACGCCACCCTCACCGGGCAACGCGCCGATCATGTGGGCACCAACCGTGTTGGCGGCCTCCGGCAGCAAGCCGAGCGTCGCGCCACTCGTCTGCGCAATCCACTGCGCAATGGCGTGCAGCTTCGCGAATTCAGGGTGGCTCACCGCGCTCGTACCCAGCAAAATCACGCGCTGCTCGCCGTTCGACAGCGAGGCGGCGATGTCCTTCGCCGCCGCGTCCGGCTGCACGCCGCCAAGCTCGACCGGCAACGCCACGCCACGGATCTCGGCCACCGCAGCGGCCACGCCGGCCAGCGCGTCCACCCAAGCCGACGGCGCCGCGACGATCTTGTGCGCGACATTGATCAGCGAATCATCGGCGCTCGCATGCAACAAGCTCACCTTGGCACCGCCGGTGGCGGCCTGGCGCAGCCGTGCCGCCAGCAACGGATGATCGCGGCGCAGGAGCGAGCCAATCACGAACGCGGAATCGACGCTGGACAGCGTCGCGATCGGCATGCCAAGCCACGGCGCGCCCTGCAGCGGCGCGGAAAAATCGCTTTGGCGCAGCCGAAAATCCAGGTTCGCGCTACCCAGCGCACGCGTCAACGTCTTAAGCAGGAACAATTCCTCAAGTGTGCTATGCGGGCTGGCGAGCGTAGCGATGGCGTTCGCGCCATGCTCAGCCTTGATGTGCTTCAAGCCATTCGCGACGTAGGTCAGTGCGGTTTCCCAATCGACCTCGCGCCACTTGCCGTCCTGCTTTAGCATCGGCTGCGTCAGGCGCTCGGCGCTATTCAGCGCCTCGTACGAAAAGCGATCCTTGTCTGAAATCCAGCACTCGTTGATCGCCTCGTTCTCCAGCGGCAGCACACGCATCACGCGGTTGTTCTTCACCTGCACGATCAGGTTCGCGCCGACCGAGTCGTGCGGGCTGACCGAGCGGCGACGCGACAATTCCCACGTCCGCGCGCTGTAGCGAAATGGCTTGCTGGTCAGTGCCCCCACCGGACACAGGTCGATCATGTTGCCCGACAACTCGGAGTCGACCGTGTTGCCGACGAACGTCGTGATCTCCGAGTGCTCGCCGCGACCCAGCATGCCAAGCTCCATGATCCCGGCCACTTCCTGGCCGAAGCGCACACAGCGCGTGCAGTGGATGCAGCGCGTCATCTCCTCCATCGAGATCAGCGGCCCGGCGTTCTTGTGGAACACGACGCGCTTCTCTTCTGAATACCGCGACGCGGACTTGCCGTAGCCCACTGCCAAGTCCTGCAGCTGGCATTCACCGCCCTGGTCGCAGATCGGACAATCCAGCGGGTGGTTGATCAGCAGGAACTCCATCACCGACTGCTGCGCCTTCACCGCCTTGTCCGACGTCGTGCGCACAACCATGCCGGCGGACACCGGCGTCGCGCATGCCGGCACGGCCTTCGGCATCTTTTCGACCTCGACCAGGCACATCCGGCAGTTCGCCGCGATCGACAGCTTCTTGTGATAGCAGAAGTGAGGAATGTACGTATCGACCTTGTGCGCAGCTTGGATCACCATGCTGCCTTCCGGCACCTCGACCTTCTTGCCGTCTATTTCAAGTTCAACCATGATGGTGAAGGGTCCCTAACCTAATTCTGTGCGCCCGCTCACGGCGGGCTGTGGCGACGTGCGGCGCCCGCTCACGCGGTCGCGGCGAGCGCTGTATCGCGTGCCATGCCGCCTTGCGTCGGAACGAGGCAATGCTTGTGCTCGACGTGATACTCGAATTCGTTCCAAAAGTGCTTCAACATGCCGCGCACCGGCATCGCCGCTGCGTCGCCCAGCGCGCAGATCGTGCGGCCCATGATGTTCTGCGCGACCGAGTTCAGCAGGTCCAGGTCTTCTTGGCGCCCCTGGCCATGCTCGATCCGATGCACGACCCGATACAGCCAACCGGTGCCCTCGCGGCACGGCGTGCACTGCCCGCAAGACTCCTCGTAGTAGAAGTACGACAAGCGCAGCAGCGAGCGCACCATGCAACGCGTATCGTTCATCACGATCACCGCGCCAGAGCCGAGCATCGAGCCGGCCTTCGCGATCGAGTCGTAGTCCAGGTCGGTCTGCATCATCTGCTCGCCCGGCACCACCGGCGCCGATGAGCCGCCCGGGATCACCGCCTTGATCTGGCCACGTACGCCGCCGGCCAGCTCCATCAGCTTCGCGAACGGCGTGCCGAGCGGCACTTCGTAATTGCCCGGCAGGTTCACGTCGCCAGACACCGAAAAGATCTTCGTGCCACCGTTGTTCGGCTTGCCCAACTCCAGGTACTGCTGCGGACCGATCGCCAGCAGGAACGGCACCGCCGCGAACGTCTCGGTGTTGTTAATCGTCGTCGGCTTGCCGAACGCGCCATAGCTAGCCGGGAACGGCGGCTTGAAGCGCGGCTGCCCCTTCTTGCCCTCGAGCGACTCGAGCAGCGCGGTTTCCTCGCCGCAAATATAGGCGCCATAGCCGTGATGCGCGTGCAACTCGAACGAGAACCCGCTGCCCAGGATGTTATGACCGAGATAGCCGGCAGCACGCGCCTCGTCCAGCGCCTGCTCGAAGCGCTCATAGACTTCCCAGATCTCGCCGTGGATGTAGTTGTAGCCAACGGTAATCCCCATCGCGTACGCGCCGATCGCCATGCCTTCGATCAATGCGTGCGGATTCCAGCGCAGGATGTCGCGGTCCTTGAACGTGCCGGGCTCGCCTTCGTCGGAGTTGCACACCAGATACTTCTGCCCGGGAAACTGACGTGGCATGAAGCTCCACTTGAGCCCCGTCGGGAACCCCGCGCCGCCACGGCCGCGCAAACCAGACGCCTTCACGTCCGCGATCACCTGCTCCGGCGGAATCTTCTGCTCAAGAATGCGGCGCAGTTGCTGGTAGCCACCGCGGGCGACGTAATCCTGCAAATGCCAGTTCTCGCCGTTCAGGCCCGCGAGAATCAGCGGATTGATATGCCGATCGTGCAAAGACGTCATTTGGACAGCTCCTCGAGCAACTGGTCGATCTTCTCGCGGCTCATGAAGCTGCACATCCGATGGTTGTTCAGCAACACCACCGGCGCATCGCCACAGGCGCCGAAGCACTCGCCTTCTTTCAGCGTGAATTTGCCGTCGGGCGTCGTCTCGCCAAAATCGATTCCCAGCTTCTGCTTCAGATATTCCGCGGTCTGCTGCGCACCGCTCAGTTGGCACGGCAAGTTCGTGCACAGCGTAATCTTGTGCTGACCGACTGGCGCGGTCTCGTACATTGTGTAAAACGTCGCGACTTCCTGCACCGCGATGGCCGGCATCTTCAGATAGTCGGCGACGAATTGCATCAGCTCCGGCGACAGCCAGCCCTGCTCTCGCTGCGCAATCGCAAGCGCCGCCATCACGGCGGACTGCTGGTGACCGGCGGGGTACTTCGCCACCGCGCGATCGATTTCCTTGAGGCCTTCAGCTGAGATCATTTTCAGACACGACTCATTCAATGCTTACCGAACGAAAACCTGCCGGCGAACCGCTACCGGCAGACCTGACGCTCCTTGATACGACAGCATCGCGCCACGCGCGATGCCCCAAGCTGTGATGCTACCGGTCAACCTCGCCGAACACGATGTCCTGTGTCCCGATGATCGTGACCGCGTCGGCGATCATGTGACCGCGCGCCATCTCGTCGAGCGCGGATAGATGCGCATAGCCGGGCGCGCGGATCTTCAGCCGGTACGGCTTGTTCGCGCCGTCCGACACCAAATAGATACCGAACTCGCCCTTCGGGTGCTCGACGGCGACGTACGCTTCGCCCTCGGGGACGTGCATACCTTCTGTGAAGAGCTTGAAATGGTGGATCAGCTCTTCCATGTTCGACTTCATGTTCAGCCGCGACGGCGGCGCGACCTTGTAATTGTCGACCATCACCGGGCCCGGATTCTTACGCAGCCATGCAATACACTGTTTGATGATTCGGTTCGACTGGCGCATCTCCTCGATGCGCACGAGATATCGGTCATAGCAGTCGCCGCCCGCGCCGACCGGAATGTCGAAATCGAGCTGGTCATATACTTCGTACGGCTGCTTTTTGCGCAAGTCCCATTCAACACCCGAACCACGCAGCATCGGTCCGGTCATGCCCAGTTGCAGCGCACGCTCCGGCGTGACGACGCCGATGCCGACCAGCCGCTGCTTCCAGATCCGATTGTCGGTCAGGAGCGTCTCATATTCATCGACGCAGCCAGGGAAGCGATTCGTGAAGTCTTCGATGAAATCGAGCAGCGAACCTTGGCGGTTCTCGTTGAGCCGGGCGAGCGCCTTTTCGTTGCGGATCTTCGAGGCCTTGTATTGCGGCATCACGTCCGGCAAATCGCGGTAGACGCCACCCGGCCGATAGTACGCCGCGTGCATGCGCGCGCCGGACACCGCCTCGTAGACGTCCATCAAGTCCTCGCGCTCGCGAAACGCGTACAGGAACACTGCCATCGCGCCGACGTCCAGCGCGTGGGCGCCAATCCACATCAAGTGATTCAGGATCCGCGTGATCTCGTCGAACATCACGCGGATGTACTGGGCCCGGAGCGGCACGTCGATACCGACGAGCTTCTCGATCGCCATCACGTACGCGTGCTCGTTGGCCATCATCGACACGTAGTCGAGGCGGTCCATATACGGCACCGACTGGAGGAACGTCTTGTGTTCGGCGAGCTTTTCGGTTGCGCGATGCAGCAAACCGATGTGCGGATCGGCACGCTGAATCACCTCGCCGTCCAACTCAAGCACGAGGCGCAGCACGCCGTGCGCTGCCGGATGCTGGGGACCGAAGTTCAGCGTGTAGTTCTTGATGTCAGCCATGTTCGCGGGCTTACTAGAAATTCAATGACTCGGACGGACCGCTTGCGCGAGCGCATGCGGTCCGCAGCCGGCCGGGCAGGCGCTCAGTGCTTGAGGCCGCCATAGCGTTCTTCGCGAATCACGCGCGGTGTGATCTCGCGCGGCTCGATCGTGACAGGTTGGTAGACAACGCGCTTTTCTGCCGCGTCGTAGCGCATCTCGACATAGCCGGACAGCGGAAAATCCTTGCGGAACGGGTGGCCGATGAAACCGTAGTCAGTCAGGATCCGACGCAGATCGGGATGGCCTTCGAACACGATCCCATACAGATCGAACGCCTCGCGCTCGTACCAGTTCACCGAATTCCACACATCGATCAGTGACGGCAGGATCGGCACGTCATCATCCGGCGCGAAAACCCGCACGCGCAGCCGCCAGTTGTTACGGATCGACAGCAGGTGCGACACCGCGGCAAAGCGCGGACCGTCGTATGCGCCATCGCCGTACGTCGAATAATCGACGCCGCACAGGTCGGTCAATTGCTCGAAGCCGAGCGTCGGGTCATCACGCAACCGCGTCGCGACGTCAATCAGATCGCTGGCGGCGACGACAATCGTCAATTGCCCGAGCGACTCCGTGGCGCTTTTCAGCTTGTTGCCGAGCACCTTGTCGAGGTTCGCCTTCAGGGTCTCGAGTTTGCTTGCCATGTGGGGAGCTCCGCGTTACTGCCGGGCGATAGTGTTAGTGCGGCGGATCTTCGCCTGCAACTGGATCACGCCGTAGACCAGCGCCTCGGCGGTCGGCGGGCAGCCGGGCACGTACACGTCAACCGGCACGATCCGGTCACATCCGCGCACGACCGAGTACGAGTAGTGATAGTAGCCGCCGCCATTCGCGCACGAGCCCATCGAGATCACCCAGCGCGGCTCGGCCATCTGGTCATAGACCTTGCGCAGCGCAGGCGCCATCTTGTTGCACAGCGTACCGGCCACGATCATCACGTCGGACTGACGCGGACTCGGCCGGAACACGACACCGAAACGGTCCAGGTCATAGCGTGCGGCACCGGCATGCATCATCTCAACCGCGCAGCAGGCGAGCCCGAACGTCATCGGCCATAGCGAACCGGTCCGCGTCCAGTTGATCAGCTTGTCAGCCGTCGTGGTGACAAAGCCTTCCTTCAAGACCCCTTCGATACTCATTGCTTTCGACTCCAGACGGGCAGCAAGCGTTGCGCCCGACATTCAAGCGTGATTTGCGTTCATTCCCAGTTCAGGCCACCCCGTTTCCAGATATAGGCGAAGCCCAGCAGGAACTCGAGCAGGAAAATCATCATCGCGATGAAGCCCGGCCAGCCGATGTCGCGCAGCGCAACGCCCCAAGGGAACAGGAAGGCCGTTTCCAGATCAAAAATGATGAAGAGAATGGCAACCAGGTAGTAGCGCACGTCGAACTTCATGCGCGCGTCTTCGAACGCCTCGAAACCACACTCGTACGGGGAATTCTTGTCGCTGTCCGGCTTGTTCGGACCCAGGAGCTTGCCGATACTGACCAAAGCAATCCCCAAACCGAGGCCCACGAGAAGAAACAGCAGGACGGGGAAATAGGCAGCGAGGTTCAAGACTATCCTCTATCGGTTGGTTCAAGGTGTCGGCCGGTCCGACCGCCCCGACCAGGATACTGCGCGGATGCGCCACTTCGACGTCGCCACACCGCAACGCAAGCAGCGCTCAAAAAATAAATGCCAGCCGAAGCGTAAATGCAAGCGGCTGGCATTGGATAACGTTGGTGCCGACGATGAGACTCGAACTCATACGGCTTGCGCCACTACCCCCTCAAGATAGCGTGTCTACCAATTTCACCACGTCGGCACTGTCTGCAATCCGGGCGGCCACTCGGAGCATGAACCCTTCGTTACCACTGTTACCGCGAATCGCTTCAAGACTGAGATTGTAACTGGGTTAGGTCGTTTGTTCAACGCACAAAATACGTTTTTCTATCCGCCGCGGGAAACATAGTTTTGCCAACTTCCGCGTTATTTCGGCACATCCTGTCCCGGCGTGGACACGCCCGCGGACGGTGCCGCGCTGCTCGGCACCGCGACACCGGAGGCCACTCCCGAACCCGCTGCCGGCGCGCTCGCCGCCAGTGACGCCGCACCGCCTAACAAGCCACCGCCGGCCTTCGGGCGGTAGCTCCCCAGCGCCGTCAGCGCGAGCGTGCTGACGAAGAACACGGTGGCGAGGACCGCCGTGGTGCGCGACAGGAAGTTGGCCGAGCCGCTAGCACCGAACAGACTACCCGATGCCCCGCTACCGAATGCCGCACCCATGTCGGCACCCTTGCCGTGCTGCAGCAAAACGAGCCCAATCACGCCGAGCGCCGACAGCACCTGCACCACGATCATCAACGTCTTCAAAAACAACATTTGCATCACCTAGAATGAGCCGGATCCCCGGCGAGTGCCGCGGCCGCCGCCGCGCCGATCGCAAGGAAATCGGTCGCGGATAACGATGCGCCACCAATCAGGCCGCCGTCGATATCCGCCTGCGAAAACAATTCCTGTGCATTACCCGGCTTCACGCTACCGCCGTACAGCAGCGGCACCTGCGCCCCTGCCTTGGCCGTGAGCTGCGCCCGCAACGCGGCGTGGACCTGCTGTGCTTGCTGCGCCGTCGCACTCTGACCAGTACCGATGGCCCAGACCGGCTCGTATGCCACCACCAGCCGTGCCACGTCGGTCTCGTCCAGCGCGTCGAGCACCGCTGCAAGCTGCGCACGCACGACGCTGTCGGTCTGCCCGGCCTGCCGCTCATCCAGCGTTTCGCCGACGCAGACGATCGGCGTCATACCGGCCTCGAGTGCACGCCGCGCCTTGGCCGCCACCAACTCCGACGATTCCGCATGCAACGCGCGGCGCTCCGAGTGGCCTACGATCGCCAGCGTCGCACCAAACTCGGCAACCATCGGGGCGGCGACCTCACCGGTATACGCGCCCTGCGTATGCGCGGACACATCCTGCGCGCCATATGCGATGGGCGTACCGGCAAGGCGCGCCTGGGCCTGGGCGAGATACGGATGCGGCACACACACGCCGAGCCGCACCTGCGGCCCGAGTGTCGCCACGCGTTGCACGAGCGCGTGCAGCAGCGCATCGTTGTCAGCGACGCGGCCGTGCATCTTCCAGTTTCCGACTACCAGCTTCGATCGTTGTTGCTTCGACATGGGTCTCGTGGATCTGTGACGTGCACGCGTCAATCAATAAGCAAAAGCCGTGCACAAACGCGCAATTCTACTGCGCGGCGCGAGTCGCGGTCAAACCGGCGTGACTCACCAAGTCAGCACGATTTTTCCGATGTGCTCCCCCCTCTCCATCATCGCGTGCGCCGCGGCCGCCTGCTCGGCTGGAAACACCTGGTGGATCACCGGCTTGATCGCGCCCTGCTCGATCAGCGGCCACACCCGCTCGTGCAATTGCGCAGCGATGGCGGCCTTGAACGCCACCGAACGCGGCCGTAGCGTCGAGCCAGTCAATGTCAAGCGCCGGCGCAAGACCTCACCCAAGTTGATCTGCGCGTTGGCGCCGCCGAGCAACGCAATCAGCACGATGCGGCCGCCGTCGGCCAGCGCACTCAACTCACGGCCCACATAGGCGCCGCCCACCATGTCCAGGATTACGTCGACACCGCGATCATGGGTCAGCGATTTGACGACGGCGACAAAATCTTCGGTCTTGTAGTTGATCGCGCGCTCGACGCCCAACGCCTCGCACGCGGCGCACTTCTGTGCGTTGCCGGCCGTGGCGAACACCCGATGACCGAGCGCATGCGCGATTTGGATCGCGCTTACCCCGATACCACTGGAGCCGCCCTGCACCAGCAGCGCCTCCTGGGGGCCGCCCTCGCCCGCGCCCAACCGGCCGCGATCGAACACATTGCTCCAGACGGTGAAGAACGTCTCAGGCAACGACGCGGCCTGCACGTCTGACAAGCCCGCTGGCACGGGCAGGCACTGGACCAGCGGCGCACTCGCATACTGCGCGTATCCGCCGCCTTGCACCAGCGCGCACACGCGCTGCCCGCGCGTTAGGCCAAACGGATTATTTGCGCCGTCGAGATCACCCTCGACGATTTCGCCGGCGATTTCCAGGCCGGGGATGTCCGACGCACCCGGCGGCACGGGGTAATTGCCCGTGCGCTGGAAAACGTCCGGGCGGTTCACCCCGGCTGCCGCCACCTTGATCAGCACTTCGCCGGGCTTAAGCGCCGGCATGGGACGCTCACCAGGCTTCAACACCTCGGGCGCACCGTATTCGGTAATCTCGATCGCTTTCATGCGGAACTCCGCGTCGCCAGGTTGCCAACGATGATAAGGAGAAACGGCCGGCAGCGCGCGAAGCACTCCGGCCGTGCGAACCGAATGCGGCACGGCGGCGCCACGCGCGCGATCTTGCCAGACCCGCGCGTGGTGACTGACCGCCACCCCGCCCGCGTTACTCCTGCTCCGCCGACGGCGTCGCGGGCCTCGACGCGGGCGGTGTCGCGGGCGGTGTCGCGGGCGGCGTAACCGGCACCTCGTTGAGCAGCGCCTTCACGGACAACCGTACCCGGCCCTTCTCGTCGGTCTGGATCACCTTGACCTTCACCTGCTGGCCTTCCTTCAGGTAGTCGTTGATGTCCTTGATCCGCTCGTTCGCGATCTCGGAAATATGCAGCAGGCCGTCGCGCCCCGGCAGGATATTCACGATCGCGCCGAAATCCAGTAGCTTCAGGATTGCGCCCTCGTAGATTTGGCCAACCTCCACTTCCGCCGTGATGTTCTCGATACGCTTCTTCGCCTCGGCCATGCCCTCGGGGCTTGTGCTCGCGATGGTCACAACACCGTCGTCGGAAATGTCGATCGTCGTGTTAGTTTCCTCCGTCAGCGCCCGGATCACCGAGCCGCCCTTGCCGATTACGTCGCGAATCTTTTCCGGATTGATCTTCATCGTGATCATCCGCGGCGCGAACTGCGACAGCTGCATGTTCGTTGACGGCACAGCCGAAGTCATCTTATCCAGGATGTGCAAGCGGCCTTCCTTCGCTTGCGCGAGGGCGACCTGCATGATTTCCTTCGTGATGCCCTGAATCTTGATGTCCATCTGCAACGCGGTCACGCCCTGCGCGGTACCTGCCACCTTGAAGTCCATGTCGCCCAGGTGGTCTTCGTCGCCCAGGATGTCGGTCAGCACCGCGAACTTGTTGCCCTCCAGGATCAGCCCCATCGCGATACCCGCCACGTGCGCCTTCATCGGCACACCCGCGTCCATCAACGCCAAGCAGCCACCGCACACGGACGCCATCGACGATGAGCCGTTCGACTCGGTAATCTCCGACACGACACGGATCGTGTAGCCGAACTCGTCATCGCCCGGCAGGCACGGGACGAGCGAGCGCTTGGCAAGCCGGCCGTGACCGATCTCGCGGCGCTTCGGTGAGCCGACACGGCCTGTTTCGCCGGTCGCAAACGGCGGCATGTTGTAGTGCAGCATAAACCGCTCGCGATATTCGCCTTCGATCGCGTCGATGATTTGCTCATCGCCCTTCGTGCCGAGCGTGGCCACCACCAGCGCCTGCGTTTCGCCTCGGGTGAACAGCGCTGAGCCGTGCGCGCGCGGCAGCACGCCGGTGCGGATTTCAATCGGACGCACGGTGCGCGTGTCGCGCCCATCGATACGCGGCTCGCCGTTCAGGATCTGACTGCGCACGATCCTCGCCTCGAGATCGAACAGGATGTTGCCGACCGTCGCGGCATCGACGACGGCCGTGCCGGCTGCCACGGATTGTTCGGCCAGCTTGGCCGTGACCGCCGCATACACTTCTTTCAGCTTGGCCGAGCGCTGCTGTTTCTGCCGGATCTGGTATGCCGCTTGCAACTCGGCGAGCGCCAACTCCGTCACGCGCGCAATCAGCGCTTCGTCCTTCGGCGCCGGCTGCCAATCCCATTCAGGCTTGCCACCTTCCTTGACGAGGTCGTGAATCGCGTCGATCGCCACCTGCATCTGTTCATGACCGAACACGACCGCGCCAAGCATTACCTCCTCCGGCAACTGATCCGCTTCGGACTCGACCATCAGCACCGCACGCTCGGTGCCGGCGACCACCAAGTCCAGCTTCGATGCCTTGGACTGCGAGCGGGTCGGATTGAGCACAAACTGATTGTCAATATAGGCAACACGCGCCGCGCCGATCGGCCCATTGAACGGAATACCGGAGATTGCCAACGCCGCCGATGCACCGATCATCGCCGGGATGTCCGCCGGAATGTCCGGGTTGATCGACAGCACATGGATCACGACCTGCACTTCGTTGTAGAAGCCTTCCGGGAACAGCGGACGCAGTGGGCGGTCGATCAGCCGCGAGATCAGCGTCTCGCCCTCGGAAGGACGGCCTTCGCGGCGGAAGAAGCCACCCGGGATCTTGCCGGCCGCATACGTCTTCTCGATGTAGTCGACGGTCAGCGGGAAAAAGTCCTGGCCCGGCTTGGCCGACTTGGCCGCCACCACCGTCGCGAGCACGACGGTGTCCTCAACATCGACAATCACCGCACCGCTTGCCTGACGGGCGATCTCGCCCGTTTCGAGCCGCACGTTGTGCTGGCCCCATTTGAATTCTTTGACGATCTTATTAAACATTTTCACTCCTTCGAGACGCCGCGCATGCGCGCGGCCGGTCCATCGACCGTTCCCCAACCCTTGCCGGCCGCTCGAAAACAGGGAAGTGTTATGCCATTCCAGCGCGACAGCGGCACTGCTGCCGCGCTGGAATGACACAAAACCCCGCCTCGCTTGCCGGACGGTCGCACGCGCATAGGCGCGTGCGGAACACCCATCACACCGGAAACGCTAAAAACAAAATGCCTGCATCAGCATGCTGACGCAGGCATCTTTTGCAAGTTGCAGGCAAAAGTCTGCAATCGAGCTGCTTACTTACGCAGACCCAACTTCTCGATCAGCGCACGATAGCGGTCGGCATCCTTTGCCTTCAGGTAGTCGAGCAACTTGCGACGGCGGCTCACCATGCGCAGCAGGCCACGACGGCTGTGGTGATCCTTCATATGGGCCTTGAAGTGCACCGTCAACTCGTTGATACGGCTCGTGAGCAGCGCGACCTGCACTTCCGGGGAACCGGTGTCATTTGTGCCGCGCGCGAATTGCGCGACGACTTCCGATTTGTTGATATTCGCTACAGGCATGATTTTCCTTTATCAATCAACAGGCGGTCACGGAAGAAAGGCCGTGCCGTGAGTTTGCAGCAAGACACTTATTGTAGCACAGCCGGGGCACGCTAGGATCAGCGCACACGGCGCATCTGGCACGTGTTAGCCGGCACCGTCTGCTCGGGCGTGAGTGTCAGCAGCGTGCGAAAACCATAGCCGGAACCTTCATTATCAAAGCGCACGTGTGCGGTACCCGCCTTCTCCATCTGCATGACGTAAAGGGGCTGGATCAGTTGATGATCGTCAGCACGCATCCACGATGGATGGAAACCACTGTCGTAGCCGGCGCGCGAGCTTTCCAGCGCGGTCGCCACCGCCCGTGCGTCGTCCGAGCCGGCGCGCGTGAGCGCGCGAGCCAGCATGTCGATCATCACGCTGATGCGCAACAACGGATAATCGTCCGATGGCGCCGGATACCGCGCCCGAAATGCCGTGTAGAACGCATCAGACGCCGCCCCGCCCACGTTCGGATGCCAGTCTGCCACCGCGATCACGCGGCCCACGCCGGCATCGCCCAGTGCCGCCGGCGCACCGAGGCTGTTACCGTAGAAGGTGTAGAACCGCAGCTTCAGGTTCTGCTCGCGCGCCGCGCGCACCAGCAGCGTCAGATCGTTGCCCCAATTGCCGGTCAGCACCGCGTCGGCGCCGCTCGCCCGAATCTTCGCCAGATACGGCGCAAAGTCCTTGACCCGCCCCACCGGCACGAACTCGTCGCCCACGATCGCCACGTCGGGCCGCTGCGCGGCGAGCGCCGAGCGGGCCAGCGAACTCACCTGGCGGCCGAAGCTGTAGTCCTGGTTAAGTAGATAGACCTTCTTGAGCGACGGGTCGCGGCGCATTACCTCGGTCAACGCGTTGATCCGCATGCCTGCGTGGGCGTCAAAGCGAAAATGCCAGAAGCTGCAGTCGGCTTCGGTCAGCGCCGGATCATCGGCCGAGTAGTTCAGCAACAGCATGCGGCGACTCGGTTCGCGCGCATTGTGCTTGTTGATCGCGGCGACCAGCGCCGCGGCCACCGCGGAGCTGTTGCCCTGCAGCACGAAAGCAATCCGCGCGTCAGCAGCGGCGCGCAGCTGCACCAGCGCCTCGTCCGTGGCCCCCCGGCTGTCCAGCACCACCAACTGCAACGGATGCGCGCCGTCTCGCAGCATCACCCCGCCGCGGGCGTTGACCCGCTCGATCGCAAAGCGCAAGTTACGCTCGACTGCCGCGCCCGCATTCGCAAAGGCGCCGGACATCCCTTCGATTAGCGCGAGCCGCACCGGCGCGCCGGTCGGCCCGCCGGCGGGCAGCGCACGCTGCCCCGGAACCGGGTCGGGCGCGGCCGCCACGCCCGCGGCGTTTGCTTGCGCGTGCGCCGCGCAGGCAAGCGTCATCGACATCGGCAACACGACGGCTGCGGCGCGCAAGCGCCGCCACCCGGCACGCACGGACTGCGCGAGGCGCCCATGCGCACGGCGCGCCACGGCCAGAGGCCCGCCCGCCGGCAAGTCACCTACATGTTCGTTCATCCGATCCTGTCCGCACCCCTGGCTGCTCATCCGGTCCTCGCCGTTCACATCAAAGCGCGGATCATAGGCCAGCGCGCCCTCGCACGGCAAGGCCGGTGCGATCTTTTGCGTCAATGCATGTCAAAATTGCTGCAACGGAAAAAGGAGTTCGGACCATGTCATTATTGGATTCGCTCGCGTGGCCGGCCTGGGCCGCGCCCGCTCGAGTACGAATCGCCGCCGGTCTTGCCATGCTGGCGCTGTGCGGTTGCGTACAGCCGTGGCAGCGTTTCAAGCCCGGTGACGATGCGCCGATGCTGATCGCACGGCTCGGCGCCCCCCGCGAAGTGTATGACCTGCCCAATGGAGGTAAGCGGCTGATGTGGCCGACCCAGCCGATGGGCGAGACGACAACGGCGGCCGACGTTGACGGCACGGGCAAGGTCGTCAACGTGCGACAGGTGCTGCAGAACAGCGAATTCTACCAAGCGGAAATCGGCAAGTGGACGAAGAACGATGTACTGATCCGCTTCGGCAAGCCGGAGGAAACCGCCTATTTCCCGCGGATGAGGCGGGAAGTGTGGAGTTATCGCTATATGGATGACGGTGTCTGGTACCAGTTGTACCACTTTTACTTCGACGATGCCGGTGTGTTGCGGCTCACGCAGAAGACGCCTGACCCGTTGCACGATCCAGAGCGCCGGCACGCCCCGTTTTAGCGGCGCCACACCAGCGCGGGCGGCGACCACGCCGATGTTGGCGGCGCACGACGGTGCCTGTCCAGGCGCCCGCGCCCTGACAAGCAGTGCCGCACGACACGGCCAGCGCCACGCGCCGCGTGCCACAGATGGCGACGTGTGACGCATGGTACAGATGACGGCGTGTGACGCGCGGCACGGATGGCGGCGTGCGGCCACACCGCTACGAGTGCTGCGGATTGAGCTTTTCGGCGTTCGGATCAAGCTTGTTCAACGCCGCAATATAGGCCTTTGCCGATGCAGCGACGATGTCTAGGTCGGTGCCAACGCCATTGACGATACGCCCCGCCTTCGACAGCCGCACGGTCACCTCGCCTTGCGCCTGCGTGCCGGTTGTGATCGCGTTGACCGAATACAGTATCAATTCCGCACCACTATTGACCCGTGACTCGATCGCATGCAACGTCGCATCGACCGGACCGTTGCCGTGCGCCTCGCCGGTCGTCTCACTACCGTCAATGCAGAACACCACCATCGCGTGCGGCTGCTCGCCGGTTTCCGAACGCTGCGACAACGACACGAACCGATAGGTCTCGTGACCATGCGCGGCATTGGCCTCCTCGCTAACGATCGACAAGATATCCTCGTCGAAGATCTCCGTCTTGCGATCAGCCAGTTCCTTGAAGCGCGCGAACGCGGCGTTCAGTTCCGCCTCGCTGTCCAGCGCCACGCCCAATTCCTGCAGCCGCTGCTTGAACGCGTTGCGGCCCGACAGTTTGCCGAGCACGATCTTGTTTGCGCTCCAGCCCACGTCTTCCGCGCGCATAATCTCGTACGTGTCTCGTGCCTTGAGCACCCCGTCCTGATGAATCCCCGACGCGTGTGCAAACGCGTTGGCACCCACCACCGCCTTGTTCGGCTGCACCACAAAGCCCGTCGTCTGCGACACCAGCTTCGAGGCCGGCACGATCTGCGTCGTGTCGATGCCCACCTCCAGCCCAAAGTAGTCACGGCGCGTCTTCACCGCCATCACCACTTCCTCCAGCGACGTGTTCCCGGCCCGCTCGCCAAGCCCGTTCACCGTGCACTCAATCTGCCGCGCGCCGCCTAGCTTCACCGCCGCCAGCGAGTTCGCCACCGCCATGCCCAAATCATTGTGGCAGTGCACCGAGAATACCGCCTTGTCTGAGTTTGGTACCCGTTCGCGAATCTGCCGGATCAGTGCCGCATATCCGTCCGGCACCGCATAGCCAACGGTATCCGGAATGTTGATTGTGGTGGCACCCTCCGCGATTACCGCCTCCAGCACCCGGCACAGGAAATCCATGTCCGAGCGGCTGCCGTCCTCCGGCGAAAACTCGATGTCGTCCGTGAATTGCCGGGCAAAACGCACTGCCAGCCGCGCCTGCTCGTACACTTGCTCCGGCGTCATGCGCAGTTTTTTTTCCATATGCAGCGCCGAGGTCGCGATGAATGTATGGATCCTGAACCGCCCCGCCGGCTTGAGCGCGTCGGCCGCACGCGCGATATCCTGGTCGTTGGCGCGCGCCAGCGAGCAGATCACGCTGTCCTTGACTTGCGAGGCGATCGCCTGAATTGCGTCGAAATCCCCGTTTGAACTGGCCGCGAAGCCCGCCTCAATCACATCCACCTTCATGCGCTCAAGCTGTCGCGCAATGCGGATCTTCTCCTCCTTCGTCATCGACGCGCCCGGCGATTGCTCGCCATCACGCAACGTCGTATCGAATATGATCAACTTGTCTGCCATGTCAGTCTCCGGGCTCGAATCAGTGGGGGCAAGCGGCAACATCATCGGCGCCACCGCAGGTGACGCCGGCGCGAACAGGCGAAACAGAGCGGAGGCGGGATCGATTCAGCGCGATAGACGCGCCAACGCCGGCGCGCGGGATAGCACGCCAGCTGGTAGGGATGGTAGAAGCCATGCAGCCATATACATTCGGCCAACTATAGCGTCAATCAGGCCAACATGCAATGCGACCTGACCGTGTCATCGCGCCAATAGCCGGCGACTATGGCCGCTTGTCCGCGCGGTGCTCGTTGTCTTTGTTCGCGCAGTGTTCGTTGTCGCTCCCCTTGTCCGCGATGCGCTCGCTCGTGGCGGATCTTTCCGCCGCGCGCGCCCTATCCGGCTCCTTGTCCGTGACGTGCTCGTGGGCAGCCGGCTTGGCAGTACCCGACGCGACCGGATTAGGCTTGCGCGACATCGCACGCCACATCCACAACACATAGCCGGACAAACCGTACACCACGAACAGGCCAAACAGCATCAGCGGCGGATCGGACGACACGAGCACAAATGCGACCACGACCAGCAGGATCGCCGCAAACGGCACCCGATGCCGGACGTCGAGCGCCTTGCCGCTGTAGAACGGCGCATTGGAGACCATCGTGACGCCCGCGTAGATCGTCAGGCCGAATGCAACCCACGGCAGCCAGCCGAGCTTGAGCGGCACCCGGTTATCGGTGGCCAGCCACACGAAGCCGGCCACCAACGCGGCAGCGGCCGGACTCGGCAGGCCCTGAAAATAGCGCTTGTCGACCACGCCGATGTTCGTATTGAAGCGTGCCAGGCGCAGCGCGGCGCCAGCGCAATAGACGAATGCGGCAAGCCACCCCCAGCGGCCTAGATCTTTTAGCACCCACTCGTACATCACCAGCGCCGGCGCGACACCAAACGACACCATGTCCGACAAGCTATCGAACTGTTCGCCGAACGCACTTTGCGTATGCGTCATGCGCGCCACGCGGCCGTCCATGCCATCCAGCACCATTGCGACGAAGATCGCGATCGCGGCGATCTCGAAGCGCACGTTCATCGCCTGCACCACGGCGAAGAAACCACAGAACAATGCAGCGGTTGTGAACGCATTGGGCAGCAGGTAGACGCTGCGCTTGCGCAGCAATTGTTGGCGCTCGGCCCGCAAGCTGCGCCGCGCGATCTGCTCCTGCACCGTGCGGTTGCGCTGGAACGGCCGCGCCAGACGCGGCCCGCCCGCACGCGGGCGTCGCGGTTTAAAACCAGCCATCAAGCCCTCCTTGCGTCGCTCAAAGCTCGGCCAGGATCGTCGCCGACGCCTGCACCTTCTCGCCGATCGACACCCGCGGCTTGCTGCCCAACGGCAGATAGACGTCCACGCGCGAGCCAAAGCGGATGAAGCCATAGCGCTGGCCGCGGGCAAGCGGCTCGCCAGTGCGCACGTAGCACAGGATGCGCCGAGCGATCAATCCGGCCACCTGCACCGAGGTGACGAGGTGATTGTCCGCGGTCTGCAGCACGATTGCGTTGCGCTCGTTCTCCAGCGACGCCTTGTCGATTGCGGCGTTCAGGTAGGCGCCGGGGAAATACTCGACCTGGGTCACCGCACCGTCAACCGGCGAGCGTTGCGAATGAACGTTGAACACGTTCATGAACACACTGATCTTCAACGCGTCGCGGTTCACGTACGGATCGTGCGCCGTCTCAACCGCGACGATCCGTCCGTCGGCCGGGCACAACACGGCATTGGGCTGTTGCGGCACCGGCCGCTGCGGATCGCGAAAGAACTGCACGACGAACAGTGTCAGCAGCCAAAAAGGCCACGCCCAGCCGAAGCCCACGAATGCATGGATCAGTAGCGTCACGACGAACGCGACAGCGATGAAGGGCCAGCCTTCGCGGGCAATGATCGGGTGAGGATAAGTCATATAGGCAACGCTAGTTCCAAGAAAATAGAAGGATAACAAACCCCGGCCGCCTGTCGCGGCGCGCGGCCTGCGCGCTAATAAAGAAAAGCCGCCCGGGCATAACGCCTCGGGCGGCTCAAACGCGCGATGGCACGCGCGTGGTACAAGCGCGCGATGGCACGCGCGTGGTACAAGCGCGCGAGATCAATTCTTCGACTGGTCGACCAGCTTGTTCTTCGCGATCCACGGCATCATCGCACGCAGCTTCGCGCCCACTGTCTCGATCGGGTGCTCGGCCGTCAGGCGCCGCCGCGATTGCAACGTCGGCGCGCCGGCGCGGTTCTCGAGGATGAAGCTTTTCGCGTACTCGCCGGTCTGGATATCACGCAACACATCCTTCATCACCTTCTTCGTCTCGTCGGTGATCACGCGCGGGCCGGTCACATATTCACCGTACTCGGCGTTGTTCGAGATCGAGTAGTTCATGTTCGCAATGCCGCCTTCATAGATCAGGTCGACGATCAGCTTCAACTCGTGCAGACATTCGAAGTACGCCATCTCGGGCGCGTAGCCTGCCTCGACCAGCGTCTCGAAGCCGGCCTTGATCAGCTCGACCGTGCCGCCGCACAGCACGGCCTGCTCGCCGAACAAGTCGGTCTCGGTTTCCTCACGGAAATTCGTCTCGATGATGCCCGCACGGCCACCACCGTTGGCCACCGCGTACGACAGCGCGATGTCGCGCGCCGCGCCCGACGTGTTCTGCGCGACCGCGACTAGATGCGGCACGCCGCCACCCTGCGTGTAGGTCCCGCGCACCGTATGGCCCGGCGCCTTCGGTGCGATCATGATCACGTCGAGGTCGGCACGCGGTACCACTTGGCCATAGTGCACGTTGAAGCCATGCGCGAACGCGAGCGCCGCGCCTTGCTTGATGTGTTCATGCACGTCGCGCTTGTAGACGTCGGCGATTTGCTCGTCCGGCAGCAGAATCATCACGATGTCGGCACCCTTCACCGCTTCGGCCACTTCCTTCACGGTCAAGCCAGCGGTCTCAGCCTTCGCCCACGACGCGCCGCCGCGACGCAGTCCCACCGTCACATCTACACCGCTGTCGCGCAAGTTCAGCGCGTGCGCGTGGCCTTGCGAGCCGTAGCCGATGATCGTGACTTGCTTGTTCTTGATCAACGAGAGATCGGCGTCCTTATCGTAATAAACTTTCATGTGATTTCCTTCGCGTATTGTCGCTTCAATTCAGAGTCCATTGTCCCCGGTGCCACGCCGCTTGCCGCGGCACCAGACAGGTCAGCAGGTCAGACCTTCAGGATCCGCTCGCCGCGGCCGATGCCCGAACCGCCGGTGCGTACCGTCTCCAGGACCGCCGTGGCATCGATCCCGTCGATGAACGCGTCGAGCTTGTCACTCGCCCCGGTCAACTCGATCGTGTAGGTCTTCTCGGTGACGTCGATGATGCGGCCGCGGAAGATATCCGACATTCGCTTCATCTCCTCCCTTTCCTTGCCGACCGCCCGCACCTTAATCAACATCAACTCGCGCTCGATGTGGGCGCCCTCGGTCAGGTCGACCACCTTCACCACCTCGATCAGGCGGTTCAAATGCTTCGTGATCTGTTCGATCACGTCGTTCGAGCCAATCGTCACGATCGTCATGCGCGACAGCGAGCGGTCCTCGGTCGGCGCAACGGTCAAGGTTTCAATGTTGTAGCCACGCGCCGAGAACAGGCCGACCACGCGCGATAACGCACCGGGTTCATTCTCCAGCAGCACGGAAATAATGTGTCGCATCTCGTTTCTCTTTCCAGTTTCGATGTCCCTGCGCCCGGCACCGCCCGCGGCACGCTGCGCGTCGCTCGTCGCGTGTGGCAACGCGTGCAGCACCGCCTGCGCGCGCACCGACGCGCGCTTCGTCAGAGGTCCTCTGCGCCAAGCAACATCTCGGTGATGCCCTTGCCGGCCTGAACCATCGGCCAGACATTCTCGGTCGGGTCGGTCTGGAAATCGAGAAACACGGTACGATCCTTAAGCCGCAATGCCTCTTTCAACGCCGGTTCAACGTCCGCCCTGCGCTCGATGCGCAGGCCGACATGGCCATACGCTTGGGCAAGCTTCACGAAGTCCGGTAGCGCGTCCATGTACGAATGCGAATAGCGCTTGTTGTACTCGAGTTGCTGCCACTGCCGGACCATGCCCAGGTAGCGGTTGTTCAGCGACACGATCTTGATCGGCGTTTCATACTGCTTGCACGTGGACAGCTCTTGAATGCACATCTGGATCGAGCCCTCGCCAGTGATGCACACCACGTCAGCGTCCGGATGCGCCATCTTCACGCCCATCGCGGCCGGCAGACCGAAGCCCATCGTCCCGAGCCCCCCGGAATTGATCCAGCGGCGCGGCTTGTCGAAGCGGTAAAACTGCGCCGCCCACATCTGGTGTTGACCGACGTCCGAGCACACGAACGCGTTACCGCCGGTCAGCTCGTGAAGCTTCTCGACGACGTACTGCGGCTTGATGATCTCGCTGTCGCGGTCGTACTGCAAGCAATCGCGGGCGCGCCACTGCTCGATCTGCTGCCACCACGCGTCCAACGCAGCGCCGTCCGGGCCGTGCGGTGCGGCTTGCAACTGCTCGATCAATTCCTTGAGCACTTCCTTTACGTCGCCCACGATCGGGATGTCAACCTTCACTCGCTTGGAGATCGACGAGGGGTCGATATCGATATGGATGATCTTGCGCGGCGTACTCGCGAAATGCGCGGGGTCGCCGATAACGCGGTCGTCGAAACGGGCACCGATCGCGATCAGCACGTCGCAGTGCTGCATCGCCATGTTGGCCTCGTACGTGCCGTGCATGCCGAGCATACCGAGGAACTTGCGATCCGTCGCGCGATAGCCACCCAGGCCCATCAGCGTGTTGGTGACCGGGTAGCCGAGCAGGTCCGCGAACTGGTTCAACTCGCGCGAGGCCTCGGCCAGGATGATCCCCCCGCCGGTATAGATGTACGGGCGCTTTGCGGACAGCAGCAATGCGACCGCCTTGCGGATCTGGCCCGAATGACCCTTCGTGACCGGGTTGTACGAGCGCAGCGCGATGTGCTTGATCGGCTCGTAGTGGCACGGCGCCTTCGACACATCCTTCGGGATGTCGATCAGCACTGGCCCGGGACGGCCGCTCTGGGCAATGTAGAATGCCTTTTTGATCGTCGCGGCGAGTTCGTGCACGTCCTTCACGAGGAAGTTGTGCTTCACACACGGCCGCGTAATCCCGACCGTGTCACATTCCTGAAACGCGTCCTGACCGATTGCCGCCGTCGGCACCTGGCCGCTGATAATCACCAGCGGAATCGAGTCCATGTACGCGGTGGCGATGCCGGTCACCGCGTTCGTTACACCCGGCCCGGAGGTGACCAGGCACACGCCGACATTGCCGGTAGAGCGCGCATAGGCGTCCGCGGCGTGTACCGCGGCTTGCTCGTGGCGCACCAGCACGTGCTGGATCTTGTCCTGCTTATACAGTTCGTCGTAGATGTAGAGTACCGAGCCGCCCGGATATCCCCAAATAAATTCGACATTTTCATCAGCGAGCGCGCGCATTAGCACGGTCGCGCCGATCGAACCGGTTTCGGTTCCAGCAACAGGGGAGATATCCGACGTGGGGCATTCCGCGCTTGGCATATTCATCGTTCACCTTTCGAATTTTCGGCAAAAAATTGATCGGGGGCTCTCTGCCGGGCTTGTGGCACGGGTTCAAGCGGCGCGTCTTAAAGAGAAAGCGAGCTTCGTGAGCATCGCCTCAATGAGACAATCACAGCGTATTGCGAATCTATAACCATATCGGGTCGCATAATAAGGGTCAAGCAAAAGATGCTAGCTTCCCACAGGGCCCTGTTTTTTTGCTAGCATCCGCGGGTTTTGACGTTTTTGTTGTGTTGGTGCGCCCCGAGGGCGCGGGCTAGCCGGCAATTCACTTCCCGCGCGTCGTCTATCGCGCCGAATTCCACACGGATGGCATCAGACAAGGAACTCGCCGATTTCCTGGCGGGCGTCGAAAGGCGCGCATTCAAGCATGTCGCGTATGCGGTGCGCGATGACGATGCCGCGCTGGACGTCGTCCAGGACGCCATGATCAAGCTCGCCGAGAAATACGGCGAGCGGCCTGCGGCCGAACTGCCGCTGCTGTTCCAGCGCATCCTGCAAAACGCGACCAACGATTTCTTTCGCCGCCAGAAGGTGCGTAACACGTGGGTCAGCCTGTTTTCGTCACTGGGCAACGGCGATGACGACGAGTTCGACGTGCTGGAAACTTACGAGGCCTCGGACAATACGACCGCGGCCGAGAACAGCGCCGACCGGCTCGAGCGGGAGCAAGTGCTCGCGCTGATTGACGAGGAAATCCAAAAACTACCCGCGCGTCAACGCGAAGCGTTTCTGATGCGTTATTGGGAAGATATGGATGTCGCCGAAACCGCCGCCGCGATGGGCTGCTCGGAGGGCAGCGTCAAGACCCATTGCTCGCGGGCCACGCACGCGCTGGCTGCCGCGTTGAAGGCGAAAGGAATCACACTATGAGCTTCGCACCGGAAACAAAAGAAATCGAATTCGCACTGAAAGTGCGCCGAGCGCTCGACGAGCGCGCGGCGCGTCTGCCGCGCGCGACAACTGACCGGCTGGCGGCCGCGCGACAGGTCGCGCTGGCGAGAAAGAAACCCGATACCCGCACGCGGCCGGTATACGCGCCGGCGCTAGCCGGCGCCGGCAACGTGCCGACGACGAGCGCCGGCGGCGCGCACAAGCGCGCCCGCTGGAGCCGCCTGGCCCTGGTCTGGCCGCTACTGGCGCTGGTGTGCGGGCTCGCCGCGATCCGCTACTGGGAAAACCAGCAGCACCTGGCCGACATCGCCGCCATCGACGCAGCCATGCTCAGCGACGAGTTGCCGCTGTCCGCCTACGTGGACCACGGCTTTCACGCGTACCTGTCGCGCGGGCACTGACACGCCAACCAGGAGCAATGTCGGGTGAACAACAAGCACGGTTTGGCTGTGGTTTATGCGGGTGTGATTGCTGCGCTTGTCGCGTTCGGGGCAACCTATCCGCGCTTTCACCCAGCATCGTCGTCCCGCGCGTCGCCGTCTGACGCCGCGCCAGCGCCAGTCGGCAGCGGCGTGGCAGCAGTGACAGGCCACGCCGCTGCCGACATGACAGCCCATGCGCTCAACCCACTGTCCTGGGCCCGCCTTACCGCAGCGCAGCGCAACGCGCTGGCGCCGCTGGCCCCCCAATGGGATCATTTCAGCGACGAGCGCAAGCGCAAATGGCTGAAAATCGTAGCCAGATATCCGAAAATGCGCCCAGAAGAGCAGCAGCGACTGCATCAACGCATGGCCGAGTGGATCCGCATGACGCCGGAGCAGCGGCGCGTCGCGCGTGAAAATTACCAGTTGTCCAAGGAACTCTCTGTACAAGCGCGCGAGAAGGCGTGGAGCGCCTATCAGCAATTGCCCGACGAATTGAAGCGCAAGCTGGCGGCCGCCGAGCAAACACGGCGCCCGACCGTAGTCAGCGCGCCACCGAGCGGTAAGCGTGAAATCAAGGACTTGGGCAAGCTTGAGCGCGCGCGCGAACGCGCCGATGCCGCCGCGGCCGCGCCACGTGCCGGCGCCTCGGCAAGTGCGGCAACGGGCGGCCCAGGCACACCACCTGGCGCCAATCCAGCACCGTCGGCATCGGCCGCTGCGTTGACATCGCCCTCGGCCGCCGGCTCACAGACCGAGCCGGAAAAGCCGGCGCAGTCGGTGCCGTGGTTCTTCAACGATCACGCGCAGTGAATCTGCTGCGCGAACACCTGCGTCATAGCTGCGCCCCATCGCTGTGGCGCCGCTTGCTGTGCGCGGTCTACGAAGGCGTGATCCTGTTTGGCGTCGTCTTCATTGCCGGCTGCCTATTCAGCACGCTGACCCAGCAACGCAATGGCTTGACGTATCACAACCTGTTGGCCGGCTGGATCGCCCTCATCGTCGGCGCGTATTTCATCTGGTTCTGGACCCATGGCGGCCAGACATTGCCAATGAAAACTTGGCGACTGCGGCTCGTTGACCATGCGCTCGCACCGCTCGGGATGGGGCGCGCGATGCTGCGCTACGTGCTTGCCTGGCTATGGTTCCTACCGCCGCTGGCGCTCCATTCGATGCTCGGTGAGTCGGTGCCGCACACGCTGTTCGCGCTGTTCGCGTGGATGGCGCTATGGGCCAGCACGCAATGGCTGGATCCGGATCGGCAATGGTTGCATGACCGGCTGGCCGGCACCCGCATTGTGGCTGCCCCGTAATAAGAACGTCTTGTGATTGTCGCGTCGAACGCGCCGCCTGTTGTCGACGCCGAGGACGGCTCCGGCACACATCGATACCGCTTCCTGTTGCGCGATATTGAACGCTCCCGGCCTGGCGAGCCGCTGCCGGGCGCCGCTGAAACGGACCGAGCATGGCGCGCCGACCCGCCGCTCTCAGCGCTCGCACTTCTGCAGGGTTCCACTGAATCTATTACATAGGTCTGCTAAACCTATCAATCTGTCCGATATAATAAAGCCCACGCCTCAGTGCGAGAACGGCAGTTTATAATCCGGCGATCTCGCCCGTGCGAGCCCACCAGCCGGAGTTTCCGGCGCACAGAGCCGACGCCATGGAATCGAAACCGCCCCGTCGCACCCGCGACCGAATCCTCGAACTGTCGTTGCGACTCTTCAATGAGATCGGCGAGCCGAACGTCACGACGACGACGATCGCCGAGGAAATGGAAATCAGCCCGGGAAACCTGTACTACCATTTCCGCAACAAAGACGACATCATCAACAGCATCTTTGCTCAGTTCGAGCAAGAGATCGGCAAGCGACTGCGCTTTCCCGATGACCATCGTCCGACCATCGACGAGATGTGGGCCTATCTGGCATACATGGCGGATTTTCTGTGGACGTACCGGTTCCTCTATCGGGACCTGAATGATTTGCTGGCGCGCAACCGCACATTGGAGACGCACTTCAAGCAGATCATCACGCACAAAGTCAATTTCGCGCGCCAGTTGTGCGAGCAATTGATCGCCGACGGCGAGATGGAAGCAACGCCCCAGGAGATCAGCGTAATCTCGACCAACATTGGCGTGATCTCGACCTATTGGCTGTCGTACCAATTCGTGATGAACCCGCGCAAGTACAACGACCAGGAGGCGATCCAGGCCGAATTGCACCAGGCGAGCCTGCACATCGTATCGCTGATGGCCCCTTATCTGCGCGGACGTTCACGCCAATTGTTCGATGACCTGGTATCCGGCCGGTTGCCGATGCGCGAATTCACCGCCTACCTGCCGCCGCGCGATGGCAGGGGCGAGGCACAGTCCGACGCGGGCAAGGCCGAGACGCAACGCCCGAAGGGGGCGCGATGATGAGTTCGGTGTGCGTATATTGTGGCTCCGCTATCGGCCGTCGGGACGAATACCGGCAGGCGGCGCAGGCGTTCGGTCGCGCGCTCGCGCAAGCGGGCCTCACACTGATCTATGGCGGAGGCCACGTCGGCTTGATGGGCGAGATCGCGGATGCCGTGCTGCAAGCGCAAGGCCATGCGATCGGCGTGATCCCGCAGCTGTTGATCGACAAGGAAGTCGGTCATCGCGGCTTGTCCGAGTTGCACGTTGTCGCGAACATGCACGAGCGCAAGAAAATGATGGCTGACCTGAGCGATGCGTTCGTCGCGCTACCTGGCGGCGCCGGCACGTTCGAGGAGTTGTTCGAGGTCTACACGTGGGCGCAACTTGGCTATCACCAAAAGCCGATCGGTCTGCTCAACGTCGCCGGCTATTACGATCCACTGCTGGCAATGCTGCGTCACACCGCCAATGAGGGCTTCATGCGGCACGACTACATTGGGCTGCTCCAGGTGGAATCAGACGCCGACGCGTTGCTCGACAAGCTGCAACGCTACGTCCCGCCGGTCGGCGACAAGTGGTCGGAGAAGCGCGAAGCGGTCTAGTCGCATGGGGCGGGTCGCGGCGGACGCGGCGTGCCCGGCGGGCGGATGATCCGCACCCTGCCACGCAACGGACACCCGGACGACACTGCCTTGAGCGCCGCCAGCCGGGAAACCGGCGTGTCGACGTGGCGTGCTGCGCTGGCAGAAGTAGCCACCGCGCGGCTGACCCCATACTGAGGAAGATCGTAGTACGGGCCGTGGCGAGGCCGAGCGAGCGGGCGACGCGAATAGCAGCTCAACAGGATAGTCTGCCCGCACGACGAAATCGGCGCCAATCATTTACCGCGCGTCGCGCGTGCCACCAACGGCGCGAACTGACGGCGCACCGGCACCATGTCCGTCGCCATGCCGCGAAAGCCAAGCTGCACACCGTGCCACAACGGCGGCAACGCATACGCGGCAAGCGCCAGGAACACCAGCATGCACAGCAGGAACAGCCCCGGCATGAACAACGCGAGCAACAGCCCGGCGACGGCGATCGTGTCCTCCACAAACGACACGACCCAGGTCGATGGCGGCTGCTGTGCGAGATTAATTAACGCGCGGGCGCCGGCCTTGACCAGATGCGCGGTGCCGGCGATCGCCGCGCCGGCCAACGCCGCCGCCGCCAAGACGCGCGGATCGGCATAGCCGGCCGCGCCATAAGCGAGCATCGCGCCAGCCGGGATGCGAATCAGCGTGTGCAGTGCGTCCCATAGCGAGTCGACCGCGGGCACCTTGTCGGCCAGGAATTCGGCGATCGCAAACAGCACTGCGGCGCCGATGATCCATGGCGAACCCAGTAGCGACAACGCATCGGGAAGACGCACGACGTCGAACGACGCGAGCAGGCCGGTCAACAGAACCGTCAGGTACAAGCGCAGTCCGCTTGCCCACGCAAGCCCGGTTGCCAGAGAAAGGGCGTAGAGCATTCCCGCCTCCTTGCGCGCCCCCGCGCACACCGGCAAGGGCCAGTGCAGCGCGCGCCGCAAGCGTCAGTGTTGAATAAACCTAAAACCATTATAGCGACAGTTGCCGCGCGTGCGCCGGCTGGCTCAATGGCCAGATGTGAGCTTCAAGCCAATCAGCCCGGCCAGGATCAGTACTGCACTGCCCGCCCGGGCCGGCGTCAGCGCCTCACCCATCATCACGATACCGAACACAAACGCGCCCAGCGCGCCGATGCCGGTCCACACCGCATACGCGGTGCCCAATGGCAACTGTTTCATCGCCAGCGCCAGCAAACCGAAGCTGGCCAGCGCCGTCACCACTGTGAAGATCGACCAGCCAGGCCGAGAAAAGCCATCCGAGCTCTTCAGGCCGGCGGCCCATGCGACTTCGAGCAGGCCCGCAATCACAAGAAAGATCCACGCCATCGGCTACCACCTTAACGAAATGGGGTCGTCCCCGATACGAACCGTAGCGCGCGGGCCGTCCCGCACAACAGGTTGCGTCGATTCTATCAAAGTGCCGTGCGCGCTGCCGAGCGTGGCCGTGCTGCAACACAGCGCCGCATCAGGCGAGGCTGCTACTGAGGCCGCTACTGCACGCCGGCGAGCCGGTATCCAACACCCGTTTCGGTCACGATGTGCTCGGGCTGCGCAGGATCGCGCTCCAGCTTCTGTCGCAGATGCCCCATGTAAATGCGCAAGTAATGATGGCTCTCCACATGTGACGGCCCCCAGACGTCGCGCAGCAGCTGGCGGTGCGTCAGCACGCGGCCGGCATGGCGCACCAGCGTGACCAGCAGCCGGTATTCGATCGGCGTCAAATGCACCACCTCGCCATTCCGGGTCACGCGGCGTGCGCTCAAGTCCACGACGATGCCGCCGAACTGGACTTGCGGCATGTCGTCCTGGCCGCCGCGATTGCGCCGGCGCAACTGCGCGCGGATCCGCGCCAGCAGCTCTGACACGCCGAACGGCTTGGTCAGGTAGTCGTCCGCCCCTGCATCCAACGCGGCCACTTTCTGCTCTTCCTGGCTGCGTGCGGATAACACAATGATCGGCAGATCGGTCCATCCGCGCAATTCGCGGATCACGTCCAGGCCGTCGGTATCGGGCAAGCCTAGGTCCACGATTACCAGGTCCGCCCGGCGCGTGGCGGCCTCGACCAGCCCCTGTCGACCCGTGTCCGCGTCGAATACTGTCATGCCCTGCGCTTGCAGCGAGGTACCCACGAAACGACGGATTTGCTTTTCATCCTCGATCAGGACAATCGTCACGTTCGGCTCACTCATGATTTCGGCGTGATTTCGCTAACCACATGCCCACTGCGCGCCGCATCGGCATCCTGTTCCTGCGCCTCATCCAGCACTTCGCCGCTGCCTGGCGGTACCTCATCGGCCGGCAACATGAACCAGAAGCGCGCCCCCAGCACGCGGCCTTGCACATCGACGCGGTTTTCCGCGCCGATTCGACCGCCGTGAGCATCGACGATGGCCCGACAGATCGCCAACCCGAGGCCAATGCCGGGTTTAGCCGATTCCTTTTCGCCGCGCGTAAACTTGTCGAACACGCGCGCTTGCATGCCCGGCGGCAGGCCGGGGCCGCTATCCTCGATCGCCACTTTGACATAGCGGCGCGCGCCGTCCTCGACCACACCCGCATCAATCGACAGTGGCGCGCCGGTCGGCGTGTACTTCGCCGCATTCTCGAACAAGTTGGCGAACAAATGCTCCATCAGCACCGGATCGAGCCGCAGCAGCGGCAGCTCGGCCGGCACGCGCGTGTGCACCGGATGGGCGGCCAGGCTCCGGCGGCATGCGGCGAGTGCGGCGCCCACCATTTCCTCGAGCATCAACCACTGGCGATTGAGCCGGACCGCGCCGGCCTGCAGCCGGGCCATATCCAACAAGTTGGTCACCAAGCGCGTCATGCGCAGCGCTTCCTCGTGGATCGCCTCAATCAGGTCGCGCTCGGCCTGCGGCCGAGGCGGCGCACCACCGCTTTGCTGCTCGGCGAGCATCGACGCAAAGCCGACGATGGCCGTCAGCGGCGTGCGCAAGTCGTGCGAAATGGCCGATAACAGCGAGTTGCGCAGCCGCTCGGACTCCATGCTGACCAACGCGTCCTGCGCGATCTCGACGTAGTGCACGCGCTCCAGCGCGAGTGCGATCTGTGCAGCAAACGTATCGATCATGCGACGCTGCTCGGGCACGGCCAGGTCCTCAAAGCGCGACACCACCAGTGCCAGCACACCGCGCGTGCGCATTGGCGCCTTCAGCGGCAGATAGAGCGCGTCGGCGGCCGGCAACGTATCGGTGCTCTGCCCGGCGGGCTTTTGCTGGTCATAGACCCATTGCGCGATATCGGTATCGAGTGCCGGCGGCTGCAGCATGATTGCCGGATCCGGCTCCTCGACCTTCTGCCTGACTTTGTCGTGGCTGTCCGGCAACAAGATCGCCACGCGCGCCTGGAACACTTCTGCGACATGCCGCATGCCGATCTCGATGATCTGGTCGGTGGCAAGCGCGGCACCCAGCTCACGCGTCATCGCGTACATCGCGCTGGTGCGCCGCTCGCGCAGCGTCGCGATACGCGCCTGCCGGCGCAGGCTCGACGTCAGATGGCTGATCGTCAGCGACGTGAGCAGCATCACGGCGAACGTCAATAGGTATTGCGTGTCGGACACCGACAGCGATATACGCGGCGGCACGAAGAAAAAGTCGAACGACGCGACGCTGAGAAACGATATCAGTACGCCCGGACCACGCCCCAGCCTCGCGGCAGCAAAGATCACACCGAGCAGGTATAGCATGGCCAGGTTCGCCAGATCGATCCGGTGCAGCAACTCGGTCGCCACCACCGTGATGCCGGCACTGATCGCCGCCGCATACGCGTAGTAACGCAGCTTCGAGCGGCGCTCGTCACCCAGCAACGACGCGAAGCTGCGCACGTCGCCGCGTGCGCCACGCCGCTGGTGCGCGCGGCCGGCGCCCACCAGCGTCACGTCGATGTCGGACGCCGATTGCAGCAACCGCTCGCCGACCGACGGGGCAAGCCAGCGTCGCGTGCGCGGCACACCGGCGACGAGCCTAGATACGTTGCGCATCCTCGCATAAGCCAGCAGCGTACGGGCCGCGTCGGGCCCATCTAGCGTCACTGTCTCGGCGCCTAGCTCGGCGGCCAACTTCAACGCATCGAGAGTGCGCTTTCGGACGGTGTCCGGCAGCCGTTGCAGCGTCGGCGTCTCGACATAGACCGCCAGCCAATCCGCCTTCAAGCTCGCCGCGAGCCGCGCGGCTGCGCGCACCAGCGTCGCACTCTCCGAGCCCGGGCCGACGCACGCGATGATCCGCTCGCGCGCGTGCCAGACGCGCTCGATCGACTGATCCGCGCGATACTCGCGCATCTGCGCATCCACCCGATCCGCGGTGCGTCGCAACGCCAGCTCCCGCAACGCGATCAGGTTGCCCTTGCGAAAGAAATGGCGGACCGCGTGCTCTGCCTGCTGTGGCAGATAGACCTTGCCGTCGCGCAAGCGCGCGAGCAGCTCGTCCGCAGGCAGATCCACCAGCGTGACCTCGTCGGCCAGATCGAATATTCGGTCCGGGATCGTTTCCCATACGCGAATGCCAGTGATCTGGCCAATCACATCGTTTAGGCTTTCAAGATGCTGAACGTTGAGCGTCGTGTAGACGTCGATCCCGGCATCCAGCAGTTCCTGCACATCCTGCCAACGCTTCAAGTGGCGTGCGCCGGGCACGTTCGAATGCGCAAGCTCATCGACCAGGATCAACTGCGGCCTGCGTGCTAGCGCCGCGTTCAGATCGAATTCCGGCAGCACCTTGCCGCGATACGGATAACGGGCAGCGGGAATCGACGGCAATCCATCGAGCAGCGCCAAGGTTTCCCTGCGTCCATGGGTTTCCGCCACGCCGACCACGACGTCAACGCCTTCGTCGCGGCATCGCCGTGCCGCCTGCAGCATCGCGAACGTCTTACCCACGCCCGCCGACGCGCCAAAAAAAATTTTCAGCTTGCCGCGCTGTTTTTTTTCCTCCTCGCGTTGCAACTTGTCGAGCAATTCGTCAGGATCGGGGCGTTCCATTCACGTATTGAAAGTCCAAGGCAGGCCGCGCCTGCGTGCGGGCTCCAGTATGCCCGAGCCTGAGCACCGTAAACGATCTTTCGCGCGAAGCCGACCCAGCACAAGCGTGGCTGCATGGCGCGCGCGTGCTCAAAACGCATCCAATGTGAAACAGGCGGCGCCAAATCATGTCAGTGTACGCTCACAATATGGCTAGTATGCTCGCTTCATCCGTCAAGTCCCGTCTGCTTATCGACGGCGACAGACACGCGCGGCGGCCGTTGCGGTTGAATCAAGGCTCACCGTTATAGATGGCCCCCGCGGCCCCCCGCGAGCCCATCGCGACTGGCCAATACTAGGAGAGATAAATGGACACCGATGCAAACGTTCCGGTCGCGGCCCTCGAAGCCGCTTTATCCGTGACACGAGAGGAACGACAGCATCAACCGATGCCCGAGCCCAGGCCAGCGTTGCTGGCTCATCGATACCTGCAGCCCCGCGCCGGTGCGGCAGGCACGCGAGCAGCCGGCTATTGCGACTTGCCCGACGAGTTGATCGTCCAAATCGGCCGCTATCTGGACACCCGCGATCTTTGCCACCTGTCGATGGTCGAGCGACACACCCATGCCGTACTACGCGAGCAGCTTCTCTCCAAGCGCTATGCCCATCACGCCAAAACTGTAGTCGACGCCGCCGGCGTACGTGCGCTACTGGCACAGATCGAGCATGACATCGTCGAGCAGCCTGGGCTGCGCATCTTCCCGATCTTGACCCTGTTGACGCAACTGCTGCGCAACAACTTTCCCGAACGCGATCAAGCAGCAGCCTTCGAATCGGTATTCACCGCTGCTGCGCAATTGCCTGCCGGAGGTTATGCGATCAGTAGGACAGTGATTAACACGTTGAAATACCTGAACCCAAGTGTTCGCGCCAACGCGTACGAATTTTGTTACGCGCAGGTGTGGCAGCGCCATTCGATATCGTCGCGCTATGGAGTCGCCCTCGCATCGCAATTGCACGTGCTGCCGCGCGAACGGTTCATCCAGCGATACGATGAACTCGTCGCATGGATCCCGCAGCTTGACACGACCGAGCGGGCGGCGCTGATCAGTACGCTCGCGATCCAGTTGCCGGCATTCGTGTACGGATTCAATGTACGCGACGCAGCGACGCTGCATCAAGCCACGCAATGGTACCGTACGCTGCGGCACGCGCTGTTGAGCCTTCCACCGTCCGACCAGGGCAAGGCAACGGCGGCACTGTGTGTCGCACTGCCGGCGTTGGGCCGTCAGACAAGTATCGCGGAGTATGGCCAGATTCGACAGATCGCGATGTCGCTGCCGCAACCGGCGATGGCCGAAGCGTGGCTCGGGCTGCTCCGGGCATTGCCGATGTTCCCGGCGGAGCTGCAACCGGCACAGCTGTATTCCCTGTACGCGATGATCGAGCGCTGGCCGTCGCAGTACCCTATTGACGCCGCACAGACGCTGCTGGAAACCGTCCCGGCGTTGCACGTCGACACGCGAGCAGCGGCCTGGCATAAGGCAGTCATGCTGCTACCGCCCAACGCGAGCGGGCCGGCCTCAAATGTCATCCAGCATGCACTCAACCAGATCGCGTTCCTGCGCGCCGATGAACGCAGCGCGGCACGCGCCGCGATCGCACGCATCATCGACGCTGACGACCACGCCGAGATGACGCTAGGGCAGCAAGATCGATGAGCCGGTCGTGCCCGTTGCCACAAGCTCGCAGCGGCTGAGCACGTGCACCTCTATTCGCCACACAACGTGACGATGTCGTCTTTCTTGTGATCGTGCGCGATCAACGCGATACGGGTGGTCATGGGCGCTGTCCTTTTGTGGATGCTTCGAACGGGATCGGCGAGGCGCACGCGTCAGAACGTGCCAGGGTATGCGCCGCCGTCGATTAACAGGTTTTGGCCGGTGATATACGACGCATGCGCGCTGCACAGGAAGGCGCAGGCCGCGCCGAACTCCGCGCTGTCGCCGAAGCGGCCGGCCGGCACCGCCTTCTCCCGCTGGCGCCGAAATGCGACCGGGTCGATGCCCTGCGCGGCGGCCTGCGCATCTAGCGTATGCAGCAGGCGGTCTGTCGCGAACTGGCCCGGCAGCAAATTATTGATCGTCACGTTGTGCTGCGCCACCTTGCGGGCTACGCCGGCCACGAAGCCGGTCAACCCGGCGCGTGCGCCGTTGGACAAGCCCAGCACGTCGATCGGCGCCTTAACCGACGAACTGGTGATATTAACAATGCGCCCAAAGCCGCGCGCGATCATGCCGTCAATCGTCGCCTTGATCAGCTCGATCGGGGTGAGCATGTTGGCTTCCAGCGCACGAATCCAGTCCTCATGCGTAAAATCGCGAAAGTCGCCGGGCGGCGGGCCGCCTGCGTTGTTGACCAGGATGTCCGGCTGCGGGCATGCGGCGAGCGCGGCGGCCCGGCCCGCCTCGGTGGTGATATCGCAGGCGATCGCGCTCACGCTCACGCCCGTGCTCGCGCGAATCGCCTGTGCGGTGGCCTGCAGCGTGTCGGCAGTGCGCGCCACGATCACCAAGTCTACCCCCTCAGCGGCCAGCGCTTGTGCGCAGCCGCGCCCCAGCCCCTTGCTAGCCGCGCAAACCAGCGCGGTGCGTCCGGCGATGCCCAGATCCATCGATAGCTCCTCATCTGATGGCGGCCCGCTGACCGCCCCGCCCCGTGCGGCGATACCGCCGGATGGCGCAGCCACGCGCGGCCGCGCCCCGCGTTTGCCGCCAAGCGCCGATTGTATTGGAATCGGCTGCATCGCGTTCACGCGCACTGCCACATTGACGATCACGTTGGGGCTTGCGCCTATATTTGAGTAAACTGGATTAGTTTGACGCTTCGCCGTCGTCCGCACCACACTACCCTCCCGCCGCCGCCATGAGACAGGACAGCCGATTCCCAAACCTCTTCATCCACGATCACCCGTTGATCCAGCACAAGCTCTCGCACATGCGCGACCGGGATACCTCCACGCGCACCTTCCGCGAGTTGCTGCGAGAAATCACGCTGCTGATGGGCTATGAGATTACCCGCGATCTGCCGCTGACCACGCGCCGCATCGCCACGCCGCTGGTCGAAATCGATGCACCGGTGATTGCCGGACGCAAACTGGCGATCGTGCCGGTGCTGCGCGCCGGCGTGGGCATGTCCGATGGGCTGCTGGAGTTGATTCCGTCGGCACGCGTTGGCCATATCGGCGTGTACCGGGCAGACGACCATCGTCCGGTCGAATACCTGGTGCGGCTGCCCGACCTGGAGGAGCGCACGTTCATCCTGTGCGACCCGATGGTAGCGACCGGCTACTCGGCGGCGCACGCGGTTGATGTGCTGAAGCGCCGCGGCGTGCGGGGCGCCAATATTCTGTTTCTCGCCCTTGTCGCAGCGCCTGAAGGGGTGCAAGTATTCACAAACGCGCACCCGGACGTGAAGTTGTATGTCGCGGCGCTGGACTCGCACTTGGACGAGCACGCGTACATCGTGCCGGGCCTGGGCGACGCGGGCGACCGGCTGTTCGGCACCAAGAACTAGGGACGCCCGCGGCCCGGGCCGACGGGTGGGCAGGAAGCGGAGCAGGCAGGCGGACGGGCGGGAGCGGAGCCGGAGGACGTGTTGGGAGCAGCGCCGGAGGACCGACCGGGGGCGGATCACTTTATGGGGTCGGAAACTTACACCGCGGTCGCGCGGCTTGCGAGCGGAGTTGGCATGCTAAAATTGCGCTTTTCCGTCGAACGCCCCTGCCGTGGCGTTTCTCGCGCGCGAGCGAGACGCACGCACGGCGGACAGCAGCACGCGCGTCGCTCCGATGGCACCGCGCGCCAGGGCCTTCGCCACGACACATCGATATTTGAATGAATGATACGCGCGTTGCGTGCGCGGTCGGAGAAACCATCATGGCTGGTCACTCGAAATGGGCCAACATCAAACATAAGAAAGCCGCGGCGGATGCCAAGCGTGGCAAGGTCTGGACGCGGTTGATCAAGGAAATTACCGTGGCGGCGCGGCTGGGCGGCGGCGATGCCGGATCAAACCCGCGCCTGCGGCTGGCGATCGACAAGGCAACGGACGCCAACATGCCAAAGGACAATGTCAATCGCGCGATCCAGCGCGGCGTGGGCGGCGTCGAAGGCGCGAACTACGAGGAAATCCGCTACGAGGGTTATGGCATCGGCGGTGCGGCGATCATCGTCGACACGATGACCGACAATCGCACGCGTACCGTCGCCGAAGTGCGCCATGCGTTCTCCAAACACGGCGGCAACCTGGGCACCGACGGCTCGGTCGCGTTCCTGTTCGACCATGTCGGCCAGTTCCTGTTCGCGCCCGGCACGCCGGAGGACAAACTGATGGAGGCGGCGCTCGAGGCCGGCGCCGATGACGTAACGACCAATGACGACGGCAGCATCGAGGTATTGTGCGCGCCAAACGACTTCGCGCAGGTCAAAGCTGCGCTTGAGGCCGCGGGCTTCAAGGCGGAACTCGCCGAGGTCACGATGAAGCCGCAAACCGAGGTGGAGTTCACCGGCGACGACGCAGTCAAAATGCAAAAGCTGCTCGATGCGCTGGAAAACCTCGACGATGTGCAGGAGGTTTACACGAACGCGGTCATTGCCGATCAGTAACGGCTCGCGCAGAAAATTTGTTGGCTCTTTCGAGGATTTCCATGAAGGTATTGGTCGTCGGCTCCGGCGGTCGCGAACACGCACTCGGGTGGAAGCTCGCGCAATCGCCGCGCGTCACCGCAGTCTACGTGGCGCCGGGCAATGGTGGCACGGCGCTGCAGGAGCGCCTGCACAATGTCGATATCACTGATCTGCACGCACTGGCCGACTTCGCCGAGCGCGAGCAGATCGCATTCACCGTGGTCGGGCCCGAGGCGCCACTCGCGGCGGGCATCGTCAATCTGTTCCGCTCGCGCGGCCTGAAGATCTTCGGGCCGAGCCGCGAAGCAGCGCAGCTTGAAAGCTCGAAGGACTTCGCCAAGGCGTTCATGAAGCGCCACGGCATTCCGAGCGCCGAATACGAGACGTTTTCCGACGCGGCGGCGGCACACGCGTACGTCGACGCACAGGGCGCGCCGATTGTGATCAAGGCAGACGGGCTCGCGGCCGGCAAGGGCGTGGTGGTAGCGCAAACGTTGGATGAAGCGCACCGCGCGATCGAAATGATGCTCGCCGATAACAAGCTCGGCGACGCGGGCGCGCGCGTGGTCATCGAGGAATACCTGCAAGGCGAAGAAGCCAGCTTCATCGTGATGGTCGATGGCAAGCATGTGCTCGCGCTGGCGTCGAGCCAGGATCATAAGCGGTTGCTCGACGGCGACCAAGGTCCGAACACCGGCGGCATGGGGGCCTACTCGCCAGCGCCGATCGTCACGCCACAATTGCATGCGCGTGTGATGCGCGAGATCATCCTGCCGACCGTGCGCGGCATGGAACACGAGGGCCTGCGCTATACTGGCTTCCTGTATGCCGGGTTGATGATCGACGCACAGGGTAACCCGAAGACGCTCGAGTTCAATTGCCGGATGGGCGATCCGGAGACGCAGCCGATCATGGCGCGGCTCAAGGGCGACTTCGCGCGTGTCATCGAGCACGCGCTCGCCGGCACACTGGACACCGTCGAACTCGAATGGGACCGGCGCACGGCGCTGGGCGTCGTGCTCGCAGCGCACCATTATCCGGACGCGCCGCGCAAGGGGGACCGCATCGATAGCATTCCGGCGCAGACCGAAACTGCCGTCACCTTCCACGCGGGTACCGCGCTGGTCGATGGCAAGCTAGTTACCTCGGGCGGACGCGTGCTGTGCGTGGTCGGGTTGGCCGATTCAGTGCGCGAGGCGCAGTCGATCGCCTATGAGACGATCCATCATATCCACTTCGATGGCATGCAGTATCGCCGCGACATCGGTCACCGCGCCCTGAACCGAAAGCACTGATCCGCAATGAGCCGTCCGTTCGACCCTGCCTCCCCGTCCTCCGATCCGGCTTTGGCCCACGCGCCGGCGCGCAGCACCACCGACTGCGGGCTCGGCGATCTGGCACCGGTGCGCGACTATTTGCTCGCGCTGCAGCACCATATCGCCGAGACGCTAGGCCAACTCGACGGCAAGCCATTCGACACGCATACGTGGCGCCGTGAGCCGAGTGACACGCTGCAAGGAGACGGCTGCTCGCGCGTGATCGAGGACGGCGAATGCTTTGAGCGCGGCGTGGTCGGCTTCTCGCACGTGAGCGGCGCCGCATTGCCGCCGTCGGCCAGCGCCACCCGCCCACAACTGGCCGGGCGCGGCTTCGAGGCGATGGGGGTGTCGCTGGTGCTCCATCCGCGCAATCCCTATTGCCCGACCGTGCACATGAATGTACGGCTGTTCGTCGCGACTCACCCAGACGAAGCGCCGGTATTCTGGTATGGTGGCGGCATGGACCTGACGCCGTACTACGGGTTCGAGGAGGACGCGCGGCATTTCCATTTGACATGCCGTGACGCACTGGCTCCGTTCGGTGACGAGTTGTATCCGCGCTTCAAGCGGTGGTGCGACGAGTACTTCTACTTGAAGCACCGTGGCGAGCCCCGCGGCATTGGCGGCATTTTTTACGACGACATAGCGGAGTTGGGATTCACGCGTGGCTTTGAGATGACACGCAATGTCGGGGATAGCCTGCTCACCGCCTATTTGCCGATCATCGAGCGGCGGCGCGCGATGCCTTATGGTGAGCGCGAACGAGATTTCCAGGCCTACCGGCGCGGCCGTTACGTCGAGTTCAATCTTGTCTTCGACCGCGGCACGCTGTTCGGCCTGCAAAGTGGCGGGCGCACCGAGGCCATTATGATGTCGATGCCCCCGGTGGCGAAATGGCGCTACGATTGGCATCCGGACGCTGGCTCGCCCGAGGCCCAGCTGTACCGCGATTTCCTGGTCGTGCGCGACTGGATCTGAACCGCGACGGCCGCCCCCCGATCGCCTTGCTTAAGGACGCAGACCTGAGTTCGCCGAATCCATCATCGCCGGACACCATCGACGCGTCCGCCGCGCCCCTCCTGCCCACGCGGATCGGCATCCTAGGCGGCACGTTCGACCCGATCCACGTCGGCCACCTGGCACTCGCGCGCCGGTTTGCCCAATGGCTCGGGTTGACCGATCTCGTGCTGTTGCCAGCGGGGCAACCTTGGCAAAAGAGCGGCGTATCGTGCGCGCGGCACCGGCTCGCGATGACCCGCCTGGCGGCGGCGTCGCTGGCGCTGCCCGCCACGCGGGTAGCCGTCGCAACCGATGAAATCGATCATCCCGGCCCGACGTACACCACTGAAACGCTGGCCGCATGGCGCGCGCGCCACGGCGCGGCGGCGTCGTTGACGCTATTGATCGGGGCCGACCAACTGGTCCGCCTGCATACGTGGAAAAACTGGCGCCGACTATTCGAATTCGCCCATATCGGTGTCGCGACGCGTCCCGGATTCGACCTATCGCAGGCGGATGCCACGGTGCTTGACGAAATCGCGCGCCGCAGCGCGTCGGCCAACACGCTGCGTGCGACGGCGCACGGCTATGTTCTGCTCGATACCACGCTGTCGCTGGACGTCTCGGCCACGGACGTGCGGCGGTTGCTGCGCGAACAGGCGCGTGGCCGCCTCGAGAAAGTCGCCAGCGTGCCGGACGCGGTCTGGCAGTACATCCGTCAACATCATTTGTATCAGACATAAACATGGATATCCGCACATTGCAACGCGTTATCATCGACGCACTCGAGGACGTCAAGGCGCAGGACATCCGCGTCTTCAACACCAGCCATCTGACCGAGCTATTCGACCGCGTGGTCGTTGCGAGCGGCACATCAAATCGGCAAACCAAGGCGTTGGCCAACAATGTGCGCGAAAAGGTCAAAGCGAGCGGCGGTGACATCGTCAGCACCGAAGGCGAGGACACCGGCGAATGGGTGCTGGTCGACTGCGGCGACGCGGTCGTGCACATCATGCAGCCCGCGCTGCGCCAATACTATCGACTCGAGGAAATCTGGGGGGACAAGCCGGTGCACGTGAAGCTCGGCGGCCAGGCCGGCACGCAAGACAGCGGCCCAGCCGCACCGGGCCTGGCGACGTGACGTGTAGGGCGGCGGCAGCCGCGCCCGAGTCATCAGCATGAAACTTTACATTGTCGCAGTCGGACACCGAATGCCGGACTGGGTTACGCGCGGCTTTGACGAATACGCGAAGCGCATGCCGCCCGAACTGCGCATCGAACTGCGCGAGATCAAGCCGGAACAGCGGGTATCGACACGCGCCGTAACGAGCGTGATGGCGGCCGAGCGTACGCGCATCGAGGCGGCGCTGCCCAAGGGCGCGCGACTTGTTGCGTTGGATGAGCATGGCCTTGACTGGACCACGATGCAGCTGGCACAACACCTGCCACGCTGGCAGCAGGACGGCCGCGATGTGGCTTTCGTCATCGGCGGCGCGGACGGGTTGGATCCGGCCATCAAGGCACAGGCCGATCTGCTGCTGCGGCTCTCCAGCCTGACGCTGCCCCACGCCATGGTCCGCGTGCTGCTGGCAGAGCAGCTTTACCGCGCGTGGAGCATCACGCAAAATCATCCTTATCATCGGGCGTAACGGTACCGCCCGACGTGCCCGCTTGCCCGCCACGCCGGTGAGCGGCACGGCCCTTCCCGTTCAGGTGATCATGTCCATTCCATCATCGCTCGATCCGGCAGCGTCCAGCCTGTCGACACACGAGGCATCCGGCGCCAACGACGCCTGCCCTGCCACGCCGCGCCATTCGTTTATTTATCTTGCGTCGCAAAGTCCCCGCCGTCGAGCGCTGCTGGAGCAGATCGGCGTGCGCTTCGAGTTGCTGCTCGCGCAAGAGCACGAAGATGCCGAGGCACTGGAAGCCGAACGGCCAGGCGAATCTGCGCAGGACTACGTGGTACGTGTGACGCTGGCCAAGGCAACGGCCGCTGGCGCACGCCGGAACCGACTGCTAGCCCGACAACACGATACAGCGCCGGCGCCGATTCTTGTAGCCGACACCACTGTGGCGCTCGATGACGAAATCCTCGGCAAACCGAGCGACGTCGATCACGCGTTGCAGATGCTCAAGCGCCTAGCCGGCCGCGCACATCGGGTATTGACCGCCGTTGCACTGGTCGGCGCCGATGCCACTGTCACCAGCGCACTGTCCGTGTCGCGGGTGTGGTTTGCCGCGGTGGACGACGCATCGCTGGCGCGCTATGCGCGCAGCGGCGAGCCCTTCGGCAAAGCAGGCGCCTACGGCATCCAAGGCCGCGCAGCCGAGTTTGTCGAGCGAATCGACGGGTCCTATTCAGGTATCATGGGCCTGCCCCTTTTCGAGACTGCCGCGCTGCTACGCGCGGCCCGCGTGGCGTTCCAATAAATCATGAACGAAGAAATTCTGATCAACGTCACCCCGCAGGAAACTCGCGTCGCGATCGTTCAACAAGGCGCAGTACAGGAGCTTCATGTCGAGAGAACGCTGTCGCGCGGCCGCGTCGGCAACATCTATCTCGGCAAGGTTGTGCGCGTGCTGCCCGGCATGCAGTCGGCGTTCGTCGACATCGGGCTGGAGCGCGCCGCGTTTCTGCACGTGGCCGATATCTGGCATCCGCGGCTGGCACCCGATGCGGCAGTCAGTGCACCGCAGCAGCCGATCGAGAAGATTGTCTTCGAAGGGCAAACGTTGATGGTCCAAGTGGTCAAGGATCCGATTGGCACCAAGGGCGCACGCCTGTCCACCCAGATCAGCATCGCTGGCCGCACGCTCGTCTATCTGCCGCAGGAGCCCCATATCGGCATCTCGCAGAAGATCGAGAGCGAGGTGGAACGCGAAGCAGTCCGCGCCCGACTCACGTCGGTGCTCCCAGGGGACGAAAGAGGCGGCTACATCGTGCGCACGATCGCCGAGGATGCGTCCAGCGAGGCCCTGTCGAACGATGTCGCCTATCTGCGCAAGACGTGGGCCACGATCCAGGCACAGGCAACACGGATGCCGCCGACAACCCTGCTGTACCAGGATCTCAACCTGGCGCAGCGCGTATTGCGCGACTTCGTCAACGACGACACCACGCGGATCCAGGTCGATTCGCGCGAGACATCGCAGATGCTCGTCGAGTTCGCCAATGAGTTCACACCGGCGGTCGCCTCCAAGCTCCACCACTATACCGGCGAGCGCCCGCTGTTCGACCTGTATAACATTGAAGCCGAGATCCTGCGCGCGCTGTCGCGCCGCGTCGATTTGAAGTCCGGCGGCTACCTGATGATCGACCAGACCGAAGCCATGACCACGATCGACGTCAACACGGGAGGTTACGTCGGCGCGCGCAACTTCGACGACACGATCTTCAAGACCAACCTGGAGGCCGCTCATACGATTGCTCGGCAATTGCGACTGCGCAATCTGGGCGGCATCATCATCATCGACTTCATCGACATGGAGAATGCCGAGCATCGCGACGCGGTGCTTGGCGAGCTAAAGAAGGCGCTCAGCCGAGACCGCACACGCGTCACTGTCAACGGCTTCTCGCAACTGGGTTTGGTGGAGATGACGCGCAAGCGCACCCGGGAATCGCTAGCCCATGTCCTGTGCGAACTGTGCCCAGTATGCCAGGGCAAAGGGCAGGTCAAGACTGCGCGCACGGTGTGCTACGACATCCTGCGGGAGATTCTGCGCGAATCCAGGCAGTTCAACCCCCGCGAGTTCCGCGTCGTGGCAGCGCAGCAGGTCATCGACCTGTTTCTCGAGGAAGAGTCGCAGCATCTGGCGATGCTGTGTGATTTTATCGGCAAGCCCGTGTCGTTGCAGGTCGAGTCGAATTTGAGCCAGGAGCAGTACGACATCGTGTTGATGTAGGGGCACCTGGCTTCACCGGAAATGCAACTGTAGCATGAGCCCGCGAACTGCTTGAACGGGTCCAAGCCAGGTGTCGATGAACTGAATGGGGGAAGGAAAATGGGGCAACGGTGCTCGTGCTGCGGCGAAGCATTCGATTGCGGGGCGGCCGATCCCAGTCGCCCCTGCTGGTGCGCGAACTTGCCACCGTTGCCTGCCCGCGCGCTGGATCCCGAGCAGGGCTGCCTGTGCGCTAGCTGCTTGGTGAGCAAGCTGGCACGCATGCCGGTCGACGCCACCGCGCTGGACGGGGCAAACCGCGTGAACCCGGTCTGTCACAGCAGAGACTACACCGGCTCAGAGGCTTCCTGAGACGGCCACGCGCTCAAACCTAATACGGCCCCGCACCCGTCCTGATACGGCCCGGGTTCAAGCGCCGTCACGGTGGTATGCACATTGGTCACCATAAACGTTTGACCTACACGTTGGTTCCCGCTATAATTCTTTTCTTTCCAGACGCGGGGTGGAGCAGTCTGGCAGCTCGTCGGGCTCATAACCCGAAGGTCGTAGGTTCAAATCCTACCCCCGCAACCAAAATTCTTCGCAAAAAGGCCGGTTCCGCATCGAATCTGCGCCTTCATAACATCTGTTTGTCGAATCCCTTAACTGAAGAAATAATGCGGCTGCATTTTGTTGAGCCGCGAACCCGTTCTTCTCAGATATCGTGGGGCTGACGTAACCACGCGCCGAGTGTAGTGGATGCGCGTTGTTAAAGTGGCGTTAATCGACCACTTCATCCATTGCGACACGCCGCGTCGCGAGGTGCCAACCCTGCACACGTGTAGCCTTCAGCGAGCTGCGAATACTTTCGGTTGGCACATTATCCCAGCATCGCCTCGTCGGCTCAACGCGCGCTCAATGGCGTCTCCAAGATTCTTCAACAGATGCCACCTGTCGGCCACTTGTATGGCTTGCGGCGCGTCACGAGTAATGCCTTCGGCATAGACGCCAGCGCGATCGCGTGACACCAACTGGACTGCGCAATAGCCGCTTAGCCAACTCGCCACCGTCATTGCATTGCGCTCTGGCAGCAGATCCATTGGCCGGCGTTTCTCCAGATCGACCAGTAGGGTACCGTAGAGATGACCGCGTTTGAATGCCCAGTCGTCGATGCCAACCAGGGTCGGCGGCGATGTCGTGGCGATTTGCTTCTGGCCATGGCTCTTGAGCAAACGAAGAATTGTTTCTCTGCTCATGCAGATGCCAAGGCGCTGCACCAATCGAGTGCCTGCGGCACCGCTGAGCGCGTGACGCGATGGCCACTACACGGCAGGCTCTCAATGCGTCGTCGGTACTCTGCGTGTATCCGGGAACTTGTCACTGAAGGACTGATTGCATTTGCGTTGAAGCAGGCAAAGCTGGGCATGCCGGTGGCAGAAGTGGTGCCGCAAGATTGGCATCAGCGATGCGACGTTTTACAACTGGCAGCCTTGGCCCATCGGAGCTACGTTAGTTGAAGCAATTTGAAGAGGAGAACGCGAAGCTTAAGCGGCTGATGGCAGACCTGTTGCTGAACAAAGCCATGTTGCAGGACGAGCCTGTCAGATTTTTAGTGTGCCTGGGATAACTTAAAACCACATCGATTAACCCGACACTTTAACTCAATAATGGCGCGCACTGTTGGCGATCTGCAGCGACTACGCTTTGCGCACGCTCGGCGCCTATTCCCAAACTGGAGGCCATTGACGAGCAACGTGCACGACGTTCAACACCCGCACCCTGTCGCCGGCCACATCATAAACCACAATGTAATTCCGATGTGCTACTAGCTCACGGGTGCCGACAGCGCGACCAAGCCGGCCCAGACTGGGGTGTTCGATTAAAAGTGCGGCTTTTTCCGAAAACAATTCATCGATGGCCAATGCGGCGACCGGGTTATCCGCTTCAATGTAACCATAGATCGCTTCACGATCCTGCATTGCCTCCGGCGTCTAAAATAACTCCATCACTTAGCCGCTTCGATACGGCGACGTGCCGCGGCGCGCCGAGCCGCGAACTTGGCTTCAACCTCGGCGGCCGGAATCAGATTACCGGCATCCGCTGAAGTCTGGGACTTTTGCACCTTGGCACGCAACCAAGCGTCATACTCCGACGCCTCCTTCTGCTGACGCACGTAATCTCGCATGAAATCGCGTAGCAGTTGCGCGCCGGTGCGATCTTGGCCTCTGGCCGCCGTCGAAAATTCGTTTTTTAGCGTCTCATCGACTCGAAAAGTAAAGGTTGCCTCGCTCATGCCCCCCCCCTCTCTCCTGTATTACTTTTTAATTACGTTGTAACACAATCTTGTGGTAATGGAAAAGCACCATCTAGCGGCAATGTTCTCCGGCGCATTGACTTAAAATTTTTTACGTGCATGTTGCCTCACGGGATGATGTTACTGCCGAGTAATTGTCACTCTTCGATGTTTTGCGTTGAAGGCCGGCGCAGCTGCGCGCCGGAATACAGGCCACGTATGCTCGAACGGATTTTCCCGGCTGCGCCAAGTGTGGACAACGCGCGCTTTTTGGTGATGCGTCGACGCGGGGCCAGATACCGAGGTTGTCTCATCGCAATCTCAGTGCGGCAATTTTCGTCGCGCCCCTTTCCCGATGTGAATCGGCCAGCCAGCACTGAGTTGCCGACATTAGCGTAACGTGAACATTGTTATCTTGCCGTTCAAGCCGTCTTGCCATGCCTGTGTTACTAAACATATACTGTCCATAAATGTTCAGTTTCTGTAAATCATCAAATGTTTGTTCGAGAACTGATCACGGCCATGGACCGGTGGGACAAGGCAGGGATTTGGGCGTATTCGTTAAACACGCTCCGTCTCCTATTCCCGGAGAACGAACGCGCTATGCTCAAGGCGCTCGCACGCCACGAGCGTGCCGGACTGATTACGCATGTCGCACGCGGCCTCTATGTGAACCCTCGTGCGAGGTCAATGCCACCCGATGCATTGAACGCTCTGGTGCCGTTCCTGCGGCCTTGGGATTTCAACTATCTCAGCCTAGAGTCGGCGCTCTCTGAAGCGGGCTGGATCTCCCAGATTCCCTCTCGACTCACCATGATGACCACTGGCCGCAGCCAAACGTTTAAAACGCCCTATGGAACATTGGAGTTTGTCCACACCGCGCAACGCCCCGACAAGCTGCGCAGTGATCTCATATTCGACGCTCGACGCGAACTTGCCGTCGCGACCCCGGCCCGCGCACTGCGCGACTTGAAACGCGTCGGGCGCAATCTCAATCTAGTCACCCTTCATGGAAACCAGAATGCTCCTACGCACACGCACTGATCTTTTGGCCCTTGCGGGCCAGTATGCCAACGATCGCAAGGTGCCCACCAATACCATCATGAAGGAGATTCTGCACTACGAGATTCTTTACGCTCTCTTGCAAAGCGGCGCAGCAGCGGCGCTCACGTTCCAGGGCGGTACCGCGCTGCGCCTCTGCTACCAGGGCACGCGGTATTCGGAGGATCTAGATTTTGCAGGCGGTGACAATTTCGATCCACGGTTGATGGCCCCCTTCGCCGAGCTCTTGCAAAAGGAAATTGCCGATGCGTACGGGCTACAGATCGAAATTAAGGCTCCGAAAGAAAAGCCGCCGTCAGACGGAGTCAATGTCACTCGGTGGAGCGCCAAAGTACATATCCCGCAAATCGATCCCAGCGTACCGCAAAACCAGATCATCAATATCGAGGTTGCCAGTGTTCCTGCCCACGATGCAGATTTGGTATCCATCGCGGCGAACTACCCTCACCTACCAGCACCGCATCGTCAACTGATCATCACCGCGGAGACTCCGAACGAAATACTGGCCGACAAACTTCTCGCGCTGGGTGCCCGCCCGTTCCTCAAGGCGCGTGATATTTGGGACATCAAATACTTGACAGACCGGCAGGTCGCTCCAGACATGGACTTGATCGGCAGAAAGCTGCTTGACTACGGTTGGGCCGAAGACGATTTCAAAAAAGCGCTCCAACGCAAGCTGAACCAGCTTGACGACCCAGTTGCAGCTTCCGCCTTTCACAAGGAAATGAGCCGATTCGTCGATGCCGGAGTTGCAGCACAGCTACGTAATGCCGCACTTGTCAGTGGCTTCTTCCGACGAGCCAAAGCGCTAGGCTCAGCCGTGCTTGCGGCAGATCTCGCGGATGATAATTCGCCCCAGCCTCGCCCATGATGCAATGACACCCGAGCCCAGTTGAAAAATCGACTGCGCCGGCACGTCCAACGTCGCAGCACCGCCGCATGCGCTGACCGGCTTTGACCAACCGCGCCGCCTCCAGCTTAAATTCGAGCGTGTAGCGCGCCCGCGTCGTCTTGCTCGTCTTCTTGACGCTTCTTGCTTGAGTTTAAATGCTTAACAAGGGATGCGTTTTTCGGGGGCAACCTCACTGCATAGCACGCACCGCTACGCCGCCCCCTGTTGGTACTGAATCCGATGTAGGTTCGCATACAGACCGTCGCGGCGCAACAGCTCCGCGTGCGTCCCCTCCTCGACGATCCGACCGCCATCGAGCACAAGGATACGATCAGCGCGTTCAATCGTCGACAGTCGGTGCGCAATCACCAGCGTGGTCCGTCCACGCATCAGTACTTCGAGCGCCGCTTGCACATGGCGCTCCGACTCCGAATCGAGTGCCGACGTCGCTTCATCGAGGATCAAAATCGGCGCATCCTTGTAGATCGCGCGTGCAATCGCGAGCCGTTGCCGCTGTCCGCCAGACAATCGCATGCCATTGTCGCCAACCAGCGTATCGATCCCCGCCGGCATCAACGCAACCGCGTCCGTGAGACTGGCTGCGCGTAGCGCGGCATCGACGCGATCGCGCTCCACAGGCTGCCCATAGGCGACGTTGGCCGCGATCGTATCGTTGAACAGCACGACATCCTGACTGACGAATGCGATCTGCTTGCGCAGGTCCGGCAATCGATACTCGGGCAGCGGCACGCCGTCGATCAACACGCGCCCGGCAGTCGGATCGAAGAAGCGGGGCAATAGGTTCACCAGCGTGGTCTTGCCGCTGCCGGATGGCCCGGCCAGCGCCACCATCTCACCCGGCGCAATCTTCAACGAAATGTCGTCGAGTGTCGGCCGCTCCGTGGCCCCATAGTCGAAGCTCACATGCTCGAATTCGACACTGCCGGTCGCACGATCAAGTTCCCGTTCGCCGCCGGCGTTCTCCACCGGCTCGTCAATCAGGCCAAAAATCAGCTCGGCGGCCGTCATGCCGCGCGTCAACGGCTGGTTGACGTCGATCAAGTGCTTCAATGGCGAAATCACGAGCAGCATCGACGTGACGAACGCGACGAATCCACCGACCGTCGTTTGGTCGTTCGCCGATTGGATCACGGCAATTGTAATCACCACGGCCAAAGCGATCGATGCGAGGAACTGCGTCAGCGGCTGAGCCAGGCCGCCGGAAATTGCCACCCGCATTGCATAGCCACGCAAGCGCCGGCTCATATGCGTGAAGCGGCCCATTTCGTACGGTTCGCCGTTGTGCACCTTGACGACCTTGTAGCCGCCGACCGTCTCCTCGACGATGTACGACAGCTGGTTGGTCAGCATTTGCTGCTCACGATTGAGCCGGCGCAAGCGCCGGTTGATCTTGCTGACCAGCCAGCCGATCGCCGGCAGGATCACCGCAACGATTAACGTCAACCGCCAATTCAGGTAGAACAAATAGCCGAGCAGGAACACCACCGTCAACGAATCGCGCACGAGCGTGACTAGCACGTTTGTCAACACGTTGAGCACCTGGTTCACCTCGAACACGATCGCATTGATGATCGTGCTGGCCGTTTCACGTTGGAAAAAAGCGGCCGGTGCGCGCAGCATCGTCTGGAACATCTGCAACCGCAGGTCCAACAAAGCGCGGTTCAGCACGTAGGATAATAGGTAGCCAGACGCGTACTGTGCAAGCCCGCGACCCAGCGCGAGTCCGATGATCGCCACCGGAACATACCAGCGAACCGACGAACCCGGGTCCTTCGTGCCGAAACCCTTGTCGATCAACGGTTTGAGCAACGCCGGAATGCCCGCCTCGGCCGCCGCCACCAGCCCCATCGATACGATCGCGAGCACGACAGCCCACCAGTACGGCCGCACGATCCGGCCAATGCGGGCCAGTACATCGACGTGCGCAACGGGCTTGGCCACGCTACTGGCCACGCTGTTCTCAAGTGTAGTCAAATCAATCCTTTCGGTGGTGTCAGCGCTGCGGATACTGGATCTGGACAGCGCCCGCGCTGAATTCGGCACGTAGCAGGTTGAGAAGGTCATCGCTGGGCCTCACGCGCCACGCGTCGCCCAGCGTCGAGTCGCATTGCGCGCCAACGCCCTGGTAGCGGATTCTGACCCGCAAGCCGCCCGGCTCTGGGCCGCCACGCACGTCGCCGTTGCGACGCCCGTTGCTGCCCTCGCCCGCCGGGCCACGCGGCGGGCCACCGGCATGGCGCGCCCGGCCCGACGTGCCGGCAGCCACCGGCATCTGTTCGGACTGCGGGGTCGCCGCCAGCCGGTGCGGTTCGAGCAAATCACGCAACCGCCTCGGATCCGCATTGCCATTGACCGACAGCAGTAGCGAGTCCGCATAGCGGCGGCGAGCGCGCTCCAGATCCATGACGATGTCCACGGTAAAGCGAATGCCGCCGGTAAAGCTGTCGTTGCGCGCCTGTCCCTGCACGACCAGCAGTTCATCTTCCTTGAAGATCGCGCGGTTCGCGTCGTAGATCTCGTTGAAGACCGTGACCTCGCACTGGCCAGTGCCATCATCGAGCACCGCGACCAGCATCTTGCCGCGTTGCGTCATTTGCGTGCGCATCGCGGTAATCACGCCGGCGATCACCTTGTCGCGCCCTTCCTTCAACTCCCCGATTTTCTGGCGCACGAAGCGCCGCACTTCGTCCTTGTATGCGTCGAACAAATGCCCGGAAATATAGAAGCCAAGCGCCGCTTTCTCCTCCTGCAGCTTGCGCTTCTCGGTCCACGCCGGCTCGTCGACCAACTCATGCTGATGGCCGCTCGAGCCATCGGGCATGTCGAATAGGCCGCCCTGCAGCGCATTGGCGCTCGCCTGCTCAGCCGCCTCCATTGCCAGCGGCACCGACGCGAGCAGTTGCGCCCGGTTCTCGTGCAGCGAATCGAATGCGCCGGCCCGGATCAGCGCCTCGATCGTGCGGCGATTCACAATGCGGCGATCAACGCGCTCGCAAAAGTCGAACAGGTCGCTGAACGGCTGCGACTCACGGGCCCGTAGGATTTCCTCGATCGCGTTCTGCCCACTACCCTTGATCGCGCCAAGGCCGTAGCGAATCATCTTCGAGCGCTTGCCCGGCGCATCGGCCACCGGCTCAAAGCGGTAGGCCGACTGATTGATGTCCGGCGGCAGCACCGCCAGATGGTTCGCGATGCAGTCCTCAAAAAGGATCTTCACCTTGTCGGTGTCATCCATCGCGAGCGACATATTGGCCGCCATGAATTCGGCCGGATGATGCACCTTGAGCCAAGCGGTGTAATACGCGAGCAGCGCGTACGCCGCCGCGTGCGACTTGTTGAAGCCGTAGCCGGCGAACTTCTCCATCAAGTCGAAGATCTCGTCGGCCTTTTCCGCGCTCAAACCATTCTTGGCCGCTCCTTCACGGAACAACTCGCGATGCTTGGCCATCTCCTCGGGCTTTTTCTTGCCCATCGCGCGACGCAGCAAGTCCGCGCCGCCGAGTGAATAGCCGCCGATGATCTGCGCCATCTGCATCACCTGCTCCTGATAGACCATGATGCCATAGGTCTCCTTCAGGATAGGTTCGACGCGGGGATCCGGATATTCGACCGTTTCCCGCCCATGCTTACGTGCACAAAAGCTCGGAATCAGATCCATCGGGCCCGGCCGGTACAACGCAACCAGCGCGATGATGTCCTCGAAGCGGTCGGGCTGCGCATCCTTGAGCATGCCTTGCATGCCGCGGCTTTCCAACTGGAACACCGCCACCGTATTGGCGTTCTTCAGGATTGTGAACGACGCGGGGTCGTCCAGCGGCACCTGCGCGAGCGACCAGTCCTGCTTGGACGGATCCAGCCGCCGGATATACCGCTCGGCCCAGTCAAGAATCGTGAGCGTGGTCAATCCGAGAAAGTCGAATTTGACGAGCCCGACGGCCTCGACGTCGTCCTTGTCGTACTGACTGACGACGCCACCGTCGTCACCCTGCGTGTACAGCGGACAAAAATCAGTAAGCTTGCCCGGCGCAATCAGCACGCCACCGGCGTGCATGCCGACGTTGCGCGTCAACCCTTCGACGCGTTGCGCGAGTTCGAGCAACTGGCGCACCTCGTCCTCGTTGTCGAATCGCTCCTGCAGCTGCGGCTCCTCCTTCATCGCGTCGGCAATGGTCACATGCTTGCCGGGCTTGAACGGAATCAGCTTCGCGACACCATCGGTGAAGTTGTAGCCCAAGTCCAGCACGCGGCCAATATCGCGCACCGCAGCCTTTGCTGCCATCGTGCCAAACGTGGCGATCTGCGACACCGCATCGGCACCATACTTGCTCTTCACATACTGGATCACGCGATCGCGGCCATCCTGGCAGAAGTCGATGTCGAAGTCCGGCATCGAGACACGCTCGGGATTAAGGAATCGCTCGAACAGCAGGTTGTAGCGTAACGGATCCAGATCCGTGATCCCGAGCGCGAATGCCACCAGCGAACCGGCGCCCGACCCCCGTCCCGGCCCCACCGGCACCCCATTGTTCTTGGCCCAGTTGATGAAGTCCGCGACGATCAGGAAGTACCCCGGAAAACCCATCTTGATGATGGTGTCGCATTCGAACGCCAGCCGCTCTTGATACGTCTGGCGCCGCGCGTTACGTTGCGTCGCGTCCGGAAACAGCTGCTCGAGGCGCTGCTCGAGTCCAGTCTTGGACAATTGAACCAGGTAATCGTCCAGCGACATCCCGTCCGGTGTCGGGAACAACGGCAGCTTGGGCTTGCCCAATTCGAGCGTCAGGTTGCAGCGCTTGGCGATTTCCACCGTGTTGGCCAGCGCCGACGGGATATCGGCAAACAGCTCGCCCATCTGCTGTTGCGTGAAAAAGTACTGGTCCGTCGAAAACCGCTTCGCGCGTCTCGGGTTGGCGAGTATGTCGCCTTCGGAGATACACACACGCGCTTCGTGCGCGGTGAAGTCCTCCGGCGTCATGAACTGCACCGGATGCGTCGCTACTACGGGCAGCTTCAACTGCGCAGCAAGCTCCACCGCCTGCTGCACATAAGCTTCGACACCCGGTTGCCGCATCCGCTGCAGCTCGATGTAAAACGCATTCGGGAAGATCGCTGCCCAACGCTGTGCATGGCGTGTGGCCGCCTGCACATTGCCCGCGGCCAGCGCGATGCCGATGTCACCGTGTTGCGCACCGGACAACGCCAGCAGGCCTTCGGCAAGACCCGTTTCGAGCCACTGGCAATCTACTTCGGCCCGGCCGCGGTACTGGTTCGTCAACCACGCGCGGCTGAGCAACTCGCACAGGTTGAGATAGCCACGCCGGTCCTTGACGAGCAACAGCAGCCGTGCCGGCTTGTCGCGATCATCGGGATTCGAGACCCAGACGTCGGCACCGACAATCGGCTTGACGCCGTGCGCACGAGCCGCCTTGTAAAAACGCACCAGACCGAACGCGTTGGCGAGATCGGTCAATGCAAGCGCGCCTTGCCCGTCTTCCGCTGCCCGCTCGACCGCGTCGTCAAGACGCACGATGCCGTCGGCAATGGAAAACTCGGAGTGAACGCGCAGATGGACGAAGCGTGGATCAGACATACGAGTATTTTACCTTGCGGGGAGCGACGCCGGCCGTCATGCCGCAGCGCCGGCCCTCACGACAGCATACCGGCCTGCACCAGGCGGCCCAGTCAGCAAGACGGCTTATGTGAGCGAGACGGCCTATGTGAATAAGCGCGAGCGCTCGCTGGCCAACCGGCCGATGCGGTCTGGGCGACGGATCGGCGATAATACAACCCTATGACGTACAACCCTATGACGCCGGTGCCATCCCGGTCGACGCGCGGCCCAAGTACCCTCCTGCCCACGGTCGCCGCACGGCCACATTGATTTCTGTTTTCGCCAAGAGCAGCACACCATGAGTATCGTCAACCTTGCCGCCTACAAATTTATTTCGCTGGACGCGATCGACACGTGGCGTCCGGTGCTGCGACAGCGATGCGACGCGCTGGCGCTGCGCGGCACGATCCTGCTCGCGCCCGAGGGCATCAACCTGTTCATCGCCGGCAGCCGCGAGGCAACCGACACGTTCATCGACTACCTGCGCACCGATCCGATGTTCGGCGGTAAGTTCGCGGATTTGCCGTTCAAGCAAAGCCTGTCGGACAAGCAACCGTTCCGACGCATGCTGGTCAGACTCAAGCGTGAAATCATCACAATGAAGTCGCCAGCGATACGGCCCGAAGCCGGCCGCGCGCCGGCGGTCGATGCGCGCACCCTGAAGCAATGGCTCGATCACGGGCGCGACGACGCCGGCCGTCCCGTGGTGATGCTCGACACGCGCAATGCGTTCGAAGTCGACGTGGGCACATTCGACAATGCGATCGACTATCGGCTGACGAAATTCAGCGAGTTTCCGGATGCCGTCGCGTCGCATCGAGACGCGCTGGCAGGCAAGACCGTCGTGTCGTTCTGCACCGGCGGCATCCGCTGCGAGAAAGCCGCAATTCACATGCACAACATCGGCATCGACAGCGTGTACCAGCTCGATGGCGGTATCCTGAAGTACTTCGAGGAAGTAGGCGGCGCTCACTACCATGGCGACTGCTTCGTGTTCGATCATCGAACGGCACTTAACCCGCAACTCGAACCGACTGGCACTGTGCAGTGCTTCGCGTGCCGCGCGGTCGTCACCCCGACCGAACAACAATCGCCGCTTTATGTCGCCGGCGAACAGTGCCCGCACTGCGCAAACGATGCGCGCCCGTCATTCGAGACATCGGCACAGATCGCCACATGATGCCCGCCCGGTCGGGTCGCGACGGGCGCGGCTTGCTCACTAGTCGTGACATAAAAAACGCTTTGCGATGCAGATGATAACGGGGGCCGCGTCGCCACGCCGCTATCGCGGCCGTTTTGCGCCGTCCCCGAGCGGCCCGCTGCATCAAGGCTCGCTGGTCAGCGCGCTGGCGAGCTACCTAGACGCGCGTGCGCATGACGGCACGTGGCTGGTCAGGATAGAGGACGTCGATATACCGCGCACGGTGCCCGGCGCAGCAGAACACATCTTGAAGACGCTACACCGGCTCGGCATGCACTGCGACGAAACGCCAGTATGGCAAAGCACTCGCACCGCGCTGTACCAGCAAGCGCTCACTCAGTTGGATACAGCGGGTCTGATTTATCCATGCGGATGCACACGCAAGGAAATCGCCGATTCGCTGCTGCGCGCGCACGTTCGGCACACGACACTCGCCTACCCGGGAACATGCCGAAGCGGATTGCACGGCAAGCCAGCGCGTGCGTGGCGCATCCGGGTGCCGGACGGAGAGAATGCGGTGGTCGTCTTCGACGACCGCTGGCAGCATGCGCAGCGGCAGGATCTCGCCACCGAGGTCGGCGACTTCGTGATGAGGCGCGCGGATGGACTCTGGGCCTACCAGCTCGCGGTGGTCGTCGACGACGCGCAGCAACGGATTACCGACGTCGTGCGCGGCGCAGACCTGCTTGATTCCACCGCGCGGCAAATCTACTTACAGCGCTGCCTCGGCTATCCGACGCCCGCTTATCTGCACGTGCCCGTGGTCGTCAATGCGCAGGGCGAGAAATTGAGCAAGCAAACCGGCGCACCACCGATCGACATCGACCGACCGCTCAACGCGCTATTGGCTGCGGCGTCGCATCTCGGGCTCGCGTTGGCACCGCAGCGATGCAAGACGCTGGAGGCGTTCTATCGCGAGGCCGTGCCCGCTTGGCGCGCGCGCCTGGCGACGCGCGCGTAACACTGTTACGAATTCCGGCGTGGCATGCCGAAGCCGCCCAGCAGCGCAGCCAGCGGTCGCTTCGGCGTCTTCTTGTCGGCTGATGGGCTCGATTCCGCGCGTTCCGACGTCTGACGGGCCGAAGGCGACGGCTCGTACGGCTTCGTGAAGAAATCGTCGGCCGGCTGGGCGTCACGCATTGACGCGCGCACCCGGTCAGCGACGTGTGCATGACGATCGCGACGGCTGTCGCCGCGATCGTCATGATAACGCGAGCGGCCTTGACGGGCCGGCCGGTCCAGCTCGAGCGGCTCGATGGTCAACGCCCGCTTGATCAGTTTTTCGATGTCCGCTAGTTGCTTACGCTCGTTGCCACTAAACAACGACAGCGCGTCGCCGGATGCTCCGGCACGACCCGTGCGCCCGATCCGGTGCACATAATCTTCCGCATTGAACGGCAAGTCGAAATTGATCACCGCCGGCAACTCCGCGATATCCAGGCCGCGCGCGGCCACGTCGGTCGCCACCAAGGCCTCGATCTCGCCGCGCTTGAACGCATCCAACGCCTGCATCCGCTCGCTTTGCGAACGGTCACCATGGATTGCGGTGGCCACCACGCCATCGCGCTCAAGTTGCTTTGCAAGCCGGCTCGCACCGATCTTGCTGTTGCAAAAAACGATCACCTGCTTCAACTCGCGCTGACGAATCAGCTGCACGACCGCTGCCTGCTTGTCCGGCTCGGCCACCTCGAAGACGATTTGCCGCACGTTCGACGCCGTCGAATTACTACGGGCCACCTCGATCGTGACCGGATCGCGCAAGTAAGTCGACGCAAGCTTCTTGATTTCGGCAGAGAATGTCGCAGAAAACAGCAACGTTTGCCTTTGGCTCGGCAGCAGATTCAGGATCCGCTGCAAATCGGGCAAAAAGCCCATGTCGAGCATCCGGTCGGCCTCGTCGAGCACGAGCATCTGCACCTGTGCCAGTGACGTGCTCTTTTGCTGCACATGATCGAGCAGCCGGCCGGGCGTCGCGATCAGGATCTCGACCCCACGGCGCAATTCAGCCGTTTGCGGATTCATATCGACGCCGCCGAACACGACCGCGCTACGTAGCGCGGTATGCTTGGCATACGCATGCACATTGGCCGCCACCTGGTCCGCAAGCTCGCGTGTAGGCGTCAGAATCAACGCCCGCACCGGGTGACGCGCAGGAGACGCACTGGTACTGGCGAGCGGCAACAAACGCTGGATGATCGGTAGCGAGAAGCTGGCCGTCTTGCCGGTGCCGGTCTGCGCCGCACCCATGACGTCGCGTCCGGCCAGCACGATGGGGATCGCCTGCGCCTGAATCGGCGTCGGTTTCGTGTAGCCCTGTTCGCCTATCGCCTGAAGGATCGGCGCGGCAAGGCCGAACCCGTCGAATGACAACGGGGCGGCAGCTGGCGCGGAACTGGAAGCGGCGGCGCTTGCCGTAGCACCGCAAGCCCCCGCGTCAGTCGGGACGGAACGTGAGGTAATGGCTGAATCTGACATGTGTGGGCGTTCGCTCAAGCGGCCGCGTGCGCGGCTGCCCCTAATGAAATACCGGAAATAGCCTTAAATTGTAGCACTTTGCGCGGCCACGGCCGGATTCGGCGCGACAGGGCGCATCCATTACGTATCCCCCTCAGGCGCAATTCGGTCATGTCCTCGATCGCGTAGCGGATACGTCCACGCACGCGTCAGCCGGCGCCGCGGCCACGTGGCCGATCAACGGCACAATAACCAGCGGCACGATACTCTGGCCCGCCAGCGCGAGCCCACACAGTGTACCAACCGCGATTTGAATAGCCGCTACCAGGGAATGTCACCGTTCTGGAGTGTCACCGTTCGTGCATGGCTCGATCATACGCCGCCACTCACCGGTTTGATACGGCTGGCCGCCGTGCGTGCGCGCTCGCGGGCTTCATCGACGCTCGACGCCACCGCCAACGCCACACCCATGCGGCGCTTGACAAAGCTCTGCGGCTTGCCGAATAGCCGCAGGTCCGCGCCCGGCACCGCCAGCGCATCGGCAACACCGTCAAAGCCAATGCCTTTTTCGTCGCGACCGCCGTAGATCACTGCCGACGCCCCGGGCGAGCGCAACGCGGGGTCCACCGGCAAGCCAAGGATCGCGCGTGCATGCAGTTCGAATTCGGAAAAGCGCTGCGTGGCCAGCGTTACGAGCCCGGTATCGTGTGGACGCGGGCTGACCTCGGAAAACCAGATCTGATCGCCACGGACGAATAGCTCGACCCCAAACAGCCCACGCCCACCCAGAGCGGCCGTCATCCGCTGAGCGACCTCACGCGCCCGCTCGAGCGCAAGCGGGCTCATGGGCTGCGGTTGCCATGATTCGACGTAGTCCCCGTCTACTTGCAGGTGGCCCACCGGCTCACAGAAATACGTCGCGATCCCACCGCTTGCCGGATCGGTGGCTCGCACGGTGAGCAGCGTGATCTCATAGTCGAACTGCACGAAGCCCTCGACGATCACCCGGCCGTGATGCACGCGCCCGCCCGACATCGCGCAATGCCAGGCCCGCTCAATGTCTGCAGCGCTCCTGAGCACGGACTGGCCTTTGCCGGAGGACGACATGACGGGCTTGACCACGCACGGGTAGCCAATACCGGCGTCGATCGCGGCTCGCAGCGCGTCGAGCGAGTCCGCAAACGCGTAGGGCGAAGTCGGCAATTGCAGTTGCTCGGCGGCCAGGCGACGAATGCCTTCGCGATTCATCGTCAATTGCGTCGCGCGTGCGGTGGGGATCACCTCAGCCAGTCCCTGGGCTTCGATTGCGGCAAGCTCGTCGGTGGCGATCGCCTCGATTTCGGGCACGATCAGATGCGGGCGCTCCTGTTCGACCAATGCGCGAAGCGCGCGGCCATCGGCCATGTCCACCACGTACGCACGATGCGCGACCTGGTGGCCGGGGGCATCGGCATAGCGATCAACTGCAATCACCTCGACCCCGAGCCGCTGCAACGCGATGATCACCTCTTTGCCCAACTCACCGGCCCCGAGCAGCATCACACGGGTCGCGCCCGGCGACAATGGCGTGCCGAAACGCCGGTGATGAAACGAACTGACGGACATGGATTCTCCTTTGATGTAGCCAAGACCGGTAGTGCGGCATGGCCGGCGATGTTAACATGCTGCCCCTTCGCGCAATACCCGCCGCACACGCAGGTTGCATCGGCCATCGGTACGCGGTCAGGACCGGTGGTCGCCACGGCATTCACATCGAGCAGTTAAACTTGCTCTTTGGTTCGCGATCGTCGTCCGGCAGTGCGGCACCTACTCTCTCTGACTGATTCTATTCAAGCATGCTCAGCGTGGTTCTCGGCGGATTCGGATTTTCCACAGCCTGGCTCATCGTCTTCACGTGGCGACTCGCGCGTGCGCTGTGGCCGGGTGGCGCCGGCCTGCAAGGGCCCGGGACGATCCGCCTGTGGCTCGGCACCGTCATCGTCTTGGTCGCCAGCAGCGCGCTGGAGGCACGGCTCACCACGCATGCCGCGTACGACACGATCGGCCGTGCAAGCGCTGCGGGCCTGGCCGCGCTGCTGGGCACACCCGCGTCGATCGTCGTGTTCACGCTGTTGTGGATTGCCGCGCTGCCGTGGCTGTTTGGCACCCAATGGCCACAATGCTTCGCGTACCTGGACCGTACTTTCGGCCTAGGCATCGGTATCGGCACACGCCGCACGTCGCGCGACGAACGACACGAAAGTCCGACACATCGCCCCACCGGCGGCGACGAAACGCATGGTCCGCGCAAAATTTATTTTCGCGTGCCCAGCAACGGCGGTTTTGGCCCGAACGATACGCGGGGCAAGCGTGCGTGCGCATCTCACTGGCCCGACGCGCGCCGTGTGCCGAAGCACCTAGGCATGACACGCGGTTTCACGGGCCCGTCACCGAACGTCCGGTTTGAGTCGGCGGGCCCATCGGCAAGCCTTCATGACCACGGCCGCGGGCCGACGATTGCATCGCCCGCCGCCACGTCGCCACCCGCGGTGTCGCCAGTGGCCACCCCGGCGCCGTACGCTGCCCCCGCGCACGGCGCCTCGAAGGTTCTTTCACGCGGCAGGAACGCACCGCTGCAGACAGGGGGAACCCTACGCGCGACGATGCCGGCCTCACCGGTGCGGCCGGCCGTGCCCCCGTACGCGGCCCATTCATGCACCGTCCCGCGCACGGCCGTGCTCGACGGTAACGAAGCGCGCCGCACGACGCCGCGCGGCAGCGCCCCCGCCGCGCCCGCCCCCCGGCAAGCGCCGTCGCGCACACCGCCGCGCCCGTATCGGCCGAGCGACAACTACCTAGACCGCGCCGCGGCACCGCACGGCAGACTCGCGAGCGGACCTGCGCAACTGGACGGCGTGTTCACCCCGCCGCCTGCACCGCCGGCGCCGCCAAGCATCGTGGCAGCACTGCGCGCAATCGAGCAACAAGCAGCCCAATGGAGCGCGCTCGCCGGCGCAAGCCTCGACCGACGAGCAGGTCGCAACGGCAACACGGCCACCGCGCTGCCAACAGCGCCCGTGCCTGCTGCGTCACCGCTGGCTCAATCCTCGTCGAAATCTGCGGCAATGCCTCACGATCCGGCTCCGTCGGCATTCGCTCCAACGTCCGCTGTTACGTCTTCGTCCGCGTGCGCGACGCCGCGATTGGATCCGGACCAGCCAAGGCTCGCTGCAATCCCACCGGATGCAATCCCACCGGACGCAGCCACGCCGGAATCCGCTCCCACACTGCTGGCCCAATCATTGTCGAAATCTGCCTCACCGCCACTGGCCCCCCTCCCGCCAGCGCGTGCCGAGATGCCTTTGGACACCCTTCGATCGCCTGAGCTGCGCGTAGATGCGCCGGCGGTTAACCCTGTTTCATTCGATACCGAGTCCACACCGCCATGGGTACAGGCTCCCACGGACCCTCCTCCGTCCGCGTCAGACCTGCCCTCCGCCGCTCTCCCACCGGTCATCCCGCCGACTACCCAGGTTGCGGCAGTTGCCGCTGCCGTCTGCGCATCGGCGCCCTTGCCGGCGTCGGCGCCAATGCCCACACCTGGGCCGATGTCCACGCCCGGGCCGATGCCCACGCCCGAGCCGATGCCCAGTCCCGACGGCGGCGCGCCGGTTTCTGCTACGGTGCCTGCCGCACCCGAGGAAACCCTGCCGGCGGCAAGCCCCGCCCCAAAGCGCAACGCGTTCCCATTCCAGGCGAGCGCCGCCTCGCCTATCGAATTGCCGGCCCTGGCGCTGCTCACAAGCGGCTCGGACATCATCGAACCGGTATCCGAGGCAGCGCTCGCCGCGACCGGCCAGTTAATTGAGCAGCGGCTCAAGGAGTTCAAGGTGCCGGTGTCCGTGATCGGCGCTTCGGCCGGCCCAGTGATCACGCGCTTCGAGATCGAGCCGGCACTGGGGGTGCGCGGCAGCCAGATCGTGGGCTTGATGAAGGACTTGTCACGCGGCCTCGGATTGACGTCAATCCGCGTGGTCGAGACGATCCCGGGCAAGACCTGCATGGGACTCGAACTGCCCAACGCCCGACGGCAAGTAATCCGGTTGGCGGACATCCTCGCGTCGCGCGAATACGCGGACTCGTCATCGCAACTCACGCTCGCGCTGGGCAAGGACATCACGGGCGAGCCGGTCGTGACCGACTTGGCACGCGCGCCGCACATGCTCGTGGCCGGCACCACCGGCTCGGGCAAGTCGGTGGCGATCAACGCGATGATCGTATCCTTGCTGTATAAGGCAACGCCGCGGGACGTCCGGCTGATTATGATCGACCCGAAGATGCTGGAACTGTCGGTCTACGAGGGCATCCCGCATCTGCTTGCGCCGGTCGTGACCGATATGAAGCTCGCGGCAAACGCACTGACGTGGTGCGTCGCGGAAATGGAGAAGCGCTATCGGCTCATGTCCGCGCTCGGTGTGCGCAACCTCGCGGGCTTCAACCAGAAAATCGTCGATGCTGAACAGGCCGGACGCAAGATCGGCAATCCGTTCTCGCTAACGCCGGACGCACCGGAGCCGCTTGCTCCCCTGCCCATGATCGTGGTGGTCATCGACGAGCTAGCCGACCTCATGATGGTGTCCGGTAAGAAAATCGAGGAGTTGATTGCCCGGCTCGCGCAAAAGGCCCGGGCTGCCGGGATCCACTTGATCCTAGCCACACAACGGCCGTCGGTTGACGTGATCACGGGTCTGATCAAAGCGAACATTCCGACACGGGTGGCATTCCAAGTTTCGTCCAAGGTGGACTCGCGCACCATCCTCGATCAGATGGGCGCGGAATCGCTGCTCGGCCAAGGGGACATGCTGTTCCTGCCGCCCGGCACCGGCTACCCGCAACGGGTCCACGGTGCCTTCGTCGCGGACGACGAAGTCCATCGCGTCGTCGAACATCTGAAGCAGTTCGGTGAACCGGAATACGAGGAAGGCATCCTAGCTGGCGTGCCCGGGGACAGTGCGGCCACGGACCTGTTCGGCGAAGCGCCCGATGCAGAGGCCGATCCGCTGTATGACGAGGCCGTGGCATTCGTGTTGCGCAGTCGCCGCGCGTCGATCTCATCGGTGCAACGACAGTTACGCATCGGCTACAACCGCGCTGCCCGTTTGGTCGAGCAAATGGAAGCGGCCGGACTGGTGTCGTCAATGGGCGTCAACGGCAGCCGCGAAGTGCTCGCGCCGGCGCCCACGGATTGAGTCGCCGCGCCTGCGGCGCACGCCCCTCGACGCGCGCTGCCGTTCTCGAGACGGCACCCCGGCCTCGCCTACGCGCCTGGCTCGTCGAGCGGAACGAATTCAAAAAATGCCGGCGAGCCGATCTCCAGCCGCTTGGGATCAGGCTTCAGCAAGCCGGTCTGCGTGTCGCGCGCGAACAGGTACGCTATATCGCTCAGTTAATTGCCCACGATCAGCCACCGCCCGCTCGGGGGTCGATCCGGAATTCACGCGGCGCGCTGCCCAGACTCGACTGACGACCCACGAGGCCCAGGCGGCCGTTGTCGGCACCAACCGAATAGATAACGATTTCATTGGCATCACCGCGGTGGGTCGCATACAGGAAGCGGCCGTCCGGCGACAAGTGGATCGCGCCGCCACCCACCTTACCGCGAAAGCCCGGCGCACTCAACGGCACAACCTGGCACTGCATGAGCCGGCCGGCCGCGTAATCGAATACCGTGACGGTCGCGCTCAGCTCCTGCGTCAGGTACGCATGGGTGCCGCTCTTGTCAAAGATTAGGTGTCGCGGCCCCGTCCCGCCCTTCATGACCGTATAACGCCAGTCGGTCGGACTGAGCAGGCCACGGCTGCCCTCGACCGGACTGAACCTCATGCGGCACGAAGAGCCGATGGCCAAGACCGCCGCCGGCGCGGCCAGCCTCGTTCCGCGCTGGATGCGCCGCAATAAGGGACACGCTCGCCATTCATTTGCTGCATTGCACCAACCTGCGATTGTCCGATATGATCGGATATCAGGATTGGACACGTCGTCCCACGCCCGGCCGCCCGCGTGTCTCGCGCGGGCGGCAAAAAGCGCTCAGCATCGACCGGCGCCGTACCCATGGCAGTGAGAATCGACCCACATGCCGTAACCGGAGCAAGCATGCTCTACCAATTTCACGAATTCCAGCGTGCGCTGCTGAGCCCGCTGACTGCTTGGGCGCAATCCGCGTCGAAATCGTTCGCGAATCCGGCCAGTCCACTCGCCTACGTCCCTGGTGCATCGCACTGGGCCGCCGCCTACGAGTTGCTGTACCGGCTCGGCAAGGACTATGAGCGTCCCGAATTCAACATCAAGCAGATTGAGAAGGACGGTCGCAGCATCCCGATCGTCGAGCAGACGATCCTGGAAAAACCGTTTTGCCGGCTGCTGCGCTTCAAGCGGTATTCCGACGACAGCGACGCCGTATCGCAACTAAAACATGAACCGGTCGTGCTGGTCTGCGCGCCGCTGTCCGGGCATCACTCGACGCTGTTGCGTGACACGGTGCGCATGCTGCTGCAGGACCACAAAGTCTACATCACTGACTGGATCGATGCACGGATGGTGCCTCTCGAGGCCGGCGCGTTTCATCTGGACGACTACGTCGAGTACATCCAGGACTTCATCCGGCACATCGGCGCGAAGAACCTGCACGTAATCTCGGTATGCCAGCCGACGGTGCCGGTGCTCGCGGCGATTTCGCTGATGGCCAGCCGCAGCGAGAACACGCCGCGCACAATGACGATGATGGGTGGGCCGATCGATGCCCGCAAGAGCCCGACGTCGGTGAACTCGCTGGCAACTCAGCACGCGTACGAGTGGTTCGAGAACAATGTGATCTATACGGTGCCGTCGAACTATCCGGGCGCGGGCCGCAAAGTTTATCCGGGTTTTCTGCAGCACGCCGGGTTCGTTGCGATGAACCCAGAGCGGCATTGGCAATCGCATTGGGCATTCTTTGAGAACCTGGTGCGCGGCGACGAAGACGATGCCCAAGCGCATCGCCGCTTCTACGACGAATACAACGCCGTACTGGATATGGCGGCGGAATATTACTTGGAAACGATCCGCATCGTGTTTCAGGAATTCCGGCTTGCGCAAGGCACTTGGGTCGTCAACGGCGAGCCGGTGCGCCCACAGGACATCACCGATACCGCGCTCTTTACGATCGAGGGTGAGCTAGATGACATCTCCGGCTGTGGACAGACGCGCGCCGCCCACACGCTGTGCACCGGCATTGCGTCAGCGTCACGTCGGCATTTCACCGCGGAGCAATGCGGTCACTACGGAATCTTCTCGGGACGGCGCTGGCGCACGATCATCTATCCGCAGATCCGCGAGTTCATCCATGAGCATGATCACGAGACTGCGGTGCAGACGTAGCGCCGGCGCGCTCGGCTCTCCCACACGGACGGCCGCGATTAAAGTCAGCACGTCGCCAAGGATTGGCTTGACCTGGCATCTAAAACAGTTCGTGCAATCCTGCCACGGATCTGAGCGCTGTGCTTGTCGCAGCCCCGTTTAAATTGGGTATCGCATCGGGCGTGCCGCATCTGGGTTGCCGGACATATCAGCGGCGCTGGCGTTCAGGCAAGGGAAAGTTGCAACTGAGCCGTTAATTTTGATGGGGCGATTCAGGCTCCTCCGGTGCGTTATCCGCTATGTTACCCAGAGTGAGCCCAGGCTGATAAAACGCCTGGGGAAGGTACGATGATTTGAGTCGCTTGGTTGCTTCATCGTTCTTCGATGCCGTTGGCGGGCGCTTTATGCTTGCGTGAGTCCGCAATGGCGCTACATCGTCAACCCCAACCGGTACTCGCATAATAGATGGGAAATCCGAAGGCGCGACTTGTGGCCGCTGCCGAGCCGTATCAACGGTACGCAATGGCGCGCCACCCGTAGCCGCACTTCGAGACTCATCCAAAGCCTGCGTCGCATCTGCGCGCGCGACGTCCGAAGCCGCGTGTTGGATCAAGCTTAGCCTGATGCCTTCGGCGAACGCCTCATCGTTGGCTGTTTCTATTGCCTGCTCGGACGGCCTTTCGTTTTCTTCCTTCGCGTTTAACTTTAAAAAAATCTCTTGCTGTTTCTCGCTCAAATATCCTCCAAGATTTGGGGGACTAACGGTATTTCGCCGCTGCGACGACAGCGGAACGACTCGTCTGAGTGGCCGCCGTATCGGAACAACCCCATTATTTGGCCGTGGCGGCACGTCCTCAAGTCTTGGAGGCGTAGCATAGCTTGGGGAGGGAGGCTGAGGCATTGGCATATTGGGGTTGATGCCTGGCTCTTGAAACATCTGCCGCGGCACACCGTGATTGGCGAACGCCGGCATCCTGTACCCGGCGCCGTTTGGTTCATGCCAGCCAGCAGCCATCGGAACGTTGCCGTGACTCAGCCATGGAGACGGCGGCACGCTGCCACTGCCAGGCCCGTATGAACCGTACGACGGCATAATCGCACTACTGGATACCGCTGGCATGGATACACCGCCCAACCACTGCGAAATGGCAGACACAATCGAGTTAGGCGATGACTGCGGCGGCGGCAGAACGACCACCACGTGGCTTAAAGGCTGAAAAGGCCCCGACATAACCGATAGGCTAGTGCTCCCCATCGGGGCAAACCATGATGGCGTCACGCTCCCAGGTGGCGGCCCGAATCGTGGCGCGGTAGAAAAGCCTATTGCATTGCCGTGTCCCCAAACATGCGGTGGGTGGGCACCTTGTATAGCGCCGCCCGTACTTGGGGAGGAACTATTCCACTGCGCTTGTTCGGACGGTAGCGCGGCAGCACGCAGACGCGAGCCACACTTTTTCAACCCGCTTAGCAGTGCCGAGACCCCGGCACGCGCTGGAGTGACGCCCGGCTTGTCCTCAGAAGCCGAACGTAGACCTTGCGACTGTGGCAAAGTCTGTCCAGATACATCCAGTTTTAGCCTTTCAAACATACATGCTCCAATGATCGCGTCCTATTCGAATTGTGCGTTGCTGCCTGGCGCCACAGCGTGATTTCGCAATGGCAATCCATCGGCGGCCGTAATCGACAGTCGCGTAGCATGCCCGCAGGGTACGCATTCCCAGTTGGTTTGGCTTCAAATTAATCCGTCTCTTGGTCTACCGAAAATATATTTGGCGCCAACTGCGGCTGATAAACGTTCCTACGGGTTTCGGTCAGCGGTCGATGCACCGGTACGCTTCTCTCCTGGGGAGGTAATACACGGCTCTTCCCCTGCTCCTTCGAGGCATCATCGGGAAGACTAGCGTGTGACGGACTCGCGTGCTTTGAGCGCTGTCCCGATGGCTTTTTAACAGGGGAGTGTTTCAACGTCGAAGATGGCGGAGCCGATGGCGTTTTCGCGGAGACGACTCCCCCCTGCTGGGGGCGTAACATACTCATCTTCCACTGCTCCTTCGAGGCATCATCGGGGACACGAGCTTGTGGCAAATCCACCTTCTCCGAGCGTTGCTTCGGCGGCGCAAATGAACTGCACAATAGCATCTTCGCGGGATCCGGTTGCCGCAGCGATGGGAACGGCTCGTCTTCGTCTAAAGATGCGGTGTCACCTTTCCACACGGGAACACCGAACGACTGGAATGGGCCATTAGGCCCATCGGCACGACCCTCTTTCGAAAACGGTGCGATGACACCTTGTGCTGGCACGTTCATTTGTGACGTCGTTTGCCCTTCCCAAGCCGAAGCAGCTTTGGGAAGGAAGAAGCCGCGGAACATTCGTGCTACAGCGGCCGCGATTGCCTTGCAACGGGCCAACGGCACAGTCGAGAAAGATGTGCTCGCCCGACGCAGCATTTGCGGGAATGAAGACATCCAGCGAGCGCTGGGGTGCTCCCCGGCGTCCAGCGCGGATTGGCGAACCGTCGGCTGCGGGCCATGTACGCCAGAGGCAGCAGGGAACGTCTGATTGCCTTTGACAAGAGCACCGCGCGAACCGAACGCTGCCGGCCTTCCTCCAGGCGGTTGAATGCGCGTGCTCTTAGGCCTAGCCAACGTTTTCAGGGCCGCCAGCGGCCCGTTGGACGCGCAGGGCATCGAAGGACACGGTGTGCTCGCAAAGGAACGCTCATTGAGCCATTGCGGCAACAGCGCTGCTGAGCCGGGAAGTATCGCGACACGGTGGTTGTACAAGTCTGACTCCTGACGCGGCGGTAAATATGGCACCACGCTCCGTCAGCTTAATCGCGGCACGGCGCAACATCAGGTTGCATCCGAACGGCAACGCCGGCAAGCGAATCGACGAACCCCTGTCTCGACGCACTGGGTAGAACCTCGCAACTGCGACGGGCTTAAGCTTGATGCTGACCCTCATCACGACATGCTTGAGCAGCGCACCGCCTGTCGTGCCGCACAGCACAGTGCAGCACAGTGCAGTACAGTACAGCACGAGCATCACCGATGCAGCAAATAAGCCAGCAACATATCCGTATTGAGCCGAACCATCTCGGCATGCTCATCGCCGTGGCCGAAATCTCGTCCCAGCGTCGCATACAGCGTATGCCGATTGGACACGATGTAATAGCCTAAACCGGAGATCGTCACATACAGGCGTAGCGGATCGATGCCGGCCCGGAACAGCCCAGCGCGATGCCCGCGCTCCAGGATGCCGGAAAGCGTCGCGAGCACCGGTGAAACGGTCTCACGAATCCGCGTCGATTTTTGCAGATACCGCGCCTCATGCAGGTTTTCGTTGTTCAGCAAGCGCAGCAGGTCAGGATGCTGACGATAGAACGCCCATATGAAGTGGGCCAGCCGCGTAATGGCCTCCACGGGCGCCAGTCCGTTCAGGTCCAGCGTGCGCTCCGCTTCGGCAAATCCCGTCAGCGCCTGCTCCAGCACTGCGGTGAACAACTGTTCCTTGCTGCCGAAGTAATAGTACAGCATCCGCTCGTTGGTCTCGGCACGACGGGCGATCTGGTCCACGCGCGCGCCGGATAATCCACCGTTCGCGAATTCCTCGGCAGCAGCAGCGAGGATGCGGCGCCTCGTGCCCTCGGGGTCCCTTTTGGTTCTCGGCTGGTCCATGTTCAGCTCATGATGCAGTCGCCGCGTTGATCGATCGCGTCACCGCCGGATAGGCCCACGGCGGCAGAGGAAACGGTGCGCCACGCTGGGTTACCGTCCTAACACTGACACGGGAAGCAGTTGGATTATGGCATGCGAGTCCGACGCCGCTATCGGAATAGGCGATAATTGCGTATTGATAAAATATGCGTCACGCTTCTCGACGCGGCCAGGTTCCGACACTGTGACTGCTTCTTCGTCGCTCGCGGATCGGATCGACGATCTGCTTCCCCAAACTCAATGCACCAAATGCGGCTATAGCGGCTGCCACCCCTATGCGCAAGCCGTGGCCGACGGCACGGCGAGCTACAACCAGTGTCCGCCCGGAGGACAGCAAGGTATCGTCCGGCTGGCGTCATTGCTCGACAAGCCGATCATCCCGCTCAATCCAGCCAACGGCGTCGAGCGCACCCGGCCGCGTGCGGTAATCGATGAAACCGTTTGCATCGGCTGTACGTTATGCATGCAGGCATGCCCGGTCGATGCCATTGTCGGCGCCCCGAAGCAACTGCATACGGTGCTGGCAGATTGGTGCACCGGCTGCGACCTGTGCGTCGCGCCGTGCCCCGTCGATTGTATCGAGATGGTTCCGGTGACCGGCACTGCCACCGGATGGGACGCATGGTCGCCGCAGCAGGCCGATGCGGCCCGACGCCGGCACGCGCAGCGCAATGCGCGGCTCGATAAAGAGCGTGACGCAGCGCAGCAGCGCGCCGCCGCGCGTCGCGCGGCGATGAGCCCGGGTGCCACACCGGTGCCACCGATGCCGGAATGGGCATCGCTCGGCGCGGTGCGCGAAGGCGCAGGTGCGACGCCCGATCGCTCGCACGGCGCGACGCCCGCCGCTGTTGCCGCGGCCGGCATGCTGGCGTCCGAGTCAACGGCGCCGTCGCAGGACAATGCTGCCGCGCGAAAGCAGGCGATCATCCAGGCGGCGCTTGAGCGGGCCCGGAAGAAGAAAGAGGAACTGGCCACCCAGGGGCTCGGGCCGCGCAACATATCGGACATCAGCCCGGCCGTGCAAGCGCAAATCGACGCGGCCGAAGCACGTCGGCGGCGCCTAGGATTAAACTCGGGCGAACGAGCCACCCATACATCGGCGCCGCCCCCGCCGCCGCCCAATGCGCGTAAAGACGGCTCCGACACCGATGCATGATGCGCCATGTGCGCCCGATTGTCCCCTGAAGCGACGACTCTCCATGAATGCCCAAAAGCGCCGCGCGATCTACGAAACGCTGCAAAGCCTGAATCCCCATCCGACGACGGAGCTAGAGTACACGACACCGTTCGAACTGCTGATCGCAGTGATGCTGTCGGCGCAGGCGACCGACATTTCAGTCAACAAGGCGATGCGCCAAATGTTCCCCGTCGCCAACACGCCAAAAACCATCCTAGCGCTCGGCGAGGACGGTGTGGCGCAGTACATCAAGACGATTGGACTGTACCGGACCAAGGCCAAGAACGTCATCGCGACCTGTAGGATCCTGCTCGACAAACACCACGGCGAAGTGCCGGCTGATCGCGAAGCGCTCGAGGCCCTACCGGGAGTGGGCCGCAAGACGGCGAACGTCGTGCTGAACACTGCATTCGGGCACCCGACGATCGCCGTGGACACCCATATCTTCCGCGTCGCGAACCGCACCGGGCTGGCACCCGGCAAGGACGTGCGGGCGGTGGAGGTGGCGCTGGAAAAGCTCACGCCGGTCGAATTCCGCCATGACGCGCACCACTGGCTGATCCTGCACGGCCGCTATGTATGCCGCGCGCGACTGCCTGAATGCTGGCATTGCGCGATCGAGCCGCTGTGCGAATTTAAGAGCAAGACACTCGCTCCCACTCAATGATGCCATGATTGCCGCCAAAGCACCGCAGATATACTGATCTGAAGCGTGCGTCGTAGCTGGGCCACAGTGCCGTGGCTGGGCAGCGATGAGCATAGCGGTGCGACGATGCGGCACCACGACAACGCTCGGCGTACAATAAAGCATTGCGCGGCTACGCGTGCCAAGTGGTTCCAGTGCCTGATGTTCAATCCGAGTCGCGACGAAGTCCGTCGTTTTTTTACTGAGACGTGGCGCAAGCAACGCGCCGGCGAAATCTTAACCCCGCTGCAGAGCATGGCGGCGGACTGGATCGTCCAGCACCCGGAGTACCAAGCCGTCCTAAGCTGCGCCGACGCAGGCGAGCAGCACTACTCGCCCGAGCGCGGCCAGACAAACCCGTTCCTGCACTTGTCGATGCATTTGGCCATCAGCGAGCAGTTGTCGATCGACCAGCCGCGCGGCATCCGCGCCGCACACGAGCGCCTGGCGACGCGCCTGGGCTCGGACCACGACGCCCACCACGCGATCATGGAATGCCTTGGCCAGGTAATTTGGGAAGCACAACGCAACAACGTCCCGCCGGATACCGACGCGTATCTGGCGCTGATCGAGCAGCGCGCGTCCCGGGATTAACGACACGCCGCGTCGCAAGGGCCCAATGAAAACCCCGTGGGAACTCAATTTCCACGGGGTGACATATCGGTTACGCCATCAGCCCACGCGGCCGGCCGACGCGGCGACGACGCCGTGCGTGTTCGCCGGCGGTGTAAGACCGCTACTTCTTCAGCACGAGATCGCCCTTTAGTGACTCGACATACGCGGCAATGTCTTTCAAATCGCTTTCCGACAAGTTCTGCACCTGCGCAGCCATGATCGCATTGTCGCGACCAAAGGACGGATTGCCACCGCCCATTTGATATTGGCGCAATGTCCAATAGGTGTAGTCGGCATGCTGCCCGGCGAGCTTTGGATAATCCGGACTCACCGGCGTGCTCAGTTCCGCTCCGTGGCATGCAGCGCAGTTGGTGCGCTCGACAAGCGCGCGCCCGTTACCGATGTCCGCGGCTTGCGCGGCCCCGATCGACACCATTGCCGCACACGCAGCGACCATTGCCTTGGCGACGCCCGACGCTTCGATGATGCGCTTTTTCATGAGTTCTCCTGTTGCTCGTCTACCGTTCGCCACGTTCCAGTCACCGCTGCGGATTGGGCTGGCTTTCCGGCGTTTGAGCCGCGTAGTACGCGGCCAGGTCGGCAATGTCCTGGTCCGTCAGCGACTTGGCGATCGCCTCCATCGGCGCGAACTTGCGTGAACCCTTCTTGTATCCCTGCAATGCGTTTTCCAGGTACTTCGCGTTCTGACCGCCGAGCATCGGCACTTTGTAGACCTGTGGAAACGCGGCGCGATAGCCGGGAATGCCGTGGCAGCCAATGCACATGGCGACCTTCCCTTGTGCGGCGCGCGCGTTGCCGACCACGTCCGCCGCCGCAGTGCCGGCTGACCCGGCGAGCACCGCAATGGCAGCCATCACGACGAATCTGTTCATAAGCATCTAACCTGGCTGTAGGGGAATATCGGAGCGCTGAAACCGCGCAGGCCTGCACCGCCCTGCTCCGCATGAATCCGCTGGCGTTGAGCAGCCGGCCAAAAAACGGCGTATTGTAACCCCCGACGCGGGGAGCGTCCACTTGAGGGCCGGCACGTGACTGCACGCCGCGCAGTCAATCGTGCTGCAAGCAGCAAGCCGTCTCTGCCTGCGTCAATTGGCCGCAGCGAAATGCAGTATTGGGGGCACTCGATGGCCCACGCTGTCACCGGTCAACGCGCCGATGGCGTGCACGCGCCCTAGGCGCAGTGAGTCAACTGCACGGCCGGTGGCAATGCGGCTTCTACCTTATACTGGCATTTTCGTGCCCCCGCGCCGATCATGCCACCCGACCGTTTCGAAGGTTCTTCACAGTATGGCGTGACCGATGACCTGAAGCTGGCCGTCAACGCCGCGATCACACTCGCGCGTCCGCTGCTGATCAAGGGCGAGCCCGGCACCGACAAGACGATGCTGGCCGAGCAGGTCGCCGCAGGAAAAAGGCACAGATACACACCGCCGGCTAGTTGAGGCGACGGGCGGACTAGACAAGCTAATGGAGCGTCTCAAGTCATTGCTCGATGAGCAAAAGAAGCGGCACGAAGGCGGCAGCAAGTGGATCGGCACCGGCGGCACATCGCCGTTCGGCAATGGCGGCTACCACCCGGAAGGCATCCGGATCGGCGACGACACGGCCGGCAACCGCACCGCGGTCAAGGTCTGGGAAAGCCGGGCGTACCGCAACTACAACGACCAGCTGGAGTTGGGCACCCGTAACATCAAGGTCGCGCTGCGACGATTGCGGCGCTTCGCGCGTGACGATGCCGCCGAGGAGTTGGACCTACCCGACACGATCCGCAGCACCGCCGCCAATGCCGGCTGGCTCGACATCAAGATGGTGCCCGAGCGCCACAACAGCGTGAAAGTGTTGATGTTGCTCAATGTCGGCGATCAGTTCCCCCCTCCATGCGTGGCTGAACCCGAAGCCGGAAGGCTTAGGGGAATATCGGCATTCGGTTGTGGTGATCCGCCAGTTGCTTGGAACCGCATGTACCCGGTCACGCTCGCCGGCATCAAAAGCGCGATGCGCATCCTCAGCAAGTAACCCCTCCCATCTATGACTGCGCCCTCACCACCCGACCCGGCTGCACCGCCCACGCTACGCGCGCCGCTGCGTCCGATCGGTGACACCTCGCTGTCGGCGCTGGTCGCCGGTTTCGTGGCCGCGATGACGGGCTACACCAGCTCGATCGCATTAATATTCCAAGCCGGCCGCGCCGCGCACCTGAGCGACGCCCAGATCTCATCGTGGATCTGGGCGCTGTCGATCGGCATGGCGGTCACGGCCATCGGGCTGTCGCTGCGTTTTCGCACGCCAATCGTCATCGCCTGGTCCACGCCCGGCGCTGCGCTGCTCATCACCAGCCTGCCCGGGGTGCCATACGCCGAGGCGATCGGCGCTTTCGTCGTGTGCGCGGCGCTGCTGACCCTGGTCGGCATCACTGGCCGCTTCGACTCATGGATGGCGAGGATCCCGTCGGGTATCGCCGCCGCCCTATTGGCCGGCATTTTGTTCGAGATCGGCAGTGCGATCTTTGTCCAGGCGAGCCAGCAACGCGTACTGGTGCTCACGATGTTCGTCGCCTACCTTGTGATCAAACGCGTCTGTCCGCGCTATGCGATCGCCCTTACGCTGGTGGTCGGTACCGTGCTGGCCGGCGCGCTCGGCCTGATCGATTTCAGCCATTTAAGCATCGCGCTCGCGCATCCCGTGTTCACCCGCCCGTCGTTCTCCATCGCCGCGTCGGTCAGCATCGGCGTGCCGCTGTTCATTGTCGCGATGGCTTCGCAGAACGTGCCAGGCCTAGCGGTACTGCGCGCGCACGGCTATGGCACGCCATCGGCGCCGTTGATTGCTACGACTGGGATCGCATCGCTGCTGCTGGCACCGTTCGGCTCGCATGGGATCAACCTCGCGGCCATCACTGCGGCGATCTGCACCGGTCGCGACGCCCACGAGGATCCGGCAAAGCGCTACACCGCCGCCGTATGGTGCGGCGTGTTCTACTTGCTGGCCGGCGTCTTCGGCGCGACGATCGCAGCGCTATTCGCTAGCCTGCCCAAGGCACTGATCGTGTCAGTCGCCGCGCTGGCGCTGTTCGGCTCGATCATGACCGGCCTGAACCACGCGATGCAGGATGCCCGGCAACGCGAAGCGGCATTCATTACCTTCATGGTGACCGCCTCCGGGTTCACGCTGCTGTCGATCGGCTCGGCCTTCTGGGGCCTGGTGGCCGGCATCGTCGCGAACACCATCTTGAACTGGCGCCGCTGAACGCGGCGGCAAGCCGGCATCTGGCATCTGGCGTTCGGCGAAACGATGAACCAGTGGAGCATCGGCCGGTCGGACGACTATCGGACACCGCGCGGCTGCGAGACAATGGCAGCAATCAGCGCGGTAACCCGCGATATGACCCGCAAGGAACCTAGCCATGACGACTGCACTGGACCAGTTGAAGCAGTACACGACCGTCGTCGCCGACACCGGCGATTTCCAACAACTCGCACGTTACAAGCCGCGGGACGCGACGACTAATCCATCGCTGATCCTTAAGGCGGTGCAGAAGGACGACTACCGCCCGCTGCTTGAAAAAACCGTACGCGATCACGCTAGCCGGCCCGTCGGCGACATCATTGATCGATTGTTGGTCGCATTTGGCGTCGAGATCCTGAAGATCGTCCCGGGGCGAGTGTCAACAGAAGTGGACGCACGGCTCTCGTTTGACGTCCGCAGGAGCGTCGAGAAGGCACATCAGCTGATCGCACTCTACGAGGCTGCGGGCATTGGCCGTGAGCGTGTGCTGATCAAGCTTGCGTCGACGTGGGAAGGCGTGCGCGCCGCCGAGGTGTTGCAGCAGGAAGGGATCAATTGCAACATGACGTTGCTGTTCTCGCTCGCCCAGGCGGTCGCCTGCGCGGAAGCTCGGGCTAAGCTGATTTCACCATTCGTTGGCCGCATCTACGACTGGTACAAAAAAAGTGCCGGCGCGAACTGGGACGAGGCCCGCGACGGCGGCGCCAACGATCCCGGCGTGCAGTCGGTCAAGCGTATCTACGCGTACTATAAAAAGTTCGGCTACCCGACTGAGGTGATGGGCGCAAGCTTCCGCACAACGAGCCAGATCGTCGAGCTTGCCGGCTGCGACCTGCTGACGATCAGCCCGGACTTGCTACAGAAGCTGCACGAGAGCAACGAGCCCGTGCAGCGCAAGCTCTGCCCACAGCAGGCGGCCAGTGTGCCGATCGAGCGCGTCGCGCACGATGAGCCGACGTTCCGCTACCTGCTGAATGACGAGGCCATGGCCACCGAGAAGCTGGCTGAAGGCATTCGCCTGTTCGCGGCAGACGCGGTCAAGCTCGAGCAGTTGATTACAGCATTGCGCTAAGTGGGCTCTATACCGACAAGCTTGGCGCACGCATCGACTTTATCATGCGCTTCAAGGCGTCGCTGGATACGGACATGCCGGGCATACCCTGCCCTAACTACCGTGGCCTGGCCCTGTCCATCAACACCGATGACCTGGCTGGCGGGCAGCAGATCTTTGACGCACTAACCGACGAAGGCAACGTGATGATGCCGTTTGGCGCGACGCTCTGGAGTACGGGCTTCGATATGTTGTTGACGAACCGCTTTGGCATTGGCGGGATGGTCAGCGCACCACATCCAGGATAAATCCAAACCATCGATGACACATCCTTCTGTTCCTGCTTCGGCGATACCCGCCAGGCCATCGGGCGCGCCGGCACCGACGATGGGCCCTTTGCGGCGCTGCCATTGGTGCGGCACCGGTGCCGAGTATTGCGCTTACCATGACATGGAGTGGGGTTTTCCGGTCGATGACGACCGCCGGCTGTTCGAGAAGCTGTGCCTCGAGGGGTTCCAGGCCGGACTGAGCTGGCTGACGATCCTGCGCAAGCGGGAAGCCTTTCGCGCCGCATTCGCCAACTTCGACATCGAGAAGATGGCCCGGTTTACCGAGTGCGACGTGCAGCGGTTGCTCGGCGACGCCGGCATCATCCGCCACCGGGGCAAGATCGAGGCTGCGATCCATAACGCACGCCGCGCGCTGGCGCTGCTCGATAGCGAGCGCTCGCTGGCTGCCTACCTGTGGCGCTTCGAGCCAGACCCGCGGAGCCGGCCGCGCAAGCTGACACGCGACGTGCTCAGCACAATGACGACGTCCCCCGAGTCGATTGCGTTGTCGAGAGACCTGAAGCGGCGCGGTTGGAAATTCGTCGGGCCGACGACGATGTACGCGATGATGCAGGCGATGGGCCTGGTCAACGACCATCAGCACGATTGCAGCGTGCGGGCCGATGTCGATCGGGCACGTGCCGCCTTTCAGGTGCCGCGCTGATTGGCCGATCAGCACCAGCTCTTCAAAATTTAGATGGAAAGACCCGTGCAAGAGAAGTGAAATCAAGCACGGCCGGCAACTCCCTGCGAGACGCCGGCTAATCGCCCATCGCAATAATCTGTTCAACTGTTCGCATGCGGACGCGAACACATCATCCGGCACGCGCTTCCACGGATGAGCCTTCGTAGCAAACGAATTGGTGTCGTTGAAATCGGCAGTTGTCATCGCAAGCCTGATGACCATGCCGGTTCGCTCGTTGAACGGTTTTGGTGACAGGACCAGCATCGGATGCAAATCCTTCATTCGCGGCCGACCCGGGCCAAGTAGATCGCCTTGTTGCTCACTACGCCTTCGTCGCGGATCTTGACCCGCAGCGCGTCGAAGAACACCATCGGATACATCGGTTCGAGCGGCCGCTGCTACCATGCGCGCACTTCATCGGTCACCGTGCTAATGAAGTTTGGCGATACCTCGATACCGTACCTCTCCAGCAGAAAACCCTGAATCTCACGCATGCTCATGCCGCACGCGTACATCGCGATGCTTTCAACGCCTGGGCGCCGCCCATTGCTCGCAATCTCCACGATATCGATTAGACTCAAGTCGCGTTGCCGCAGTGTGGGCCCATGCTCGAGCACTGCCTTCAATGCCTGAGCGCCACCGCTATTGCCCGCCATTTTGACGATTTGACATCCTCCCCGCCCTAAAGGACGGAGATTCCTACGGTGCTCAAGCCGCGATGGCCTGAGTCACTTCGGTGGGTTCCTGCTTCGCCGGGCAGCCTGACTGCGCCGTCCCTCCACAGGCAATCACGGCATGTCCTGCCGCTAAAATATTAAGCGCGCCGACGTGATCGGCGTTCGCTTCGTGTGAGCACTTAACGCAGGCGAACCGCGCTTGCGTCTTTCGATTCTGTGCCGATACGTGACCGCAGCATGGACATGTGCGACTCGTATTCTGCGGCGCAACGGCGACGAAATAGCCGCCGCGCCATGCCGTTTTGTACTCCAACTGCCGACGAAACTCTCCCCAGCCCTGATCCAGGATGGCCTTGTTAAGACCGCTCTTCGCACGGACGTGGCGTCCTGGCGCTTGCGCAGTTCCCGATGCGGATTTCGTCATGTTGCGCACTTTCAGGTCTTCGACGGCAATCATTGCGTGTTTTTTGCTGATAGCGTCTGAAGCCTTGTGTAGAAAGTCTGCGCGGGCATCGGCGATACGCACGTGCAGGCGCTGGATGCGCGCCTTCGCCTTCTTCCAGTTCGCCGAACCCTTTACCTTACGCGCCATCCGGCGCTGATACTTCGCGAGCCGTTGCTCGTGCTTGCGGAAGCTAGCGAGCGGCGCGACGAATGAGCCATCGCTCAGTGTGGCAAAGCGGCTCACACCAACGTCGATACCCACGGCCGTGCCCTGCGCAACCGGTGGCTCTACCTCGCGGGCGGTGAGAATGCAGACGTACCACTTACCGGCGCGCCGCGAGACGGTTGCGCTGCGGACCTCACCGAGCACGACACGGCTATTCCGATAGCGCAGCCAGCCCAGCTTTGGGACTTTGATGCGCCCACTCTTTCGATCGACGGCAATCTGTTTTTTGTCGGGATACAGAAAGCCATCGTGCTCACCCTTACGCTTGAAGCGCGGGAAACTGGCGTGGCCTTTGAAAAAGTTTGTGTAGGCGCGCTCCAGATGCTTCAGCGCATGCTGCTGCGCATGGACCGGCGCATCCTTGAGCCACGGCGTTTCCTCGCTGTTGCGCCATTGCGTCAGGCGCTTCGCCATATCGACATAGCCGATAAACTTCTCGCCGGCCGCGTGGTTCTCCTTCTGCAACGCCAGCGCCTTGTTATAGACGAAGCGGCACGCGCCGGCGAACTGGCGCATGGCGCGCTGCTGTTCGCCAGTCGGCATGAGCTCGAATCGGAAGGCTTGGAAGCGTTGCATTCTCGTAGAATACAATTGGTCTATGGAAAATGAAAACGATATTCGACATGAGCGCCATTGCAAAAGATTGAGTACGGCTGGTAAGCTGAGCCCGATCACTTGCCCGCCTATCCATTTCAAGCACTCCGTGCCATTGACAGACACGTACTTCGAATGGCAGGTGAAACGCGTTGCGCTCGACAGCGAACGCTTCACCTACTGAGCGAAGCTGAGTGGGCGCCCTGACCATGAGCGTGATAGCGCTCAACATGGATCGCTCGTAAACAGGATTGTGCTTCAGTGGTCTAGGCAATGCCCTTGTGAGTGTTTAGACGTTGGATGGCGTGTGGGTCGTATTCGACAATTTCGGCGGCAAGCGGTCAATCAGTTCGCCATTCTGTTCGGTGAGCGATTCACCGCCGCCATCAGCTGAAATTTTTAACCGACCTCAGCATACGGAATTTCCGACACCTCCCCATCTCGAAGAAGAGAATACCCGCGAACATTTTGAACCTGCCCGACTACGCCGTTCTGGCGGTCGAGCACGACGATCACGACTACCACCTCTGTGTCGAGGTGAAGCAGCCACCTACACACTGCCCAAACTCCAACTCGCACCGACTTGTCGGCTTCGGACGCTGCGAACCGCTTGTCAAGGACCTGCCGATGCATGGCAAGCGCGTCGGTATGTACGTCAACACACGACGCATGCAGCGCCGAGCTTACGTTAAGACCTTCAGCGAGACGCTTTCCGAGGTAAACGAGAAGTTCCCCATGACCAAGCACCGAGCCGACTGGATTGGCAAAACAAAGGATCATGACCGATGGTTTGCTTAAACCTCACTTTTGCTATATGCCACCGGCGGTGCTCGAACCGATTTTCTCTGTCCCTTTTTGTGAGGTTTGTTCCTAGATACAAGCCGGTTCTATGTACGAGAGATTTTTGTGGGGAAAAGCGACTTGGCATACCCCAGCAGGGGCGTTTAATGTAAATATGCGTTATCCGTTACTCCATTGCGCTGTTGGAGAATCCAATGAATCCTCGTATTGATGTTGAAACTGCCCGGGCAGCGGACGCGTTCCTGCAACGCGTCGCCGGTCGCTATTCGGTGAGTCGAGCGATCTTGTTCGGTAGTCGCGCACGTCACGCGCACGGGCCGGAGAGCGACGCGGATATTGCCGTGGTTCTACTGGGGCAACATGGCAAGCGCATACCGATCGCGTTGGACATGGCCGGTATTGCGTTCGATGTGCTTTTGGAGACGGGCGTGCTGGTCGAAGCGTTGCCGCTTTGGGAGGATGAGATGGAGCGTCCTGAACTGTTTAGTAACCCGGCATTGATCAGAAACATCCGTCGCGAGGGCATTGTGCTATGAGCATGACGGCCGAAGACTACATCGCCAAGGCGGGGCGCGCACTCGAAGAGGCGCATGTACTGCTGAATGCGGGCGGGTTTGAAGGGGCATGCAATCGAGCCTACTATGCGATGTTTGATGCTGCACATGCGGCGTTGCTCGTGACGGGCGTGACAGTGCCAGACGCATCACCGAAAAAGCACCGTAGCCTTATCGCTTCTTTCGGCCTAAATTAGTGAAAGCTGGCATGGTCGAGTCGGAACTAGGCAGCGCGCTCAACAAGGTTGAACGGCTGCGACGACTCGCCAACTACACTGGCGAGACCGTCACCGAGGAGGACCCTCGCTGGGCCGTTGAACAGGCGGGTAAATTGGTGAATACGGTGCGCGAGCACATGTTGCCCAACAAGTCCACTTCGCGGCCGTCTGCGCCGCGCCCGTAATAAGGTTGGCCAGAACGTCTGGCGGCAACTATCCCCCCATCGTCTGTCTCGGCCAAAGTTAAAGTAGGCCGGTTTTGGGCGGTCCCTCCAGTGGGGCAAGGCTGAGCATGCCACGCCACGCTATCCACTGGACGATCGCGCTGCGGCTCACCAAGACTGGGCTTGAGCGAAGCGACCGGCAGTTTCCCCGCGATAACGCGCATTTTATCGACGCGCTGCAATCATGCTCGCGGTAACAGGGGCAATGTATCTGCTTGGAAGAGCAAAAGGTGGGCGACGGCAAGGACTAGCGAGGGGAGGAACACTATAGATACAAGACCTGCGGCGAGCCTATGTCGGAAACACAGCGGCCGTGACGATGACGAAGAGAACGGAGAACCGCATGATGCCGATGATGCTGTGAGCATGTCGGCACTGCTGCGGCTTATCCGCCGACTTGTGTTACCCGCCAAAAACCTCGCGCTTGTGACGTATCGCTGCGCGCCTGTGCTCACTTTTCGCTAGCCTGCTGCGTAACCTCGCGACGCGTGGCGTCTTCTTTCCTTCTTGCTGAGCTTGCCGATGGACTTCGATCTGAATGCCGCTTTAAACGACTATCAGGCCTATATCTGCGCGTTAGAGGCTCGCCCGACACCTGCCGCGTCGGCGCCCCCACCGCCGCAGCCGCCCAGCGCCGCGTGGGCCAACTCATCGGCCAAGCGGCCCGCCACCTACCAGGACCTGCCGAGCGAAGTCATCGCGCGCATTGGTGACTACGTGCCCGTCCAAGACGTGATGGCGTTTGCTACCGTCGATCGGCGTACCTATTATGCGATGCAGACCCGGCGCCTCGTTCACAGCTATTGGCAACGGGCGAAACAGGCGGTGAGTCATGAGTCAATCAGCCAGTTGCTCGATGAGATGGACGGCACGCTCGCCAATCCAGCGCAGCACGTTGAACCCATGGAGGCCCTGTGCCAGCGGCTGCGAGCATTACATAGCGCAGACCGCGGCGATGTGTTCAAGCGTTTATTCGCAGCCGCGCAGCGTATCCCGCAAGGCGGCATGCAGATACAAAAAGCGCTGTTGCTCATGCACCGAGCTTTCACCTATGAGCGTGAATGGATGGAACTGTTTGATTTTGCCTACACGCTGGCCGAACAGCGCGAGCCCGGGCAAGACAATGTGTGGCCGGAACTGGCGCTTGGACTGTCGAATTTCTCACCCGATACCCCTGAGACCCCTCACTTTGCTCAGTGGTATAACGCGATTCTGGCGCGGCTGCCGTCATTGAGCGTAGCCGAGCAAGCACAGATCATTCCCACATTGACCCGTTTACTCCATAAGTTTCGCCCGGAAGACCCGCGCATCCCTGAACTCTATACGCTCTTACACAACTACGCGTTACACCTGCCACCTTCTCATCAAGGCGCATCGGCCGGCGCGTTGGCAAGTTGCGTGTGGCGCTTAACGGAAGCGGAGCAACCCGCGCGGTATGCGCAAATGCGCGATTGGGCGCTGTCGCTGCCCGACGACCAGTGGGGGATCGCACTGCGGCGTTTACCTGCAGGGCTGGATGGTTTATCGCCTAAACAACAAGCGCAGGAACTGGCGTTGCTTGAACGCTATTTGGCGCGCGTGCCCGCAGCGCAGCGCCCGCAGGCGGCAGTCGGGATAATCTTCTGTCTTCATTTTATGAACGACTCGCTGTCAAAACGGGTGTGGCAGCAGGGACTGAGTCTACTGAACGGTGTGGATGAAACTACTTTATGGAAAGTACTGAGTGAACTTCGGAACGAATATGTGCTATGTAACCTGAACAATCGCCAATGGAAAGTGGCAAAGAGCGAAATCATGCGCTTTATAAAGGCCAACCAGTTTTCCAAGCCAACCCAGGCGCGAATCCAAGACAGTGAATCCTGGCTCAGAAGTTGGCCAGATTAACAGCTACAGCAGCTTAAGTACATAATCGTTGGGGAATTTCGCCGCATAGAGATGGCGGGTATCGACATCTCGGAGGACGGAAATTCACTCAAGTAATCGGTAAACGCACCAGAAGCGCCCAAGCTTGAGCCAGTTTATCTAATCAAGGGACTATCACAGCATGCACATCAGTTGCGTGCTGTGCGCCGCCATCGCGATGATCGGCGCCTACGGCTTCGCAAGGCCAGCCACGTTGCTGCTCTACGCGCGGCACATCGAACAACGGTCCGCGCCAGTGGCGCAAAATGTTCGTACATTGGAATGTTTTTTCGCAGCGCCAAGTATTGCGCCAAGCTCGAACGCTCTTTTAGGACAAGCAACCCGTCAAGCTCAACATGGACGGCTCTCAGGGCTAAACAAAGTTGGTTCGAAACTCAGGCAAATTGGTCCATCGTTGGGTAAGGTTGGATCAAAGCTGAGCGAGGTCGGCTTAGCGTTGGGTGAAGCCAACGCGGACTGCATGGCGGGTTGCCCGCCGTTCCTAAAAACGAACCGAGCTAACTGGGCGCCACGACAGCATCGCGCGCACTGCAAGAAGACAGTAGCGTATGCGAAAAATGCCGTAGCAAAACGTACACTATGGCCTGAAGCCGAATACAATAAATTGTCTGGCCAAATGTGCTGGGATGCAGTTAAGTACTGTGCGTTTAGAGCGAACATCATTACCGAGGATGAATACGATGCGCTCAACGCCCGGTGGGATTTGGTCACGCCGCATGACTCGCGCATACGCAATAGCGATGATCTTAAAAACGTGCCACCGGGACACGCGCTCGGCTTTTTCAGAATTGAACACTTTGCAGCCAGCAGTGCTTCTAACGTGAGAATGGATCCCTTTCACGTCATGCTTAACACCGGTGGCAATAAGGCCGCTGGGAATAAAAACGACTGCGTTGGTTTGGGCGATATGTTCGGCTGGGAAGAGCGCGATCTAAGCCAATTGAAATGGTATCAAGGCGCAGTCGTCGCGCCGAAGGGGGGGACGTTACGGTGGATCCTGCTCATCAAGACGCGCTAAGGCAGTTTCCGGAAGAGATTGTGGCGCGCGCCAAAACAGTTCCATTTAATAAGCTCAAGGAAACTGATGAGCATTACGAGCAAATCGTTGAGGCGGGCGTTTTGCTGAACAGGTTTGTGTTTCTCGGACTCACCCACCGGCCCATCAGCAAGATCGGCCAAGCGCCCACATTGGCGCAATCGAGCAACCAAGCCTCCACATCATCACAACCGCAATGATTCACGCCGACAGCTCGTGTTCTGCGGCGCAGCCTCACACGTGGTGTGTTTGATGCATGCGTACACATACGGCCACGCAGCAACATGCTGCCCTCCTCCGAGGGACGCGTGATTGGCCAGCAGTTACGGATGAGTGACACCGCTAAATGATTCAACATATGCACCACATAGCGATGTTGCACGTTGGTTCGATCAATTCCTTTAATGCAGTGGGCTTGACCATCAACAAAAATTGCGACTTGTTGTCACCAGTGAGCCCAATAAATACGACAGATCCACCAGGCGCTGAGCGACTAAATGGGTCACCTCGCCTTGCCGTTGCCAAACGCCATAGACGGCAAGCAGCGACGCACCCAGCGCCTCCTTGCGCTGGCGCTCCAGTAGTGACGGCCAAATAATCACGTTCGTGTAGCCGCTCTCATCTTCAAGCGTCACAAACAGCACGCCTTTTGCCGTGCCGGGGCGCTGACGCACCGTCACCAGGCCGCACGCGCGCGCCAGTTGCCCGTCACGATAGCGTTGCAAGGCTGCGGCCGGCAGCAAACGCCGGTGTCGCGTCGTCATCGCTAGTTGCACGCAGCAGATCCTTGTCAGGCACCGCGGCGAGCGCGTGCCACAGCGCCGCGCGGCGATTGCCCGCAAGGCTCGCCAGTGCATTGGCGCTGGCCAACGCCTGCAGATCGCGCCGCGTGAGCTGCGCGCGCCGCGCCAGATCCGTCACATCCGCAAAGGGCCGCACCGCACGGGCCAGTTCGATGCGCGCGGCCGCGTCCTCTGCCAAGCCGCGGATCAGCGACAGGCCCAGTCGCACCGGCGCATCCAGGATGTGTCCTTGCAGCGTGCTGTCCCAGTCGCTCACGGTCACATCCACCGGCAGCACCTCGACGCCATGCCGGCGCGCATCCTGCACCAGTTGTGACGGCGTATAAAAGCCCATCGGTTGGCTGTTCAGCAACGCGCACAGAAACACGGCCGACGCATGGCATTTGAGCCACGCGCTCACGTACACAAGCAGCGCGAAGCTGGCCGCATGACTTTCCGGAAAGCCATACTCGCCAAAACCCCGGATCTGCGCGAAGATCGATTCGGCGAACGCCCGATCGTAGCCGCGTGTGACCATGCCGTGCACAATGCGCTCGTAATACTGCTCAAGGCCGCCTTGACTGCGCCAAGCGGCCATGGCGCGGCGCAGTTGATCCGCTTCTCCCGCAGTAAAGCCGGCGGCCAGCATCGCCACTTGCATCACTTGCTCTTGGAAGATCGGCACCCCGAGTGTGCGCGCTAGCGCCGTTCGCATCGCGTCGCTCGGATCGCAGGCGGGACAACATGCTCATCTGCGCGCGATTCGATCTGGAATACGCCGACAGTGTCGGCACGGCTGATCATCTCGTAGGTGGCCGTATCCTCAGCGGGGATATCGGGCAGCCCGAACGGCTCGCCGCGCTGGTGAGCAACAAGCGCCAACGCGCGCCGAACCTTCCCCTTGTCCCCATCCTCGGCATCATAAGCGTCTTCCAACTCTTGCTATTAACCTATTTCTCAAATCAACCCATTAGGTTAAAATGGCTGCATGGAGAAAGGTACCCCGCACTGTAAACTGCCAGTCGTCAAAGATTTGGTCAGGGTCGGACAAGTCCGGGCCACAGCTAGCGCCTACAGTGGAGCGCGTGAACTTGGCATCAATGATCTGGCCGGGATGTGTGCCGTTGTTTTGGCGCTCACTCCTGCCGACTTCTACAAGAGCATGACGACCCATGCCAATCATCGTATTTGGCAGGACGTGTATCACGCCAGGACAGCAATTGGCGATCAGGTGTACCTGAAGCTGACCGTCATTGATGACGTGCTGATCGTTTCTTTCAAGGAGCTGTGACCATGAAATGCCCATGCTGCGGCGCGGCGGAACTGATCCACGATACCCGCGATGTGCCCTACACTTACAAAGGTGAAACCACCTCCATTCCAGCGGTAACAGGCGACTTTTGCCCTGCCTGCGGTGAAGTCGTCTTGGACCGTGAACACGGCGACCGCTATAGCGAACTGGTGGGCTTGTTCCAGCGTCAAGTCAATGCCGCCTATGTTGATCCCGGCTATATCTCCAAAGTGCGCAAGAGGCTCGGCCTTGACCAGCGGCAGGCTGCCGAACTTTTCGGCGGTGGCGTCAATGCTTTCTCGCGCTACGAGAATGGCAAGACTAAACCGCCGCTGGCCTTGGTCAAGCTGTTCAAGTTGTTGGATCGTCACCCAGACCTGCTTAACGAGGTCAAAACCGTCTGACAGACTGGAAAACGCTAGTCGTAAGAGGGCGTCATCAATAATTTTAAAATTGCGCTAGCAAGCCGGCGTGCCGTTTAATGTGCCGGCAAGCAGCGTCGCGGTAGTAGGTCAAAAAACATAGATGCCGAACCGGTGCCCCCTGCCGTTGCCCGCTTGCACCGCCTGCCTGTCATACCGCGGCTTATCCGCCGGCTTGTGTTACCCGCCAAAAACCTCGCGCTTGTGACGTATCGCTGCGCGCCTGTGCTCACTT